>DAISXR010000101.1:0-8782 GCA_036825755.1 Anaerolineaceae bacterium
TCTCTGATTTCATTTGTCAGAGCCTGCAGGTTCATCCAGTATGTAGAGAGTGAACCGCTGGTCAGATACACCATGAGCGGAAAAGCAAAAGACACCAAATGTCCGTACCCCTGCAATCCAGTCCCCAAAAACACACACCAACTTGAAAGCCACAATAGCACCAACCGCCACCCGCGTGCCTTTCCCATGGCAGGAGTCAGCAGCGCAAGATGGTATGGCATCAAAAACGGCGTGATAAAACAGCCAGCAGCCATCAGCCGGTATGGGTTTTTCCCTGCCCCTGGCAGCAGGATACACCCCAGGATTAACAGCGGCCATCCCATATCTGCCCAACCAAAAGCCGCTTCATGTCCAAAGGAGGCGCTTTGAAAGGCAAAAACCCATCCAGGCCAGATGATCAGTGATAAGGCAAAGAACAGAGCGGTCCAGGCAAACAGTTTTCTGCTGCTAAAAATGCTAAAAAGCGAAATTACCGGTTTGATCAGGATCAAAGGCACAATCCCGGTGATCACACCCAACAGCACCAGCCCTTCGGGATGCCCGATCCATAACAGGAACCAAAGCGGCGGAGCGGAAAGCGCCAGCGCGATCTCTTTATACTTCCCCCCATTTTTCCAGGTGGCCAGCGCTACCGTGACAATCGTGATGGAATTCCGCCAGCCCAGCGAAACGCGCCAGTCCATCCAGGTGAACAATTCAATAAAGTAATGTGTGAAAGGCGGATAAGCGCTTTGTGATGTGTACAGGTTAAAGACCGGATTATTGGAATTGTAAAAAAAGTACCAGTCCCAGCCTAACAATGGCGCTTTTGATACGATCGGAAACAGGATGAGGGACCCGAATAAGACATAACTCAATGTCTTCAACGAATCAAATATTGCGGATTTGCTGATCAGAAAATATCTGCAAAGCAAAAAACAAATGGATTGAGATAGGTTTCGCTTCAACGTGGGCTGCTTTTCCGTCTGGCATGACAACGACAGGGATACTGGTATTCTATAATCGCCAGACAGATCACGCAACCGATTTATCGTGTGAAATTCATGATATTCTCTTCAGTTTATTCGGTCATTCCGGGAACTGCTCTTCGCCGTATTGCGACGCATCCTGACTGTATTGCCAGTATATGACCCCGTTGAGTGAGATGCCGGGATAGGGGCTGACCTCTGAAAATCCCAGGTCTTTCACCGCGTACAGCTCCAAAACCGGTTGAGGTAGAATCTCTTCAAGGCTGTCGCTAACAGTACAGAAACCCTCAGCGTTGGTTTCAAGTGTACGGGTGATTGTATGGGTCACCGTCAAGGAGAGCACACTCTCATTCAACTGCCAGGCACCCGCCTTCTCAACCCATTTATCCGGGCATGTCATCTGATTGGGGTAAAAATGGAATGCTCCGGAAGGGTAGAAGTGATACCGGTCTGCCCAGCCGGCTGCCATGCCGGGGCTTTGCGCCCAAATCCCTTCCAGATCAATGGTTTCGAGAAGGCTGACTGCAGGATGCCCGGCGGTTTTCTGAGGGTTTTTCTCCGTCTCCTGAGCAAGCTGTGACATTACCAGCGGTATAGCGAGCCCCAGCAAACCGGTGACCAGCACGGCTGCCAGCACCACCATCAGCGAGGTTCGCCGGTTCTGGATCATCATCCTGCCTCCTTCTGTTCACGGCAGCGGTGTGGCCAAAGGAGCAGTTGTAGGCGCATTCACGTTATTCCCTGCGGGCGCCGCTCCCGGTTGGTTGGCGTACACAAAACCGGTCCCGGGTACCCAATCCAGAACCACCTCATCATCCACCTCAATATCCATCCCGATCAAAACCCATTCGCTTTTGCGGGCTTTGGTCATGTGCATAAACAATTGGCCCCTGTTTTGTGACCCGTAAAGAGCTACCTGCATGTATCCCTCGCCGAAACCATTGTAGGTTTGGGTATTTGCCAGGACAAAAATCCCGGTTCGTATTTGTGAGCCGAGCAAGCTTGCCGCTGCCGGATCGGTTCTGGTGATCAAAATAGCCTGGCGGTAGGCCGGGTTCATCTTCATCGGAAACATGACCAGGAAATAGAATAAAGCAAAAAAGCCGGCCGCGATGCCAGCGCAGATCAGCAACAGGTTGATTGCTCCGCCTTTGTCTGTTTTTCCCATGCGACCCTCCTGATGATTCCGAAGGATGGAAATAGATAGAATACTTCTGTTACAGAATGAAAAATCATGGTCAGGTCATGGCTGCGGTGTTGCCACAGGTACCGCTGTAGGGCCTGTCACGCCACTCCCCGCAGGAATCACCGCCGGTTGACCTGTGTACGCAAAACCGACACCAGGAACCCACTCCAGCACCTGTTCATAACGGACATCAATGCTCATTCGCGTCAGCACCCATTCGCCTTTGCGCTCTTTCGTCATGTATACGAATAGTTCGCCTTTATTTTCTGATCCATACAGGGAGACTTCCAGATTTCCATAACCTGATCCGCCCCGGTATTTTTCGATGGTTCCCCATACGATGAGCCCCGTCCATACCCGCGGTCCGATGACTTCAGCAACCGCCGGATCCTTTTTTGCGATGGATATCGCCTGACGAAATGCTGGATTCAGTCTTAATGGCAGAACCCCGATCGCATAAAAAATGCCGAAAAGTATACCTGCGCCAAGAATGAGGATAAATGAGGATTGAAGCCTCCGAAGACTTTTTGATTCCTTCATTTCGCCCTCCTGAGTTTCTGAAGGTCTCAGATCAACGATCAACTTATGGATTCGGATGCACTACAATCCCACTGGCGGTGAGTGTCTGCTCGCCCGGATCACGCGGGGCGATGATCGTCACACGCGCGCCGGACACAAGCAAATTCACCCGGGGTTCCGGCAGAATTTTGGTTTCAGCCGTTAAAAGAAATGTGTAAAACTGCCCGTCTTTCGCCTGAATGGTGATGGACTCACCCGGCAAATATTCGGTGACTATTCCCACCCGGTGAACGCGTTCGGGCTTATCCGGAATGATTCTCACCCGGCGGGCGGTCAGCGTATCCTCGTCTGTGCGAACGGCCTGTACCACCGCTCGCATGCCGGTTTGCAAATCAGCCGCGTCGCCCTCTTTGTTTCCGCGCATTTTGTACACGGTATCGGCTGTAAGGGCGATGGTGACCGATGTGCCGTCTTTCAACTCAAGCGTCAGGCTGGTTTCACCCATCTCGATGATGACGCCTTTAAAATTTTCGTGTTTTCCTTTCGGTTCTTCGGGCCCCGCAGCCGCCCGTGCAGGGAGCGATGAAAAGCCGCTCAACAGCAGGGCTGCCAATAAAACGAACAGGATGACCGGTAGCCTGGATTTCATCATTCCCTTCCTTTACTCTTTCTCGTACACCACCGTCAGCACCAGTTCAATCACATCACCTTGCGGGTTGCTGACCACCAGCTCGATGACATTCGGTCCCTCTTCCAGCCTGATCGGGAGAGCAAAGCGCTCATCCTCTCCCACCAGCAGGATTTCCTCATTCACACTGATCACCGTTTCAGCGGGCGCCTGCCCCATCACGTTGATATCCGACGTGCTGACCTCACTCTCATCTCTCGGCGATTCCAACCGCAGCCAGAGGTCGCCGCTGTTATATTCAACATAGCCGGCCTGTTCATCCACCGTCACAGGGATTTCAGCCGCTTCGATAGGGGGGAGTGTAACTTCTGCAGTGAGCACATCGGTCTGCGCGGAGGTTTTTGACGGCGCGGCCGGAGTTGAGGTGAGATCAGGGGTAAGCTGCCCGGCAGTGTCAGAATCTGCCGCTCCATTTTCTGAGGTTCCAGTAGATGGCACAACTGGCGCCCCAACCGGCATGCAGGCGCTCAGAAGGCAAATGATCAACACACTGAAGAGCAGTTTTGGCATGCGTTCTACCCTTCAGTATAGCGCGATTGTGAGGGAGTTCAACAGTCAATCAGCGCGCTGATTGACAGCGCGCTGATCGGTGAGAC
Organism: Anaerolineaceae bacterium; assembly: GCA_036825755.1. GTDB lineage: Bacteria > Chloroflexota > Anaerolineae > Anaerolineales > Anaerolineaceae > JAJFTV01. The sequence goes on from DAISXR010000101.1 coordinate 3,958, forward strand.
CCAGTCATTAATTACTTACATATCGGAGCGACAATAAAGATGTAGCTAAGGGGTTGATCGCCGGTATTCACCACATCATGCAGCGTTTCCGGCGGATTGTAAAGCAGCACACCCGGCTCAACCCTCATCGCCGGCAGTCCGGGGATGCGCAGTTCACCGATTCCGGAGAGGGGCACCAGGATTTCCTCATGATTTTCTGTGCTGTGCTCGCCCACGCTTTCGCCGGGCGCCAGCACCACACGGCCTGATTTCATGCCGGCGCTATCCGGCGGGCAGCCGCACAGTAGACGCGTATAGGGTTCATTGCCATCCGGCAGAGGGATGGATTTGGGTGACAGCGGGAATGTTTTTATAGATTCATTCATGGCCGGTGTGGATCCTTTTCAAAGACAGATCAATACTTGCACGCCAGTCTGCTTGGCGCAAGAGTACTTGCACGCAAGTCTGCTTGCGCAATTATACCTCCCTCTCCCGGCCTGAAAAAAGGTGAAGGAACTCACATGCCTGTCATACCGGATTGTTTACCCGTTTTCGGTTTTGGGTTTCTTCCCCAGGGTGATCTTGTTTTCCACCCCGTTGAGGATGCGTTTGATATTCTCTTTGTGGCGCAGCAGCGCGAACACCGCCACCGCCACCGCCAGAACACCCAGCACCAGCGGCTGGTTGGTGATGAGCGTGTAAGCGGTCATGGCCAGCACAAAAACCAGCGAACCCACTGAAACCATGCGGGTTTGCAGCACCACCAGGGCAAACAACAGGATGGCCGCCAGCGTGGGCAGCGGGAACAGACTGAGAAAAATACCCGTGGTGGAAGCGATCCCCTTGCCGCCCCTGAAGTTGAGCAGCGCGGGAAAGTCATGCCCCAGAATCACACCGAACGCTGCCGCCGCCAGACCGGGATAACCGGCCAGCCAGAAACCCAGCGAGGATGAGAGCAACCCTTTGAGCATATCGAGAATGAAGACCAGCGCTCCGTACCGCCAGCCGATCAGGCGCATCACATTGGTGGCGCCGGCGTTGCCGCTGCCGCGCTCGCGGATGTCAAAGTTGCCTACCGAACGACCCAATAAATATGCAGGTGAAATGTTACCGATCAGGTATCCCATGAGCAGGGTGGCTGTCAATTGAACAATATTCATAAAATGCACAAACACCTCAACCAATAAATTGGTTACGCAAATTGTAGTAGAAATTGATCGCCTGTCAGAATTGAAAACTCTGGGGAATGAACGATTTCCCGTACACAACAAAAGGGTGTCCAGATTTTCAACCTGTCTGCAGATCAGTTATTATATAGAATTCGGTTGATCTCCGCAAGCGACTTATATTCAGCTTCGCCCGGCAGGAAGACAACATCATCCCGCTCGCAACAGTACAGTTGTTCCCAGCGCAGGCAGGCCCTTCGCCAGGCAAGCAGGTCGACAATGGCGGCTCGTTGCCCCTTAAGCGAGGCCGGCTGCTGCAAATAACGTTCAAACGATTCAACTTCTGCCTGATAATCAGACAACAACTGCTGATTCACCTCTTTGATGTTCCTGACGTTTTCCATCCTGATCCGCAGGGAAAGATATCCCAGCAAAGTGACAAACAACAACGCAGCTGCCCCAAACAGATCGGATAACCGCCCGGCGACCAGCAGCCACACAAACACCGCCAGCGAGATCAAACCGGCTGCCTGCAAAAAGACAGATCCACGGCTGACAGGTTGTACAGTCCTCAATTCTGGTGGTCGAGGGGCTTCACGCGCTTTGGCAAGGTTAGCCGGCATGCGAGGGCGCCGCAGCCATTTTGCCAGATGGGGGTTTCTGGCCAGAACCGCCGGAACCCCTTTCACCTGATCACGCCGCCCACAGCACGGACACACCGGGTACGCTTTCAGCGAACCTTCCGGATGGTCCTTCAACAGGTGAACCGTACCACAGTATTCGCATTGAAATTGGTTAACTTCTTTGCCCACCTGAATGATGCCGCCGCAGTTTGGACACTGCAAGGAGATCAATTCGTTCATAATGCTCCTCTCAAATCAGGCCCAATACCAGAGGGAAACGGGGTTACTCACTTACATTATATGATGAACGGCTCCTTCCGGTGCAGACTCAGTGTGAATTTTCGGGCATCCAATGACACACTCAACCTGATCAGATCGGGTTACGCCAGGTTATTAACGCAATTCTATGCGGTGGGTACTGATCTGATAAACAAAAAACGCATGCGCATTGAGCTGCACATGCGCATGCAGTGATAGGACACCTCTCGATTGAAATGCCGAATAGAAGGCTACATTTCTTCGCGGAACAGCAGCCCGTACTTCCGCCGGGCAGCCAGCCAGGCTTTCCGCAGGATCTCATACACGCCTTTGGGATCCGGGATATTGCGCAGAGTGATTTCAGGGCTGGATGGATCGGCGCCCTTAATGTGAATATCGCCGATCTTGATCACTCGTTCTGAAAAGGTCTGGGCCACATCGATATCCTGGATGCGGATTAATTCATAGTTTTCATAATCCTTGCCCAGCAGACCGGTGGAGATTTTAATCCGCTCGGAGGTGAGAATATATGACTCAACCAGCGAGAGGAAAGGTTTGCCCTTCCACAACACGGTTTCCTCTCCCGCCAGATCCTGAACTGCCGCCCGGCCAGCCGCCGCGCCCGGCAGATCATCCATCATGTCATTAACGGCCAGGAGCACCTGATCGGAGATGGAGTTCACCAGCGCGGCCTGCTTCTCGGCCGGCATTTGTGATAAATCCACCCCGCTCTGCGCCACACCCTTCCAGATGCTGCTGTTCACACGTGAACGGTATTGGTCAATACTCATGAAACACCTCCCGGAGGATAATGGTTTTTATTCCAGAAAAAGTTAGCCTGAAAAGAATTATACAGGTAATACTCAGAAATTGACCCGGTTTTAGCTTTGCAATCACGATTGCATGGGCAGTGGATTTTCTCTATACTGAAGAGGTATTAATTTCCCCGTTCGTAAACAGTTTTTCCTCGATAGCCATCAAAAGGCCCCCACATCACCGGAAAGGAAGACGAACCATTCCGAATCTTAAAAATGGAGATTATTTTGAGGAAAGCTACCCCTCCAGCCGCCGCCTGACTTTTGATATGGGCCGGGTGGGCATGAGCCGGCACCACATGAAAGCTCTGCTGGAGGTAAATGTGACCGCCGCCTGGGAGCTGGTGCAGCAAAGCCGTCAGACCGGCCAAAAAATCTCCTTCTTTGCCTGGCTGGTCAAGGCGACCGCTGACTGCATCGCCCTGCACCCGCAGGTGACGGGGATTAACCAGCCCGCACGCAACAAGGTGATCGTTTTCAAAGATGTGGATGTCTCGATCATGGTGGAAAAAGAGGTCAACGGCATTCTGGTGCCGTTGCCGTATGTGGTGCGCCGCGCCAATCAAAAAACGCTGGCGGAGATCCAGGATGAAATTCAAGCCTGCAAGACGCAAAAGGTGGAAAACGAAAGCGGGTATGTGCTTGGCGAGAGCGGCGCCCCAGCCTGGATGAAGCTGTTTGTGAGCCTGCCGCAGTGGCTACGCCTGCCCCTGTTCCGAATTTTTCTGAAGGATCCGCAGCGCGCCCGCGGCAATATGGGCACCGCCATGATTACCACGGTGGGCATGGTGGGCCATACGCACGGATGGATCGTCCCATATAGCATCCACCCGGTTTGCCTGGCGCTGGGCTCGCTGAACCAGCAGCCCGTGGTTCGCAGAGGTGAGGTTGAAATTGCGCAGATTTTACACCTGACGGCGTTGATCGATCATGACGTGGTGGACGGCGCTCCGGCTGCGCGTTTCATGGACGACCTGGTGAAGAAGCTGGAGGCCGGCTGGGGACTGTAACCTGAAAAGTGTAGAGTTTTTGACGATTGCATTGACGATGTTTTACAATAAATAAATTCAGTTACATTTGAAATGTAGATTGGGGGCATGCATGCCGTTTCAGGTAACTTATCATCAAGAGGATCACCTGATTGAATCACGCTTGGTGGGAACTTTTGATTGGAACGTGATGGAGAACATGGTTCCCGAAATCGCCAGGTTGGTGATTGAAAAAACATGCGACCGTGTTCTGCTCGATTTTCAGGCGGCTAATCTGGATCTAACCACCTACAAGATTTATGTCACCCCGGAAAAGCTGGCTGCGGAGTTCCAGAAATACAACGTTGACATTCGCCTGTTGAAGCGCGCGCTCGTTCTGGCAAAAAGAGATGAGGACTTTGATTTTTTGGAGACGGTCACCCTCAACCGTCAGCAAACGATGAAGCTCTTTACGGATCCCGGCCTGGCCAGAGATTGGCTGAAGAGAAAAGGATAAGTTATCCTTCCGCCACCAGCTTGCGGGCCTGCTGAAAATCCTTTGGATCAACATACACCGTATAGATAAACACCGGCTGGGCAGCGCCTTTGTACATGGCCAGGTTTCCGCGCGCGTACGCACCCGCGTCCATCCCCGAGCCAATCGTCCCCCGTGAACGCTGGGTACGCACCTCAAAATGGATGTTGTTCCGCTCCAGTACGGCAGTCGTCCGGGCAATTTCCTCAGCCGAGGTGTCTGTAACGAGTTTCTTCATGAAAAGACCAAAGAACATGGTTCCCTTACCTGCTTTCAAGAAAATGTTTCACTGTAGTTACGCAGAAAATTGGCAACATTCCGGCATAGCCGGCGCCTTTTTGACAGGGGAATGATCCAAATTACCAGGGGGTTGATTTTGTGGGCCCGGCAGGTTTCGAACCTGCGACCGAGCGGTTATGAGCCGCGTGCTCTGCCACTGAGCTACGGGCCCGGAGCACAAAGGTCACGCATAAAAGCGTGA
>DAISXR010000101.1:8882-12143 GCA_036825755.1 Anaerolineaceae bacterium
CCCACCACCATCAGCTCACCGCTGGAGAATTTGCAAAAAGCCATGAGCGCCTACCGCGAATACCGTCACGCCTGCAAGGGCGCCCGCCCGCTGGGGTTGAACCTGGAAGGCCCCTTTCTGAACCCGCTCTACACCGGTGCACAGCCGGTGACCTTTCTGCGCCGCCCCGACCCCGCAGAATACCAGGCCTGGCTGAGCAGCGGTGACGTACGCGTGCTCACCCTGGCGCCGGAACAGGACGGGGCGCTGGAGTTAATCCACGCGGCGGCGCAGCACGGCGTTCGTACAGGCGCCGGACATTCCGATGCCACCTATGAACAGGCTCATGCAGCCATTGAGGCCGGCCTGAGCATCTCAGTACATACTTTCAATGGCATGGGACCGCTGCATCACCGCCGGCCCGGTCTGCTGGGCGCCGCCCTTTCAGACGAGCGCGTGTACTGCGAGCTGATCGCCGATGGGATCCACCTGCACCCGGCCGTTCTGCAACTGGCCGTCAGGGCAAAAGGAGTGCAGCGCGCCCTGCTGATCACCGACTCGATGCGTGCAGCTGGCCTGCCCAACGGCGAATATGACCTGGGCGGGCAAACCATCCGCGTGCAGGATGGTGTGGCAGTGACATCAACCGGCAACCTGGCCGGCAGCACCCTCACTTTGGATCAGGCTGTGCGGAATGCCGTGCGCTTCTGCGGGGTCTCATTTGCCGAGGCGGTGCAGATGGCCTCACTTACCCCGGCCAGCGCATTGGGGCTGGATCAGCAAAAAGGCGTGCTGAAACCCGGCGCGGATGCCGATGTGGTGTTGTGGGATGCCGAGTACAGGGTGCAGCGTACGCTGGTGGCCGGTGAGACGGTATACCAGCGCCAGCCTGCCGTCTGAGGCAGGCTTATCGGTACAGAATCCAAAATAGCGAGAACCTTTTTTTCCGGTGGGCATGCTTCAGGCACGATCTGCCGGCTGGTTCAGGCTGTGCGGAAAGAGCATTGATATGGTCAAGGGTAATCTCTGATTCCGCCCGCTTTCTCAATTCAGGATTGGCCCCTGATAGTGCGCATCATTTTCAGGGCAGCTTGATACAATAAACGTGATGTTTTCTTTCTGGAAAGAACTGGAAAGAGCTTATGATCAATAAAATGAAATACCTGCTGATCGGGTCGCCGCTGCCAAATGAAATGATGTCTGAAAAGCGGCTGAATAAAGTTCGGGCGCTGGCTGCTTTCTCACCCGACGCGCTCTCCTCGGTTGCCTATGCCAACCAGGAAATCTACCTGGGGCTGGTCATTGCCGGCTCAGCCGGGTTATCGTTCCAGTTTCCGATCGCTGTAGGGATCACCGTTCTGTTGGGGATTGTAGCATTATCGTACGCGCAGACCATCCGCGGCTACCCTTCGGGCGGCGGCTCTTATGTGGTGGCGCGTGAGAATCTGGGCACGCTGCCGGGGTTGATCGCGGGCGGCGCGCTGCTGCTGGATTACATTCTCACCGCCGCGGTCAGTCTGACGGCGGGTGTGGCGGCCATTTCCTCGGCATTCCCCGAGCTGTGGCCGCACCGCATCTGGATCGCTTTGGGGCTATTGGCCGTGATCGCGCTTTTCAACCTGCGGGGCATTCGCGAATCGGGAACCGCCATGGCGGTACCGGTCTATCTGTTTTTATTTTCATTTCTGGGTATGCTGCTGTACGGCCTGTTTCGAGCAATCGCCCAGGGTGCTCCCACCCCCCTCACTACTGTGTCACCGGCCGCGTTTGAGCCGTTGTCCATCATCCTCATCATGCACGCGTTTTCGGCCGGCTGCACAGCCCTCACAGGAATTGAGGCCATCAGCAACGGGGTGACCGCGTTCAAACCGCCTGAGTGGGTGAATGCCCGTAAAACCCTGATCGTTATGGCCGTGCTTATGGCGTTTTTGTTTGCCGGCAGCATCGGTTTAACCCAGTTCTTCGGTGTCACAGCCGCTCCGGGTGAGACCATCCTGTCCGCGCTGGCGCGCCATCTGTTTGGCGCTGGTTTTCCTTACTATGTGGTCCAGTTTTCCACCCTGGCTGTTCTGGCAGTAGCAGCCAACACCAGTTACGCCGGGTTCCCGCGGGTAGTGGCCATTTTGGCGCAAGATAAGTTCATGCCGCGCCAGCTTTTCAATGTGGGAGATCGGCTGGTATTTCACAATGGCATTCTGCTGCTTTCAGCAGTCACCGCCTTCCTGATCATTGTCTTTAATGGTGACTCGCATGCGCTGGTTCCGCTGTTCGCGGTTGGGGCGTTCACGGCTTTCACGCTCTCTCAGGCTGGCATGGTGATCCACTGGTTCCGTAAAAAGGAAGCGGGCTGGCAAATGAAAGCCATCACCAACGGCGTCGGCGCATTGGTTACATTTACCGCGCTGATTGTGATTGCCATCAGCAAATTTGCCCAGGGTGCCTGGATCTCGGTGCTGGTGATCCCCGCCTTTGTGATTCTGTTCCTCCAGATACGCTCACACTACCGCAGCGTCTCCAGCCAGCTCTCATTGCGGGGCTTGCCCCCGTCTCTGCGTCCCTTCCCCAAACCACGGGTGGTCGTGCCGGTATCAGGGGTACACCGTGCCATGGTGGATGCAATCAACCTGGCGCGCTCGATTTCGGATCAGGTGACCGGGGTGTATATTGACATCAATCCGGAGCCGGATGAAGCCGAGCTGCGCCGCAGGTGGGAACTGTGGTTTCCGGATATCAAACTGGAGATCATCCCCTCACCGTACCGCTCGGTGGTTGAGCCGTTGATGAGATTTCTAGACGAGACCGATCGCGAACACAATGATGGGCAGCGGGCGATTCTGGTTTTGCCGGAAATGATCCCAGCATCCAGTTGGCAGGAGATTTTGCACAATCAGTCCGCCGATCAAATCAAAAAGGCTCTGCTGTATCAGCGCCGCAAGAGCGGGGTACAGCGCATCATCATTGATGTACCGTATCATCTGAAGAAATGACCTGCCTGAGGAAGTGTTGTTAATCAACCTGGTAGGGGGAGGTTCATGAACCTCTCCCTACTCATTTGTCTCTTCGAAACCATCTCTTATCGGCCCCTGGCCGATCCCTCTCTGGCGTTCGGACTGGCAACTGAGGCTGGGTTGTCCACAAATTATTTTCGCGCCATAAACCAAAATTGTCATTTCGTCGGATCTGGCGCAGCCAGACCCAGAGAATCCGCCTGGGGGTTGACCTTCGCACGTTCCCATATCTGGAGAAGGGAAACCATCTTCATTGTCATCCCGAGGAAACAGC
>DAISXR010000102.1:0-2700 GCA_036825755.1 Anaerolineaceae bacterium
CTCTGTTGACGGGCAGATGGCCGTGGCCGAGAGCACCGAGCTTTCGGCAAAACTGTTCACCAATCTGCTTGCCCTGGATACGTCCAGCGGAAAAGAGCTGGGTACGCTTTGGGACGGCGGTGAAACCTCGCTGCACGGCTGCACATTTTCACCGCTGTCCAATGACCCGCGCATTCTAGCCATCACCAACCGCAGCGGATTTGAAAGACCGGTGTTCTGGAACCCGCGCACCGGTGAGCGGCAGGATTTTGAATTTTCGGAACTGAACGGTGATGTAACCCCGCTGGATTGGTCGGCAGACGGGCGTTCCCTGCTGCTGGAGAATGTTTATCAGGCTCGCCAGCAGTTGTACGTGTACGATTTACAGGACGGCAAACTGACCAAACTGGATCACCCGAGCGGTACATTTTTCGCTTTTGACGGACGGGGGACCTATTTCAGCGGGCAGGATGAGATCATTGCCAACTGGCAGGATGCCGCCCATCCCTCACAGGTGATTGCACTGGATAGGTTAACCGGCAAGGTAAAACGGGTTGTCATGCCCGGCGCCGATGTGCCTTCCGGCCACCCGTGGACATCGGTCACTTTCCCATCCAGCGATGGCACGATCATTCAGGCCTGGCTGGCGCTGCCGGAAGGTGAGGGACCATTCCCCACCATTCTGCACACACACGGCGGACCAACCGGCGTGACCACCGAAAGCTTCGATGCCATGGCGCAGACCTGGCTGGATCACGGGTTCGCTTACTTCTCGGTGAACTACCGCGGATCCACCACGTTTGGCAAAGATTTCCAGAACCAGATCGTCGGTGACCTGGGCCATTGGGAAGTGGAAGATGTGGAGGCCGGCCTGAAGTGGCTGATCGCCAACAATATCGCCGAACCGAGTCGCATATTGAAAACCGGCTGGTCATACGGTGGTTACATGACGCTGATGTGCCTGGGCAGGCTGCCGGAATATTTTGCCGGTGGGATGGCGGGCATCGCCATTGCCGATTGGGCGTTGATGTACGAGGATCAGGCGCCCACTTTGCGCGGATACCAGGTGGCGCTGTTTGGCGGCGGCCCGGATACCCGCGCCGATCAATACCGCAAGAGCTCGCCCATCACCTACGCGGAAAATGTGCGCGTGCCGGTGTTGATCATCCAGGGAAGCAATGATACGCGCTGCCCTGTACGCCAGATGCAGGCATATCTGGACAAAATGGAGAAGCTGGGCAAAAAGGTGGAGATCTACTGGTTCGAAGCCGGTCACGGCTCGATGAAGGTGGATGAGCGAATCAAGCAGATGACCATGATGCTCGATTATGCCTATGATGTGCTGAGCGATTAATTATTCGGCGATTGCTTGCTATAGGTTGGGTTGAGAGGTCTTCCTCTCAACCCAACTTGCATGTTGGCAATGAGTCCGTTTTGCCGGTAGGAGCGCACATTGTGCGCCCGCAGTGACCACCCCGCCCTTACGGACACCCCTCCACTGGAGGGGAATTCAATCCTTCCCACATCGTATGAAATCCTGTGATGAAATACGGTAATTCCTTCCAATGCGCAGGTTGGGTCGGTTGCCCGTAAGCGAATGAGAATGGTTTTTACAAATTCCCAATCTGCCAATAACGGCGCACACTGTGCGCCCGCCCAAGCTGATAATAACGATTCCATATTAGGCGAACTCTGATAATTTTCTCTTGAGCGGATCTAGATGACATCGGATAAGAATTAATGCCACAGGTAATGTCAAAACGAAATTATACCCATATTGCCATCCCGAGACGGCGTCTGCGCCGCAGCGAGGGATCGGATAAGGGCAGATCTCATAAGATGTTCGATCTGGAACAACTGCATCTGCGAGGTGATGTTGTGCACCTGACGCCGGGCTGCCCCTACCGAAGAAACGAACGTATGCTACAGATGCCTCAAATACGCCTGCGGGTTATCCAAAAAATCGCGGGTCAGCTTCACATGCTGCAACTCTTCATATTTCACTGGTTTTATTGGCAATCGGTCAAAATCAAGGATGGTTGCACCGGGGAAGGCCATCAAGATAGGCGAATGGGTGGCGATGATGAACTGAGCATCCTGATCCACCATTTCCTTGAGCAGCGATAAGAGCGTGAGCTGCCGGAGCGGTGATAGCGGGGCTTCCGGCTCATCCAGCAGATACAACCCGCCCGGTACAAAACGTGCCTGGAACAACGCCAGGAACGCCTCACCATGCGAGCGGCTGTCCAGCCCATCGCCGGTGCGCTGCTGCAGATCGGCCAGCTCACGCTGGTAAGGCATGCGCGCGAGGTCACCCGCCAGACTGGAACGATCCTTGTATTCGCCGTCCACTGAGCGCAGATCGGTTTCCAGTTCCTCGCGCATCTGGTTGAGTCGTTTGGCGTACCCGAAGAAGTCTTCGGCGCGCAGGAAAAAGCCGCGATGGATCCGCTTCTGCCAGACCAGTTTCATCCACAGGGAAAACTGGCGAACCGCTCCCAGGGTTTTATCGGTGCGAACGTGCTCGCTGCCCACCGTGATGGTCTCGGCGGCGCAGGCAATGGCCTCCATCAGGGTCGATTTCCCTGATCCGTTTTCTCCCACAAAAAATGTGACCGGTGCGGTAAAACTTAGCTCACCCAGTGACTGCATCAACGGCAGGCTGAAGGGGAACTCGTGCAGTCGCCCCTCGGGCAGCGATTTGATGGAGATGGAACGCAG
>DAISXR010000102.1:2800-5971 GCA_036825755.1 Anaerolineaceae bacterium
GGCATGACGGCGGCTGCGCTCTTGATCTCAGCGTCAAATTCCAGCAAACCCGGATTTTTCATAAAGGCTCCCCTTGTCGGCAGAATCCTGTAACCTCATAAGTATACCGGAACAAAGGGAGTGCAGCTGAGAATGCTTTCCTTCCGTCCAGGCATGAACTTCCCCACCCAACTGTCCGGGGTTGCCTCCTCCGCGTAAGCTGCCACCTGAAGGTACAGTCCGATCTCCAGCAGTTTCAGAAAAGTATGTAACTCCGCCAGCAGGGATGGGTCGGGGGTGCACTGTGTGCGATAGCCGGTAATAAAATGCTCCAAAAAACGCGAGGCGAAGACCTCACGGTCGTGACCGGGGTACAACACCAGCATATCCAGCAGCGGCAGGGCGATGTCCATCATGTACCAGCCCTGGCAGCAGTCGTCGAAGTCGTACAGGGTCAGCAGGTCATCAGCAGGATCGATAAAAAAGTTGGCGAACTGGAGATCGGCGTGGATCAGCCCGAAGGACGCCGGCGTACGGGGCAGGTGTTCAAGACGGGCCAGCACTTCCTGGCGGCGCTCGAGAATATCCGTCTCTGCGTCGGGCAGTTCATCCAGCGGGTTGTAGTTGTTGGTCACTTTATCCCAGCCAGGGCGTGGTTTGATCTCCGCCGGAGGCTGATACCCCTGCGAAAGTCGGTGCATGCGGCCGGTCAGGCTTCCCAACAGGTGGATGCGCCGGTCAGTCCATCCTTCAAAGGGGATCGTCTCTGCCCGAACACCACGGGCTTTTTGAACTACAGTGGCCAGCCAGGTTCTATCGCCATCAGGGATCATTTCTACCAGCCGTCCCTCGCGGGAGAGGAGCGGGCTTGGAACGCAAAGGCCGCCATCCGACAGGTAGTGCATGTAATGCAGGACGGATTCCATATCATCCCGGTCGATGCCGCTGTTTGGGGGCGTGAGACGCAGGATAAACGATTCACCCCGCGAGGTAAATTCATACACTTCGCTGAAAGTGCCGCCATGCAGGCGCTGCGCAGGCAGTGGGTCCGCACGAAATAAGGAAAGGGCCGTGGAGAGAAGGTTTTGATGCAAGTTAATGTAGAAGGTGATGAGCGTAAAGTGAAGAGTGAGAAGTGATGAGTGTTCAGTGAAAAACAATAAGCGATGAGCGATTTTTTACACTTTCCACTCATCACTCATCACTTTGCACTCATACTGCGGGGAGAGAGGGATTCGAACCCTCGGCTGAGTTTAAAGCCCAGCACTCACTTAGCAGGCGAGCCCAATCGGCCACTCTGGCATCTCCCCGGTCGTGAACCAGTCACGCGGCGAATATTATACCATGCTTCCAAATGTAAACCGGTCATTTTCGATAAAATGCCAGTCCATCCATGATAGAAATGGAGCGAATCTCTACAGGTTGATCTCCATGGCCAGGTTTTTTACGGTCATCCCCAGTTCCTCATAAAAACGGAAGGCAGATTGGTTGAAGGCAGCCACGTGCAACTCCAACCGTACCGCGCCGCGCTGCCGGGCCTGCAGGACGGCCTGTTCGAAAAGCATCTTGCCTATCCCCAGGCGGCGGTAATCCTGGTGGACACACAGGTTGTCCATGTAGGCGGTGATGTTTGGAACGGTCAATGGGTTTTCGGATGGCGGTCTGATGACGGTTAAGCAGAAGCCTACCACGCGCTGATCAACTTTCGCGACCAGGGCAAGCACCTCCGGCTGGCTGATGAGATGATCAAAATACTCCCTGCTGAGCGAATCGACATTTGCGTAGATATCCGGTCGGTTTGTCACATGCAGTTGATGGATCTGCTCCGTCAGGATGTGGATCTCATCAAAATCGCTTTCAGATGCTTCGCGCACAATGGTGTTCATGAGGCCATCCTTCTGCTAAAAATTTTGGCTTGCTTGAGAGCCCTGTCAAAAGGTAAAATGCGCATTTCAAACAGATACTTGCTTAATTTATCATCAATTTGCTGAAGTAATTGATCCAAACCGGCACAAAAAACATCCACAGGGATATTTTCTTTCATTTGTAAATCCTGCCGCATGACCTGACATCCAAGCTTGCGGTAAAAGGCATTGGAAGGCGATAGGTGAAAGTTGTAGATGACTGTTTGCTGTATTCCTAGGGCTTGATAGAAATGAAAAACCGTCTGCATCAATGCCAGTGAAAGACCGCGTCCGCGATATTCAGGATAAATCCATAAACCATTCAATTCCATGCCAATCTGCGGAATATCCGCCACCTCAGCCAGGCTGCCAATGGCGGCTCCCAGCGGTTGGTTGTCTTTGAAAGCGCCGATGATCAAACGAACATCGTTATGCCCAAAGGCAGTTTCTGCCCAGCTTGCCCAAAAAGCCTCATCTTCCTGTCTGTCAATCAATTGGTCGGATTGCCCGTTGAGTTCTTCAGGCCAACAGATGGTGCGAAGGTCAGTCAGCCATTTCCAATCAAGATAATCCAGCTCCCTGATTTCGATCACCGTTCGGCCTCCTCGTGAAAGATAAAGTGGCGCAGCGAGCCGCCGCTTTTAAGCAGGGCCTGTTTGGCCTGGGGCGGGTACAGAAGAATCTGGTCAAGCGTTGCCAATGGCACCCAGTGGAATTCCAGCGGGATCTCCCGCCCGGCCAGATGGTCAACCGCCGGAAAGCAACCATCCAGCGGGATGCCGGCTTCAGTGCTGAGGGACACCTGGTAAAACAGGCAGATCTGGTGGCAGGACCTGCCATCCCACGGGAAGAAAATCTCCCCCACCCACAACAGGTCACCCACGCTGATATCGGTGTTGATCTCTTCCAGAAATTCCCGCTTCAGCGTATCGGGGTTGATCTCACCCAGCCCGGCGTGTCCGCCGGGGAAGGCATAACCCGGTTCGCCAGGCATCTTTTGCAGCAATACCTTGCCATCGCGGATGAGTACCCCGGCCACCCGGTAGCTGAAGAGGAAGGTGTCGGTTTTGAAGAGGATGTCGGTCATCTTTTCAGTTCTCGTGCGAAAACGTATATCATACAGCCCGCTCATAATTTTTTGAAAGGACAGGTGAGCCGCTAATGGTGAGCAGAGTAGTGCCTTACTGCCTGTCTATCGAATTGTTCTTTACTCGACTAAAACTCTCCATTGTAGTCTGCTATGTTTTCTCGGATATCCCTGTTCTCTTTTGCTGTCTTACAAGACGCA
>DAISXR010000102.1:6071-9786 GCA_036825755.1 Anaerolineaceae bacterium
TGATATTGCTCGCTACGCTCGCAACAGAAAGTTATATCACTCATCACTCGCCGAAGGCGAATAACACAAATCCGTCAGGATTTATTACACTCTATTAGCGGAGAGAGAGGGATTCGAACCCCCGGTGGGTTTCCCCACACCTGTTTTCAAGACAGGCACCATAGGCCGCTCGGTCATCTCTCCAATACGTCTGGCGAACAAAAATTTTATCATAATCAAACACAATGAGCAAGACGGCCTATCTCTTTGCAGCCCGAGTATCCATTTTCATCCTTAATATTCATAATTCCGCAATTTGACAGGTCAGGTCTGCAAACGGGCGGTGATATAATCACAGCGTTTGCTGTTTCACATCCTCCTGTTCGCAGACCGTACGGGTAGCTGGATTTTCCTTCGAACAGAAAAACCTGGCAGGGAAACGTGACAAACGCTCCAAAGAAATCAGCCGGTCCAAAAAAGAAATCAAGCAAAATATTATGGCGCTGCATGGGGTATCTCAAGCCGTATGGGTGGATGACCACCGGCGTGTACACCGCCATGGTGATCATCAACCTCGTCAATATCATTCAGCCCCAATTTATTCGCCAGATCATTGATAACGGCATCTTTACCGGCAACCTGTCTGCCTTAAGCTGGTCGGTGGCTGCTTTGTTGGGCATCACCGTCATCAAGGGCATCACCCTGTATTTCCAGGGCACCTGGACGGAGCAGGCCTCGCAGAATGTAGCCTACGATCTGCGCAACCAGATTCAAACAAAACTCAACCAGCTCTCGTTTGCCTTTCACGACCGCATGGAGACCGGGCAGATTCTCTCACGCGCCATCCAGGATGTGGAACGCATCCGCTTTCTGACCGGGCGGGCTTTCCTGCGGATTGTGGAGAGCCTGGTGTTGATGATCGGCACAGGCGCGGTGCTGGTGTGGATGGACTACCGGCTGGGTCTGATGATTGTGTTCACCATCCCGCTTATCGCGTGGAGCGGATACGCCTACGGACGCAGATTTCGCCCGCTCTCGGTGAAAATCCAGAACCAGTTGGGTGTGCTGACCACGCGGGTGGAGCAAAATCTGCTCGGCGCACAGGTGGTGAAAGGTTTTGCCCAGGAAGACGCTGAAATCGAGCGCTTTACCCGCGAGAATGAAAAGTGGTTCGGGCAGTCCTCGCTGGCCGTCAAAATGGAATCGCTGAATGTGCCGCTGCTGGATTTGATCGCCAACCTGGGTACAGTGCTCATCCTGTGGTATGGTGGCACGCTGGTGCTGCAGGGCGAACTCACCCTGGGCGAGCTGGTGGCCTTCACCACTTACCTTTCCCAGCTTGTCCGCCCGCTGCGCCTGCTGGGGCGGGTGATCCCGGCCCTGGCCATCGCTTCATCCGGGGGTGAACGTATTTTCCACATCCTGGATGATGACAGTATCATCCGTGAAAACCCGCAGGTCAAACCGGTTTCCATCACCCAGGGGCATGTGTGTTTTGACAACGTTGCTTTTGGGTACGAAGACAACCATCCGGTGGTAGAGGAGATCAGCTTTGAAGCGCAACCGGGGCAGGTGGTGGCTTTACTGGGCGCAACCGGCTCGGGTAAATCCACCATTATCAACCTGATCACCCGTTTTTATGACGCGCAAAAAGGCAGCATTTCTATCGACGGGGTCAATATCCGCGATATCCCGCTGCATCACCTGCGCCGGCAGATCGGCATTGTGCTGCAGGATACCCGCTTGTTTGCCGCCAGCATCCGCGAGAATATCGCTTTCGGGAAGCCTGATGCCTCAGATGCGGAGATCATGGATGCCGCCAGAGAAGCCCAGGCGCATGAGTTTATCCTGCAGATGCCTGAGGGATATGACTCACTGGTGGGCGAACGCGGCGTCACCCTTTCAGGCGGGCAAAAGCAGCGCATCGCCATCGCGCGTACCCTGCTCACCAACCCGCTCATCCTCATCCTGGATGATGCCACCTCGAGCGTGGATACGCAGACCGAGCAGATGATCCAGGAGGCCCTGCAACGCCTGATGACCGGTAAAACCACTTTTATCATTGCTCACCGTCTCAGCACCGTCCGGCGGGCAGATCTGATTTTGCTGCTGGAAAATGGACGAATCGCCGCCCGCGGCACACATGCCGAGTTGATGAAATCTTCATCGCTGTACTATGAGGTATATCAGCACCAGCTCCGGCCGGAAGAACGCTCAGGACTGGAGGTGCAGCCATGACCTTCAGAATCACCCCTGAAATCGGGCCGCGCAGCGCCATCCAGGACTTTGGAGAAGCCAGGCAGGAGGCCAGCTTTTTCAACCGCGAGGTGGTGTCAGAACTGCTCACCTTTTTGCGGCCGTATCAAAGCCGCATGATTCTGGCCGTGCTGTTGATGCTGATTGTGACCGGCTTAACGCTGCTGATCCCATATCTCATCAAAATTGCTATCGACCAGTACATCTCTGCGGGGGTCCAGACAGGTCTGTCGCGCGTGATTCTGTACATCGCTGTGTCGTATGTGCTGTTATATGGGGCCACCGCCGGGCAGAGTTACAATCTCTCATGGGTAGCTCAGCGCGTACTGGCCGATCTGCGCCAGGCACTGTTCACCCATTTGCAAAAACTGTCCCTCAGTTATCATGACAATCACCTTGTCGGCGTGACCGTTTCACGCGTGATCAACGATGTGGCCGTGATCAATGATTTGCTCACCCAGGGGATCATCGAGCTAATGGGCGATCTGCTGGTGCTGACCGGGATCATCGTGGTGATGCTCACACTCAGCCCGCGCTTGGCGCTGTACTGCTTCATCGTGCTGCCGCTGATGGTTCTGGCTACCTGGTGGTTTTCGCATGCCGCCCGTGATGCCTTCCGGGCTACCCGGCAGCGGGTGGCAGCGCTAGTGGGGCGCATGGCTGAGAATATTGCCTCCATCCGCGTGATCACTGCCTTTGCACAGGAAAAGGTGGTGGAAAAAAAGTTTGAAGAAGTCAACCGCGCCAACCGCGATATCAACGTGGAAGCCATCCGGCTGTCGTACATCTTCATCCCTTCGATTGAATTCCTATCTACCCTGGCAGTGGCCATTGTGCTGTGGTTTGGCGGGCGCGAGGTTATGAATGGCACCGTCACCCTGGGCGTGATTGTGGCCTTCCTTTCGTATGTGACACGCTTCTTCCAGCCGGTTCAGGAGCTCAGCCGCCTGTACACCACCATGCAGTCGGCTATGGCCGGCGGTGAGCAGGTGATCAAGCTATTGAAGACCAAGCCGGACATCTGCGATCAGCCGGGCGCTGAGACAATGCCCAAAATTGAAGGCCGAATCGAGCTCAAGGACATCAACTTCCGCTATCGCGCCGATCTGCCGCTGGTGCTGAAGGATGTCAATCTGTCCATCCAGCCGGGGCAGGCCGTGGCGCTGGTGGGTCCCACCGGGGCCGGAAAATCGACCATTGCGCGCCTGATTGCCCGCTTCTACGAACTGTCAGACGGCAGTCTGGAGATCGATGGACGCGATGTGCGCTCGGTGACACAGAGCTCGCTGCGCCGACAGATCGGCATTGTACCGCAGGATCCCATTCTGTTTGCCGGTACCGTAGAGGATAACATCCGCTTTGGGATGCCGAACGCCCCGCATGAAGCCGTTGCCGCGGCGGCAAAACTGGCTCTGGCTGATGATTTTATTGAAAAGCTCCCACAGGGTTACAACACCTGGGTGCAGGAAGGCGGCGTCAA
>DAISXR010000102.1:9886-11649 GCA_036825755.1 Anaerolineaceae bacterium
CCTGTATGATCAACAGTTTGCCGGCGGCTAAAGAGGCAATTCTGACCCTAAGAAAATCAAAAGCGCGGACATGTCCGCGCTTTTTGGTTGCTTCAGATTACCTATCAGGCGGTTGTTGCCTGTGGATCCGCGTCGCGCAGGCGGATTTCTTTCTGGATCTGCCGGCTGCGCACGTAAAGCCACAGGGTTTGAGCAATGTTGGCCACGCCCATCGCCAGAGCGCCTACATACAGCCCCACCGTCTTTCCCCAGATCACCCCGCCGATCAGGATGCCCACATAGATCAACAGGTACAGAACCACAGACTCAGTGATGGAGCGTGTTTTCCGGCTGTAGAGGATGGAGCCCTGAAACCAGCTCTGATAGGCGCTGATGGGCGGTACCACCAGAAAGAAGATCAACGAGCTGCGGGCCAGCAGGCTGAGCTCAGGGGTCAGACCGGTCACTTTTTCAAACCAGATACCGGATAGCGGGGTCAAAAACACAATCGCCACGACAAAGGACAGGAAGGCGGCCAGCAGACGACCGAAATTGCGCAGGCTGTTGTAAGAGCGTTTCTCAGCGATCAGCGCCACCACTACCTCGTTGAAACCCATGCCGATACTGCGCAGCATAAAGATCAGGTTGAGTACCACGCCCCACGTCGCCAGCGATTCAATGGCCTGCGGCATACGGCTGAGCGCGGCGCTGCCGATGGGGTTCCCCAGAAATTGCAGGAGCGAAACGAACACCAGTGGAACATAAAAACCGGCAAACTCGCGCCAGGTAAACGGCTCGGTAACCGGCACGCATTTGACTTCTTTGTTGACGATACTGCGCAACCGCAAGCCGGAGAAAAGCCCCTCAAAACTGACGCCTAGCGCCTCGGCCAGCGAAGCCACAATGATACCCGGGATGGTACCGATGGCAAAACCGGTTAGCAGAACGAGCGAGATGGTGGTGATCCGCACGATGGTGCACTGCATCACCCCGTTGGAATGCCCAAAACGGATCATCACACCCTGATTGAAGCGCCGGTAGCCGATGGCAAAGGTCCACGGCAGCATGATCATCAGGCCGGTGCGGGCAGGCTCCACCAGCTCAGCCGGAACGCCCAGGATGTTGTTTACCACCACATAGTAGAGCGGGGTGAACGCCACCAAAAAATGCACAAATGTGAACGTGCCGCCGATGGCGAGCATGGCCTTGCGCAGTTTGGCGTAGGAAACATAGTCTTTGCTCAACACGGTGGAGGCGGACAGCAGCATGATGATGGGTGATTCGATCACCAGTGATACGGGGTTGATGATTCCCCCGAAGGCCGCCAGACTGATGATGGGGTTGGCCAGGCGGGCGATCACCGCGCTGATGAATGGGCCTTCCAGGCTCATCATAAACCAACTGGCGGCCAGCGGCCACCAGGTTTTGAACACTCGGCTGAGCGATACGCCTTCAGCGACTTCTTTTTTCAGGGCAGCTTCCATAGGTAAAGGATTATACCTTATGGACGGTCGGCAGAGCAGCCCATGTATTTATCCCCGAGGTATGTGCAGGATATTAAATTAGCTAACTTGATTGCCATCATTCGAAATTCGTCTCAAAATCGACTCGTTAATCGGGTGAAGCAATCAAATTCCCCTCCAATGGAGGAGTGTCGCGTAGCGAAGTGTGGTTATGGTGAGACCAGAGTGATTATCGATATTCCGTTCGATCGGTCCATATCCGATCCCTCGTCGCGGCGAAGACGCCGTTCTGTCGGGATGACAAAAAGACGATGTGCGGTA
>DAISXR010000103.1:0-11084 GCA_036825755.1 Anaerolineaceae bacterium
CCTGGTTATTTCCAACTGTGTTTCTTTTCGGTATAATTGTAAATATTCCGTAAATATCAACCGATTTGTTCATAGTTCAATAAGGGAGCATAATGAAAATCTTCAAACTCGCCAGTGTTGTCTTTGTTATCGTGATGCTGCTGGTGACCAGCATGCCGGCCGGTGCAGTGACAGACGGCCAGCCTGATGGAGGTGGGCATCCATTTGTTGGGATCATGGTTGGTTTTGATGAGGAAGGACCGGCCTGGAGCTGCAGCGGTACCTTAATCTCTCCCACCGTGTTTCTAACGGCCGGTCATTGTGTTGATGGAGCGGTCGGTGATATTCAAATCTGGTTCGACGCAGATGTAGAAGCAGGATATCCGGCAAATGGCTTCCCCTGGACCGGTTCTGCGAGCGGTACAGGTTATCTTTACCCCGAGTACAATTTCCCGCTGGGTGATGTAGGCGTTG
Source organism: Anaerolineaceae bacterium (assembly GCA_036825755.1). Classification (GTDB taxonomy): domain Bacteria; phylum Chloroflexota; class Anaerolineae; order Anaerolineales; family Anaerolineaceae; genus JAJFTV01. The sequence goes on from DAISXR010000103.1 coordinate 454, forward strand.
TGGTTCTGGATGAGCCGGTATACATGGATTTTTATGGAGAGCTGCCGGAATTGAACCAGTTGGATGCCCTCAAAACGAAACGCGGTGTTCAGAATGTCACATTCACCGCGGTGGGATATGGCATGCAGAAGAGCTTCCCGGATGCCGCTGCCTGGAAAAATCAGGGTGATTACGTGCGCATGGTGGCCTATCCGCATCTGATCCAGATTAATGTACCCGGCTTTACCGGCAACTTCTCCATGCTGCTTTCAAATAATGCAGCCACCGGCGGCACCTGCTTTGGTGATTCCGGCGGGCCAAACTTCCTGGGAAACACCAACATCGTGGCGGGCGTCACCTCATTTGGTATCAACGGTAACTGCGCGGGCACCGGTGGCGTCTTCCGCATGGATCGCAAAGGCCCGTTGGAATGGGTGCAGTCGTTCCTCAAATAAGGTTTTTCTCTACAAATCGAAACTTTTTAACCAAGGAAACACCCGATGGTGATCAGTTTAAGCTCACTATCGGGTGTTTTGTTTTGTAAATGAAAAAACCCTCCGGGATTCCGGAGGGTTGAAAGGTGGAAAAGGTACTTCCAACTGTGGCGAGGGAGGGATTCGGACCCTCGACAAATGGCTTATGAGTCCACTGCTCTGGCCAACTGAGCTACCTCGCCAACGTTGCAGAATTTTAATAGCATCCCCTCCATTTGTCAACTATTTCGACCTCACCTCATCGCTCAACGCATTTAGCCATCTCTCCGCTGGAATCTCATAATCCTGAATGTCATTTTCATCCATGAAACTCTTGAAAAAATCCAGGAATTCAATATAATAATAATTAATCTATCGAACGTTCGTTAGATAAATCCATCAGAAATCAGGCATCATGAAGAAAAACGATTCGAACTCTTCCGAGAGCTCCGAGCGCATCTATAAAGCGGCCACTGCCTTGTTTGCCCGCAACGGATACAACGGCACCTCCATTCGTGATATTGCCCGCGCTGTGGGTTTGAGTGTTTCCACGGTCAACTACCATGTGGGCAGCAAGGAGTCGTTATATCGCGAGATTCTCCGCCGGACGTTTGTCATGGAAAGCGAGATGTTCTCCCCCCTTACCCAGAACAGCGATACCCGAACCTGGCAGTCACTCGATGAACTGAAAGACTTTTTTATGCGTTTCGCGGAGCGCTTCCTGGAGCGGATTTTGATCGATCCCGATACCTTCCGGTTGTGGACCTTCCATTATCTGGAAGCCTCTGAAGAATTGAATGAACTGGATCGGGAGTTCTCGCTGCCCTTTTATACTTTTATCTTCGAAGAGTTTCAACGCGCCCGGGAAGCGGGGTTGATCAACAAAAGCGATGAATTCATCAAACTTTACATAACCAGCGCTTCCTGGATGCTGCATGGGTACTTCAACGGACGGAAAAACAACTGGGGCGCAAACGATTATGATCCCTACGACCCCAAAAATATCCAGGAATTCAAAGAATATTTGATGCGGTATCTCGACCGGTTTATTGAATAATCGGTTTTGATGACTAATTTCAGGATCCATCCATTTTATTAGAAGGAGACAGCCGTGAATTTCAAGTTTGATATCAAAAGGATTGTCCTCGTTTCCCTCATCTATTGTTCCCTGGATGTGATGTGGATGATGTACAACTCATACGTCCCCATCTATTTGCAGGCTGGCAATCCGGCTTTCGATGCCGGCGCTGCTGTATTGGGATTTGGGTTTGGCCCGGCCATCACCGGCTTTCTCATGACGCTGGATAACATTGGCGCGCTGATCATCAGCCCTTTTATCGGCATGTGGAGCGACAGTACCAAATCCAAAATGGGGCGCCGAACGCCGTTTGTGGTGTTCTCCATGCCCTTTATGGTGGCAGCTCTGATCCTGATCCCGCTCTTTGTACAGGGTATTCCGGCGGAACTGAACGGGCAAACCGGTCAACTGACCCGCTGGCTGGTTCCGTTTATGATTTCGCTGGTGGTGCTGCTGCTCGCCAACGCGGTGATGTTCGGCCCCGGGCGTGTCATGCTGTTTGACATTACCCCTTCCGAGCACCGCACCACCGCCAACGGCATCTGCAATGTGCTGGACGGCATCCTGGCCATCGTGGTGATCCTGGGTGGCGCCGCTCTGTATGATCTGTACAAGCCGCTTCCCATGTGGGTGGCGGCGGGTTTCATTGTCGTTGCGGTGCTGGTGGTCTGGGCCTTTATCAAAGAACCCAAAGTGACCGACAGCAGCGCCTCGGAAATGGACACCACACCCAAACAGATCATCCAGGTGATCACCCATCTGCCCAAAGACTATGCCAGGAGCACCATCTTTTACATCGCGGCGGTTCTGTTTGCCTATCTCGGGCTGGCCATCGGACAGTCTTTTATCACCTCTTACGCCGTTTCTGTTTTGAAGATGGAAGTCAGCACATCCAGTCTGCTGCTGGCAGTGATGATGATCGTCGCGCTGGTCATGGCTGTGCCATCTGCCCTGCTCGCAAACCGCTTCGGTCGTAAACGCATGATGATTGTAGGAACCATCATTTGCGTGCTGGTGTGCGTGATCATGTATCTGTTCCCCAGCGTGACCGGCACCATGGTTGGCATCGGTTTCTTTGGGCTGGGCTGGATGCTGGCCAATATCAGCCAGTCACCCATGATGGTAGACCATTCCCCCTCTGAGAAATACCTGGGTACCTATATGAGCCTGGTATTCGTCACATCCACGCTGGCGATGATTATTGGTCCAATTTTCGGAGGTTGGCTTGTTCAGGTCTTTGGCAATAACTATATGACCATCTGGCCGGTAATGGGCATTTTCTTCCTCGTCTCCATCTTCCTGCTCATCCCGGTCACCCGGGGAGAAGCCAAGAAATCGCAGACTGAAACCGAACCCGTACCCGCTCCTGCCTCCATTCCGGCTGAGTAGGCATTTTTTGGATGATGTCATGGACAATGTCATGAATCAGAATAACGTGAATATTCAAGATCTTGAAGCCCGTATTGAGGAAATTTTCTCCCAATGGAATGTGCCGGGTGTGGCGGTTGGGATCATTCGCGACGGAGAACTCGTTTCCGCCCGCGGGTATGGGGTACGCGATGTCAACAATCCCCTGCCTGTGGACGCAGACACCAATTTTGCCATCGGATCCAACACGAAAGCTTTCACAGCGGCCTGCATTGGGATGCTGGTGGGGGAAGGCAAAATGGACTGGGACGACCCGGTCACACGCTACCTGCCCGACTTCGCCGTGTATGACCCCTGGATCACACAGCATGTGACCGTGCGCGATATTCTTTCGCATCGCATCGGCGTATCGGACGTGGAGCGTTTTTTGTACAACACCACCATCAGCAATGCCGAGGTGATCCGGCGGTATCGCTATGTTCAGCCCAATACGCCCTTCCGTTATGATATGCAGTACTCCAACATCGCTTTCATGGCTGCCGGCGAGATCCTGCATGCGGTCACCGGGCAGAGCTGGGAAACCCTGGTGCAGGAACGCATCTTCAAACCCCTGGGCATGCAGCGCAGTACCACCAATTTTAACGACGTCCAAACCATGCAGAATATCGCGCTGCCGCATGTGAACAAGTATTCAGGTCTGCTGTCGATGCGCGCGCGCCTGCTCGACCCCGTAGACAGCATCCCCTGGTATGATTTCGGCAGCCAATCGGCCGGCGGGATTACCTCCAATGTCAACGATATGGCGAAGTGGCTGGGATGCTTTTTAGGCAAGGGAGTTTATCAGGGGAACACGGTGCTGCAGCCAAAAACCGTCGAGATGATGACCCGCCCTACCAATATTATGCTCAACCCGTTTGGCACTGCAGCGTCTCTGGCCGCGCTGGGGCCTGAAATCAACTTCTGGACGTATGGCCTGGGCTGGTTCATCGTCGATTACAAGGGCCATAAGATGGTCATGCATGGCGGGCAGGTGCAGGGAATGATCAGTGTGTGCGGTTTCCTGCCTCAGGAACAGCTTGGATATGTGGTCCTCACCAACATCAACCTGAGCATGATCCAGATCAACCTGGCTTTCACCATCCTGGATGCCCTGTTGGGTGGCGGAACCCGCGATTGGACAGGAGACTGTTTCAAACTGGTCAAGGCGCTTCGCGGTCAGGAAGAAGAACAGGCCCGGCAGCTTGAGGCCGCGCGGAAACGCGAGTCTCAACCCTCACAGGATCTGGAGCATTTCACCGGCCTATATGATCACGATTATTTCGGCGAACACAAAGTGATACTCGAAAACGGCCGGCTGATGCTCTGGTTTGCCCCTCAGAATATCGGCGATTTGGAACACTGGCAGGAGGATACCTTCGTAATCCACTGGCGAAACGACCCCTTTGACGGTGACTTTCTCACTTTCAACTCGACTCATGGACGTGTGGATGGGTTCACCATTCACAAAGAAGGTTTCTTCAAACGCATATCGTAACAGCCGTTGAGAAAAGGCAGGCTTTTCAGGCCTGCCTTTTTCATGGTTACTTGAGGATACTGAAGTCGCGGCCAATTTCACGGTTTTCTTCTCCAGCATATCAGCTGTCTCCTGCAATAACAGTCATATTTCACCTTATTCTCACGAAATAGCCCTCAATAAGATTGTGGAATTCGGGGATTACGATATAATTGGTTAACGATTAAGTAAAGCAACTGGCAAGTTAGAAATTTAATCAAACCGGTCTGGCAGAGATTTACATTGCCTTGCATAAGGCAAACGGGGTCATTGGCTCCGATCAGCGTAAGGGGGACTGCATGAAGGTTTGTCAGGGATTTAACACAATTCAATGTGACTGTAGAGGCTTGATATGTTAAGTGCTGACACGATCAGCCAGCTCTGGCCTGTTGCGGTCTATTTCCTCGCAGTCATTATATTGATTTTGGGTATGCTGGGCATCTCTTATGTTTTAGGGGAACGTCACCGAGGACACGCGACCGATGAACCCTATGAATCCGGCCTGCCTGTCACCGGTTCGGCCCGCCAGCGCATCACCGCCAGGTTTTATATGGTGGCTGTTTTCTTTGTTCTGTTTGATCTGGAATCAATATTCATCATCGCCTGGGCAGTCTCCATGCGAGAGTTAGGCTGGGCGGGTTACCTGGAAATTTTGATCTTTATCGGCGTCCTGATGGCCGCATTGGTCTATATCTGGCGCCTGGGAGTCTTGGACTGGGGGTCAAGGGGAAGAAAAAAATGACCACCTCTTCACATCAACGTTAATGAGGTGAATTATGCAATGGGGGTTGAGTAAACCAAACGAAGAAGAGCATTCAGATAAGGGCCAGCAATCCTTCGGTCAGGTTATCAATAAGGTATTGGTATTGAGCCGTTTACAGGACCTGCTGGCCTGGGGCCGCAAGAACTCACTCTGGCCATTTAACTTTGGTCTTTCCTGCTGTTATGTGGAGATGGCTACCAGCATCACCAGCCGGTATGACATCGCCCGCTTTGGCGCAGAGGTGATCCGGGGAACGCCGCGTGAAGCGGATCTGATGATCATCGCCGGCACTCCGTTCATCAAGATGGCCCCCATCATCAAACGTCTTTACGATCAGATGATGGAGCCTCGCTGGGTGATCTCGATGGGTTCCTGTGCCAATTCCGGCGGCATGTACGATATTTACAGCGTCGTGCAGGGTGTGGATAAGATCATGCCGGTGGATGTGTACGTACCGGGTTGTCCTCCCCGGCCGGATGCCTTCCTGCAAGGCCTGGTCCTGCTCCAGGATGCCATCGGCAAAGAGAAACGGCCGCTGAACTGGGTAGTCGGTCCCCAGGGGGTGATCAAGCCTGATGCAATTTCCCAGCGTGACCTGAAACGCCCCGATCGCCAGCGCCAGACTACATTCCGTACCCCTGATCAGGTGTGAGTATGCCAGATATTTTTGAAGCGTTGAAAGAAAAATTTGGAGATTCAATCCTTGTTTCTCAAGTGACCCGGGATGAGTTTCCAACCATCTGGATCTCTTCACAGCAAAATGTGGAAATCCTGCGTTATCTGAAATACGAGATCAGTCAACCCTACTCGATGCTGTACGATCTGAGCGCCATCGACGAACGGAATCGCAGCAATCGTGCCGGTCAGCCTCAGGCGGACTTTACCGTAGTCTATCATCTGCTCTCCTACGAGCGGAATCAGGACGTCAGAATCAAGGTTCCACTGGTGGGTGAATACCCCTCCCTGCGGTCGGTCACCTCCGTGTTCCCCTCTGCAAACTGGTACGAGCGTGAAGTGTGGGATATGTTTGGCATCACCGTGGAGGGCCATCCACATCTTAGCCGGATTCTGATGCCCAGCACCTGGCAGGGTCACCCGCTGCGGAAAGAGCACCCGGCCCGCGGCACAGAGATGGGGCCTTACCAGTTGCCCATGGATAAGCAAAAGGAAGAGGAAGTTGCCCTGCAGTTCCATCCTGAAGAGTGGGGTTTGAAGCGTCATAACGATCAGAGCGACTTCATGTTCCTCAATATCGGTTCACAGCATCCCGGAACACATGGGGTATTTCGCATCATCCTCCAGTTGGACGGCGAATTTATCGTGGATGCCATCCCGGAGATCGGTTTCCACCATCGCGGTGCGGAGAAAATGGGAGAGCGCCAGACCTGGCATACCTTCATCCCCTACACCGACCGGGTGGATTACCTGGGTGGGGTGATGAACAACTTCCCATATGTCATGGCGGTGGAAAAGCTGGCCGGAATTGAAGTACCTGACCGGGTAAAGGTCATCCGGATCATGATGGCTGAGTTTTTCCGCCTTGCAAACCATCTGGTGTGGTACGGGACGTTTGCCCAGGATGTGGGGCAGCTTTCTCCCGTATTTTTTACCTTTTCAGATCGGGAACGCATCTTCGACATCGTTTCGGCCTTCACCGGCGGGCGTATGCACCCCGCCTGGTTCCGGATTGGTGGTGTGGCCCAGGATCTACCCAAAGGCTGGGACGGCATGGTATCGGATTTCCTGACTTACATGCCAAAACGGCTGGATGAATACGATCACATGGTCATGCAGAACCGTATTTTTCAGGGCCGCACAAAGGGCGTGGGCAGTTACACCCTTCAGGAAGCCATCGAATGGGGAATCACAGGGCCGGGTCTGCGGGCATGTGGGTTTGACTGGGATTTTCGCAAGAAACGCCCCTACTCCGGTTACGACCAGTTTGAGTTCGACATCCCAACCGGCACACATGGTGATTGTTATGACCGCGGTGTGGTACACGTGGAGGAAATGCGTCAAAGTCTGCGGATCATCGATCAATGCCTGCGCAATATGCCAGCCGGTTCATACAAATCGGAGCATCCGTTGACCACGCCCCCGCTGAAAGAGCGAACCTTATATGATATCGAAACGCTGATTGATCATTTCCTAAATGTAAGCTGGGGAACGGTAATACCGGCTGGTGAGGCTTTTGTGGGGATTGAAGCCACTAAAGGCAGCAACGGCTATTACCTGATTAGCGATGGCGGGACGGAGTCCTATCGCACCCGTATCCGCACCCCATCTTTTGCGCACCTCCAAATATTGCCTCAGATCACCCCCGGAATGATGGTCCCCGATCTGATTGCCACGCTGGGGAGTATCGATTTTGTCATGTCTGATGTGGATCGGTAAACAGTAGTGCGCAAATCGAAACAGTAATCAAACTTGATGCCAGGACTTATTTATGCTGACAGAAGCAGAACGAAAAGAAATCGAAGAAGAGCTCACCCATTATCCGGATAAGCGCGCCGCCTGTGTGGATGCGCTCAAGATCGTTCAGAAGTATCACGGCTGGGTCTCCGATGAAAGCCTGAAAGACGTGGCTGACTTTCTGGATATGTCACCCGACGAACTGGATGGTGTTGCCACCTTTTACAATTTGATCTTCCGGCGGCCGGTAGGCAAACATGTCATCCTGTTGTGCGACAGCGTTTCATGCTGGATTATGGGATATCCCAATATTCGTCAGAAGTTGAACGAAGAACTGGGGATCGATTTTGGTGAAACGACCCCCGATGGACAGTTCACATTACTTCCAATCGTCTGCCTGGGAGATTGCGACCATTCTCCCGCCATGATGATTGACAGTGATCACTATCACGATTTGAAAACCGACGGGATCCTGCAAATCCTTGAGAAATACAGGACATAAGCCATGGCAGAAAGACCGCTCACGCAAAATATCCGGCCGGGCGAACCGGCTCCCGATATCAGTACTGCTGAACGCAATGGTAGGTACCAGGCCCTGCGTAAGGCACTGAAAGAAATGACGCCCGCACAGGTGGTGGAAGTGGTGAAAAATTCCACCCTGCGCGGCCGCGGCGGAGCAGGATTCCCCACCGGAATGAAGTGGAGTTTTGTGCCGATGGGGCCTGATGCCCCGCAACCAAAGTACCTGGTGGTAAACGGCGATGAGATGGAACCGGGTACCTTCAAAGACCGCCTGCTGCTGGAAGGAGACCCCCATCAGGTGATTGAGGGGGCCATCATCAGCGCTTATGCCATTGGGGCTGAGGTGGGGTACATTTTCCTGCGTTGGGAGTACCGCAAAGCCGCGGGAATCCTGAAAAAGGCAATGGCGGAGGCGTATCAGGCCGGTTATCTGGGGAGTAACATACTCGGCTCCGGTGTCAATTTCAACCTGTATCTGCATGTAAGTGCCGGGCGCTACATCAGCGGTGAAGAAACCGCCTTAATGAACAATCTGGAAGGACGGCGAGCCATCCCGCGGAACAAACCGCCCTTCCCTCCTGTCAGCGGGCTGTGGGGCAAGCCCACCATCGTCGACAATGTCGAGACAATCTGCTGCGTCCCTCACATCATTTTAAAAGGCGCAGATTGGTTCAAGAGCCTGAGTCTCTCACCCGACGGCGGAACCAAACTGTACGGGGCCAGCGGCAAGGTCAAACGCCCCGGCCTGTGGGAGCTTCCCCTTGGCACGCCGCTTGGTGAGGTGATCAATGAACACGCCGGCGGGATGCTGCCAGGTGTGAAATTTCGTGGGGTCCTGCCGGGGGGCGCCTCGACGGATTTTCTGGTGGAATCGCACATGGATGTGAAGCTGGATTACGCCAGCACAGAAGCCGCCGGCAGCCGCCTGGGTACCGGTACCCTGATCGTTCTGGATGACCAGACCTGCCCGGTAGGCATGCTGCTGAGCCTGGAGAATTTCTTTGCCCGGGAATCGTGCGGCTGGTGTACTCCCTGCCGCGAAGGCATCCCGTGGATTGCACGCACTCTTCAAGCAATTGAAGATGGTCAGGGGAAACCCGAAGATTTGGATCTGCTCGATTTTAATGTCAGCATGCTCCGTCCGATGGGACGCACCTTCTGCGCATTTGCACCCGGTGCAATGGAACCCCTGCAAAGCGCCTTAAAGTATTTCCGTGCTGATTTCGAACAGCACATTCGTGAACATCGCTGTGCGTGGAGGTAATGGATGACCACGGTTTTTATTGATGGGTTGCCTTACGAGGCTGATCCAAAACAAAACATGCTTCAAACCATCCTCTCGTTGGGATTGGATTTACCATACTTCTGCTGGCATCCGGCCATGGACTCGGTCGGCGCCTGCCGCCAGTGCGCCGTAAAGCAGTTCAAGGATGAAAACGACACCCGCGGCAGGATTGTGATGGCCTGCATGACCGCCGCGACCGACGGTCTCCGCATTTCCATCCAGGATCCGGAAGCGAAAAAGGTACGCGAGTCGGCCATTGAGTGGTTGATGGCCAACCATCCTCACGACTGTCCTGTTTGCGATGAGGGAGGGGAATGCCACCTCCAGGATATGACGGTGATGACCGGCCATGTCTACCGGCGGTATCGCTTTGAAAAGCGTACCCATCGAAACCAGTATCTGGGTCCCTTCATCAACCATGAAATGAACCGCTGTATCCAGTGTTATCGCTGCGTGCGTTATTACCGTGATTATGCAGGAGGCCAGGATTTCAATGTGTTCAGCGCCCACGATTCGGTATATTTTGGACGCCATACCGATGGCGTTCTGGAAAGCGAATTCAGCGGCAACCTGGTTGAGATCTGCCCGACCGGCGTATTTACCGATAAAAGCTTCAGGCAGCACTTCATCCGCAAATGGGACCTGCAGACTGCCCCTTCAATTTGTGTGCACTGCGGGCTGGGCTGCAACACCACCCCGGGTGAACGAAGTGGCCTGCTGCGCCGTATACGTAATCGCTATAACCAGGAAGTGAACGGTTATTTCCTATGCGACCGCGGCCGGTATGGGTATGAATTTGTCAACAGCCCTAGCCGCATCAGAAAACCTTTGATCAAAAATCGGGATCAGGCTGATGCCACCGAAACAGATCACCAGGGTTCTCTCCTGCGCCTTTCTGAGATGCTGGAAAAAGCCCCCGTGCTGATCGGCATTGGATCACCGCGCGCTTCTCTTGAATCGAATTATTCCCTGCGCAAGCTGGTGGGGAGTGATCACTTTTTTGCAGGCGTTTCTGCCCGTGAAGCGAATTTACTTGAGAGTGTTCTGCACATCATGCAAAACGGATCGGTGCCGGCTGCCAGCCTGCATGAGGCTGCCATGTCGGACGCCGTGCTGTTGCTTGGCGAAGACCTGAACAATACCGCTCCTATGCTGGCTCTCGCGTTACGCCAATCCATCCGCAACCAGCCGCGTGAAAA
>DAISXR010000104.1:0-11080 GCA_036825755.1 Anaerolineaceae bacterium
ATGGCCATCTGGGTGATCAACAATAACGGGCTGTCAGCGGTTTCGTTTGGGGTGCTCACCACCATCGAGATGATCACCGCCATGCTGGTGTATATCCCGGTGGCCTACCTGGCTGACCGCGGCTCCAAAAAGCCGTTTGTGACCATCACCTTCGCGTTTTTCACCCTCTTCCCGCTGGTTCTGCTGTTCTCGCACAATATGTGGATGTTTGTGCTGGCCTTCGTGATCCGCGGTCTGAAAGAATTCGGCGAGCCCACCCGCAAGGCGCTCATCATGGATCTGGCGCCGGAAGGCAAAAAGGCGGCCATGTTCGGGCTGTACTATCTGCTGCGCGATGTGATCGTGTCGCTGGCCGCTTTTGGAGCCGGCTTTCTGTGGAATATCTCTCCGCAGACCAACTTTTTGGTCGCGTTTGGGTTTGGCGTGATTGGAACCGTCTTCTTTGCCGTGTTTGGCAGGGATGTGGCCGTTCAGAAAAAGGAGCCTGCTTTATGATATGGGTAACCCGTTCACATGTCCATGTTGACCGTGTGGCCTGTCCGTGGCTGATCACACGCTTCGTCGACAGCGATGCTGAGTTCCTGTTTGTCCCAAAAAGCGAGATCGAGCGCACCGTGCTGGAAACCGGCGCCATCCCGTTTGACGCGCCGGGCGTGGAACTGGGTCATCATGACGGGCGTTGTTCGTTTGAGTCGATCATTCGCAAATATGAGCTGAAAGAGCCGGGTCTGCTGCGCATGGCAAAGATCATCCACGCGGCGGATGTGGATGAAGACATTGACAGTGACCCGATCGGGCGCGGGATGGAAGCCATCGCGTCCGGGTTCAGCCAGCGCTATCCCGAAGACCTGGAAAACCTGCAGCACCAGTTTGAGGTCTATGACGCCCTGTACGCATGGTGCCGCCTGGACGCAGCCCGGGGAAGTAAGGGTTAGGGATCTGCCCCTATTCCTTCCGCAAATATCCGCTCAGCCGCTCCAGCGCCTCGGGCAGATTCTCGCGCCCAAAGCCGATGCGGAAGTGCGCGTCATCATAGTCATACACCGTGGAGGGCAGCAGCATGATGTTGGCCTCGCTCACCACACGCTGACAGAAATCCAGCGCGCCCGCCCCGGCAGTCAGACGCGGGAAGGCAATGGTGCCGGCCAGCGGCTTGATCCACTGGAAGCGCCCGGAAAATTCCTCAAAAAAGCCGTCCAGCAGTTTCAGGTTGCGCCCGATGCGTGCCAGGTGGCGGTTGATGATCTGCTCGCGGGCGCGCAGGGCGATGATGGACAGAATCTCCGAGGGCGCGCTGCTGCAGATGGTGGTGTAATCCTTGTAGGCCGCCATGCGCGCCAGGGCGTCGGCATCCGGGGTGACCAGCCAGCCAATGCGCAGACCGGCCAGCCCGAACGTTTTGGACATGCCAAACAAGCTGATCGCTTTCTCATACACCTCGCAAGCGGCCGGCAGCCGGTGAGCGGGGTCGTATTCCAGCAGGCGGTACATCTCATCAGAAAACAGCATCAGGTTATGCCGCCGGCAGATCTCCACCATGCGCTGAAAATCATCCCGCGAGGGGTGCGCGCCGGTGGGGTTGTGCGGGAAGTTGACCAGCACCAGGCGCGTATTGGGCTGGATAGCCTGCTCCAGAAAATCGGGGTTGAAGCGCCAGCCGTGCTCTTCTTCGGGCAGCCAGCGCGTCACATGGCAGCCCAATCCCTCGGCCAGCTCGTAGTGCGACTGGTAGCCCGGGAAGGTGCAGATCATATGGTCGCCCGGGCGCAGCAGGGTGTTGAGCGCGATAAAAATACCCTCCTCCGGCGTTGCCACCAGGCATTGATCAGGCGTGATGCCGCTGTACAGCCCGGCGATCTCCTCGCGCAGCAGCGGATGGCCCAACGACTCGGTGTAGCCCAGCGTGAGATGGTCCCACAGGGCGCGGGTTTCGGCGTCGGCCATCGCCAGCAGATCCGTCAGGGGCAACCCGTCGCAATCCGAGCTGGAGAGCAGCCAGCGGGCTGAGAATTCATAGCGGGCGAAGTAACGTTCCAGGTGGAAGGGTTTCAATCCAGGATCCTTTCTGTGTCAGAGGAGGTGCGGAAAGCCGGTCAACGTACTGTATCAGGGTTTTGAACTTTGGGTGAAATCTCTTTTGCCCGGAAGAAAGCCAGAGAGCACAGTATCAGCAATGGCAGGGCGGCATTCCAGATTTCAGTTTCATAACGGATGCTGACCAGCAGAAGCGCCAGGGTCAGCAAGTCCAGCAGCAAAAACAGAATAGCCGCCGGTAAAAAGGATGATCGTCTTTCAGCCAGACGGTACGTGAGCAGCACCACCGGAACGACCAGCAGCAGTTGATCATACGGCCAGGTATACGGCGTGATCAACAGCGTACCGGTCAGCGCCAGGCTGACCGCATAAAGCGGCGACAGCTCTGCGCGCCCTCGAATGAACAGGACAATCAGTCCGCCCGCAACCGCAAGGCTGAGCGCCGCCCCCAGCATAACAGATTCGGTCGGGGAATGATGGGTAAAAAAACCTGCCAAACCCCAAACGGTAGGTGAATAACCAAAAGTCTGAGAGAGCTTTGTGCTTCCTGCCGACCAGAAGTCCATCAACCAGCGGTTGTTCAGCAGAAACCCGGATAAAAAGATCACCCCGCCGGAAAGCGCCATCACCTCAAGAGACCGGTATTGTTTTTGAAACAGCAAATACACAGCCAGCAAACCAATGATGGGCATGCCCAGGTTCGGCTTTAATGCCAACAGCGGCAGCAGAGCGCTCCCTGCACGCCAGTTTCCCCTCTGCCAGAGAAAGGCTACCACAGCAGCGATGATGACCAGCAGAGCGGTCAACTGCCCGTTACGAAGGGTGAGGAGCGTGGGCCTGAACAGGGCAGCCCCGGCCAGCAGCGGCGGCAGAAAGCGGGTGAAAGAAGGTGAGGGCATGGCTCTGACCAGTAACAGGATGGATGAAAGAATCATCCACTGGGTCAGGATGGCCCACACCAGATACGCCTGCCCGTACGGTAAAAGCCCCAGCGGAATGAACAGGTAGGCCAGGGGCAGAGGATAGATGAAGGTCTGGTTGGGGATCCACTCTACCCCGTATTGCTGGTGTCCGCCTACCCAGGTATCCGTTAGATACGGGTTCTCATCTGAGGCAGCCAGGCGGCCTGCCAGCCAGAAGGTAAAGAAATCGCTGTTTGGATTGTTGACCGTGTTAAAACAATAGCGGGCGGTCAGGAAGAATAGAAGGGTCAGCAGGATGAAGATGGGGTAGCGGAAACGGGTCCAGGTGGAGTTGAGAGGATGGGCGGGGATCGGCGGTTCCGGGGCGGTTGGTTGCATGGCTGTGTCCGTGGATGCGGGTGAGGGTGGTGCAGTCCATTATAAAGGGGATGGGGCTTGAGAGCTAAGCTCTCCTGGCTCGGCGCTTGCGCGGGAGCGAAAACAGAAGCAGGATGATGATAACAAACAGGCCAAATAACGCTTCGAACGTTCCATACACCTGCTTCATCATGTCTGGAAACAGAAGAAAGAGAACGACTCTAATGACACCTAAAATAAGAAAATTACGCAATAAATCCTTGAGAAAACTCATCTGTTTCTCTCTGAATGAATGTTTGGTCAATGGCCCATCGTGTGACTGACCCAGCTAATTGATCCTGTCATCCCGCTGAAGGAGATTTTCCCAAAGGATTGGGAATGTGCTTGATTAAAGTATATAGAAAAATAAATTTCCCGCTTGATGGATGGGAGTGGTAAAATCCGCCATTTGAGACAAAAAGTGCTTCCAACAGAATTTTGTGGAAGCACCGGAGGAAAAGGCTCCTCGAGCAGGACTCGAACCTGCAACCTAGCGGTTAACAGCCGCGCGCTCTGCCGATTGAGCTATCGAGGAACGAACGCCCTGCTATTATAACGTTTATCACATCCTTGTCAAGAAGTGAGCATGATCTTTGCGCCCTTTTTACTCCGCCTTTCTGGCAGACGGGAGGGGCTTTGTTGTATAATCAGCCCATCCCAACCATGAACAACCACACCCCCTCATCCCCCATCATCTCAACCCTGGAAGAAATCCTGCTGCAGCATGACCGGCGCGGGATCTCGGCCCTGCGCACCCATCTGCCCGCCGACAACTATCTGCAAACGGCCGAGTTTGCCCTGCAGCGCGCCGCGCGCGTGTTGATTGTGACCGGCTTCTACGTGAACGGCACCGCTGAAACAGACGGTCCACCCGGGGCGCTGGCCCTGGCCGGCGGTTTTTCCCGCCTGGGCAGCCAGGTGACGCTGGTATCAGACCGGTACGGCCTGCCTTTCCTGGCAAGCGACACATCCGCCTGCAAACTGGTCGATTTTCCGATCACCGGCCCGGAGGAGAGCCGCCTGTACGCGAAGAGCCTGCTGGATGAGATCCAACCCACTTTGCTGATCTCGGTGGAGCGCTGCGGGCTCACCCCGGAGGGCGTGTACCGCAATATGCGCAGCGTGGATATCTCGCCTCATACCGCCAGGCTGGATGAGCTGTTTTTCGGGCAGGAGAATTCTATTGGAATCGGCGATGGGGGCAACGAGATCGGCATGGGGCTGCTGTACCCGCAGCTTCTGCAACTGCCGGATCTGGTTAAGCATCCCACCAGCACCGCGACGACACGGCTGCTGATCTCCACCGTGTCCAACTGGGCAGCCTGCGGGCTGCTGGGGGCCATGAGCCGTCTCAGCGGGCAGAACCTGCTGCCCACCGTGCAGGAGCAGAGTGATGTGCTGCATCGCATTGTGGATCGCGGCGCGACCAACGGCGTGAACGGCGTGTGCGAGTACAAGGTTGACGGCTATGACGAGGCTGTCAACGACGGGATATTGGAAGATATTTACCGGTGGGTGGAGAGTTAGAACCCATCCCCGCGTCACTGCGTGACGTCTTTATGTAGATGAGTTGTGCAGCAGACTGCACAACTCATCTACATTGCGGGGAAAACCTTATAACAGGCCACCTGTGGGTAAAACGGCTAATAAACGGTTTTGAAACCCAATATGCCAGCGAGGTTTGCCGTTCTGAGGGCAAACCCCGCTGGCATATTTTTTCCCCGCCTCTGCGGAGGGGCGGGGATCAAGGGGTGGGGTGCAGATGGATGATGCCCAACCCCCGCGTCACTTCGTGGCGTCCCCCTTCCCATTGGGAAGGGGGAATGTTTTTATGTGCCACAGCCGGCGTCGAGGACCACGCCGGCTGTGGCACGTTCGGGAAAAGACCAGAGCGATCTCATTTGTTCACAAGCTGACTCAAACGGAGGCAAAATACCGTTTTGCCAGCCAGTTTGGCTGTTCTGGCAGACAAGCTGGCTGGCATTGAAAACTTTCCTCTCCCTGAGGGAGGGGCAGGGGTGGATTCCCTTTACTTGATAAGGTCCTCGCTGTAACCCAGGTACCTCACCGCGTACTTCAATCGACGGACGAACTGCTTCTTCAACTCGGGGGTGAGATCCGGCAGCGTCCGCTCAAACGGCCAGACGTACCCCTGCGCCGCCGTGCGGTTAATCAGCGTTTCCACCACACCGCCCACCAACGCCAATTGCCGCGGGTCGATCAGATCGATCGAATCACCTGCGGTGTGCATATAGTGCGTACCCACGCCCTCGCGCTGGAACGACACGCCCGGCACACCCACGTTGGCAAAGCTGAGATGATCTGAACCGTACAGCCCCTCGGCGCTTTTATGGTGAACACCCATCTCACAGGTGAGCGCGTGCACGTAATCCTTCAATCCCTGCGGACCCATCACATTGTATTCGTTGTGCCCCAGGCTCATCCCCAGCACATCCAGGTTGATGTTCAGCAGGTGCTTTTCCAGCTCGGTTTTGCTGTAGCCCTCAATATAATCCGCGGCCTGCTTTTCTTCCAAATGTTTGCGCTTGAGTTCCAGGGCATACTTGAAGCTGCCCACCAGACCGCCCTCCTCACTGCCCCAGGCGGCAAAGCGCAGGGTGCGGTATGAACCACGTTTGGCAAATACTCGCGCCAGCTCCAGCATGGTGGCGGTCCCGGCGGCGTTGTCGGTGGCGCCGGGATCACGCGGCACACTGTCCATATGCCCGCCGATCACCACAATTTCATCCGGGAACAGAGTGCCCTTCAACTCGCCGTACACCGCATACGACTGGCTCCTGCTGCGCTCAGTTTGCAGCGTCAGGCGGGCTTTCTTCGCGCACGAGTTCCACAGCTTCACCGCGCTGTCATAGGTGATGTGCAGGGTGGGCACCAGTTGGTAGGGGTGATTGGTCTCCTTCATGATCACGTGGAACGTGTTGGGTTCCAGGCTCATGGTGTGACCCACATGGATCAGCGCCAGCGGCCCGTACTTCAACAGCGGCTGCAGCTCACGCCCCAGCATGCCTTCGTTCACCAGCACCACAATTTTTCCCTTTACATGCGGGCCGATATAGGGCTCGCGCAGGCTCTCGGCAAATACCAACTCGCCGGTCAGGCCTTCGGGCGGGGTATCGGGTGTGCCGGCCAGCGGGAGCGCTTTGATCTGGCCCAGCGGGGGATCCAGGATCTCCAGGCTGAAAGCGGTAGTGGTATCGTTATCCACATCGAAGCTCAACTCCGCGGTTTGCAAGCCGTAAGAGGCCAACTCGCTTTTCACATAATCGGCTGCCTGGCGCTCCTGCGGGGTGCCGCTGACGCGCGCCCCGATGGTTTTCGACAGGTATTCGATATGTTTATATGCTCTTTGTCCGTCAAATTCCGTATTCATGACGACCTTCCTGTCTGTGTAAACAGACTTTTATTCGGCTAAGGCCGGATCTTCACCAATTAGTTTGATGAGCATCATTGACGATGAAATCATCAATGATGACATCATGCGACACTTCCGGCTCTTTTCGAAAAGCCCTTTATTCCGCCAGGGCCGGATCTTCACCGATCAATTTGATGATGCTCATCATGGATTTAGCCATGCGCGGATCCTGCGTGTATGACCCGGTGCTGCGGTCAAACGGCCACACAATTCCCTCGGCGGCGGTGCGGGTGATAAACACATCCAGCATGTTGCCGATGATCTCCAACTGCCCGGGGTCGATCAGATCGATGGCGTCGCCGGGGGTGTGCATGTAATGGGTGCCCACGCCTGCGCGCGCAAACGAGACCGCCGGCACACCGATCCAGCCAAAGCAGATATTATCGGAGCCATAAATCTCGGTTTTGAAGGCGTGATGGATGCCCATCTCGGAGGTGAGCGCCTTGAGGTACTGCTCCAGCGCCGGCGAGCCCTGGATATAGCATTCATTGCTGCCGATGCTCATGCCCAAGACATCCAAGTTGATGTTGAGCACATGCTTTTCCATATCGGTCTTGCTGAAACCCTCAATATAATCAGGGGCCTCTTTCTGGATCTTGTGAGCCTTTTTCAGCTCCAGCACGTATTTCAGCGAACCGCCGCCCGCGCCTTCCTCACTGCCCCAGGCCGCGAAACGCAAAGTGCGCCGTGATCCCTTTTGAGCAAACACACGCGCAAGTTCCAGCACGGTGGCGGTACCGGCGGCGTTATCGGTGGCGCCGGGATCGCGCGGCACACTATCCATATGACCGGCGATCATCACGATCTCGTCCGGGTTCTCGCGCCCGGTCACCTCGGCGTACACAGCGTAAGACTGGCTGGGCTTGCGCTCGGTTTTCAGGGTGATGCGCGCCTGCTTGATGCCCTTGTTCCACAGCTTCACGCCTTCCTCATACGAGATATGCACGGTGGGAACCAGATCAAAGGGCTTGTTGGTGTCCTTGCGGATGACGTGGAAAGTGTTGGGGTCCTTGCTCATGGTGCGGCCGATCAGCACGATGGCCAGCGGTTTGTACTTGAGCAGCTTGATGAGATTGCCGCCCAGGATGCCGCCGTTGGAGAGGAACACGATCTTGCCTTCCACATGCGGGCCTACATAGGGTTCCTGCGGGAACTCGGCGAACACCACCTCGCCGGTCAATCCTTCAGGCGGGGTATCAGGAGTGCCCACCAGCGGCAGGGTCCTGATCTCGCCCAGAGCCGGCTCGAGAATCTCCAATTTAAAGTGCGTGACCTGCTCGTTGGGCAGATCGAACGCCAGCGTGACGGGTTTGAGACCCATCTCTTCGAACTGGCGGGCCACATACTCGGCGGCCTGTTTCTCTGCCTCGGTGCCGCTGACACGCGGACCGATATCGACGGATAAAGCTTTGATATGCTCGTAAGCGCGTTGGCCTTCAAACTGTACGGTCATGCAATACCTCCTGAGATGATGGCTTTCACATGGGATAAATTTGGGGATGCGGGTTTTGCAGGGTGGTTCGAAGATGAATTATAAATCCAAAAAGCGATTTGACAGGCCGGTGTAAAGGCAGCCCGAATTCACCACCCCGGCGCTCCGCGCCACCCCTCCAGGGAGGGGAATTTAACGCTTCATGCGCACATCGCAGATATTTGGTCAGGTGCCGGGTGATAAATCACCCGGCCAGACAACCGTACCTCATCAATGAGGTTCCGAAAACCGGATTCATCCGGCGCACATTTTAGTGCGGGGATTCATCCCCGTGCGAGGCCGTGATGGTCGGGGCAGCCGCAAGGGCTGCCCGTACTGTTTATCAACGCCATCATCCCCCTCCTGGGAGGGCCAGGTGCCGGGTGATAAATCACCCGGCCAGACAACCGCACCTCATCAATGAGGTATAGAAAGCCGGATTCATCCGGCACACATTTTAGCGCGGGGATTCATCCCCGTGCAGCAAGGCGCCCCATTTTTTGACAAACATTTTCCCGTATGCTACAATCTTAACAAATCGTATTTGTGCCGGATGTTCCGGTTTATTTACAGGAACCTGTTGTGTTCGGAAATAACAACCTGACCTCTATCGGATTTGTACTCCGGCAAGGCGCATCTACCGGGGTATTTTTTTATTTTCTTTGAACCGCGCAGCAATTATTTTTTAGTTATGAAGGATCGATAAGTTCATGAAACAGAACCATCCATTAAGAGTCATTCCACTCGGGGGACTGGGTGAAGTGGGCAAGAACATGATGGTGTACGAGTACGACAATGAGTGCATTATTGTCGATACCGGCATCATGTTCCCGGAAAACGATATGCTGGGGATCGATTACATCATCCCCGATATGCAATATCTGAAAGACAACCCCAAAAATGTATTGGGCATCATTTATACACATGGGCATGAAGATCACATCGGGGCTGTCAAACACGTGCTCGATCTTGTACCCGCGCCCATTTACACCACGCAGCTCACCCGCGGTCTGGTGGAGGCCAAACTGGGCCGCAGCGGCAGCACGCAGCGGGCCGAGATCCACACCGTCAACGCCGGCGATCAGGTTGCCCTGGGCCCGTTTATGGTGGACTTTTTCCACGTGTGCCATTCGGTGCCGGACGGCATTGGGCTGGGCATCCACACCCCGCAGGGGCTCATCGTGCACACCGGTGATTTTAAGTTTGACCAGACGCCGGTGGATAACTGGCCCACCGATTTTGCCCGGTTAGCCGAGCTCTCGCAGCAGGGCGTGCTGGCGCTGATGGCCGATTCGACCAACTCGGAACGGGCCGGCTGGACGCCCTCTGAAAAAGTGATCAACCAGGCGCTGGACCAGATCTTCCGCGAAGCGTCCGGGCGCATCATCGTGGCCAGCTTTGCCTCGCTCATCTCGCGCATGCAGCAGGTGGCCAACATCGCCGCCGCCCACAACCGCAAGATCGCTTTTGTGGGCACCAGTATGGTGGATAACGCCAAAATCTCACGCAAATTGGGCTATCTGAAAATTGACGATTCCCAGTTTGTCAGCCTGGATCAGGCGCTCAAAATGCCCCCCAGCGAAATTGTGATGATGTGCACCGGTTCGCAGGGCGAACCTGCTTCCATCCTGGGCCGCCTGGCCGATGGACGGCACCCACAGATCGACGTGCAGTACGGCGACACGGTGATCCTTTCCTCGCATCCCATCCCGGGCAACGAAGAGGTGGTCTACCGCACCATCAACCGCCTGATCCGGCGCGGCGCCAATGTACTGTATGAATCCATCTCGCCGGTGCATGTATCCGGGCACGCCAGCGCCGAAGAGTTGAAACTGTTGATGAACCTGGTGCGGCCGCGCTTCTTTGTGCCCATCCACGGCGAACTGCGCCATCTGATGCAAAACGCCAGGCTGGCTACCCAGGTGGGTATCGACCCGGAAAATATTCTGGTGGTGGAAAACGGCCAGGTGATCGAATTCAAAAACGATACCATGCGTAAAGCCGAGCGTGTGCCCGGCTCGTATGTGTTTCTGGAGGGAAATGTCCTGGGCGGGATCGGCCCGGATGCCATGCAGGAACGCGAAAAACTGGCCCAGGCCGGCATTGTGATCGTGAATGTCAGGCTGGATGAGCTGACCGGCTCACTGGCGGAAGAACCCGAGATCCACAGCTACGGTTTTTATCTCAGCCCGGAATCGCTGTTGAAACAGACCATCAAAGATGCCATTCCGCGCGTGAATGGCAATATGAAGGAGTCTTTAACAAAAGCCATCCGGGCGCAGATCTATGAAGAAACCCTGCGCCGGCCGCTCATTGATGTGAATATTCACCGGGTTTAGCGCGTTCCAGGTTATTCTGCACGCCCGGCTCAAAACGCAGGTAATCGCTGGTGGCATTCTCCAGATCGGAGTAGATGCCCCGATATTTTGGGGGCAGCAGTACCGCCATCTGGTACATCACCTCGCGGATCATCTTCTCGCGCACTTCACGCGAGAGGACCATATGCGCGTTGTTTTCATCCCGGTCATCGATGTGGAAGGGGCTGCCCGCCACAAAGTAGACATGTGTGCGTTTCAACCGGCGCAGATTCTGCCAGAAGACTTCGTGCCCGTATAGCACCAGCGGCTGTACGGGAGCTCCGCTGCGTAAAGCCATCAGCAACACGCCCGGGTGACCCACCTGTAATCCGCCGTGATAACTGCGCGTGCCCTCAGGGGCCAGCCCCACAATTTTGCCCTCCGCCAATGCATCCAGCACGCCGCGCAGGGCACTGCGATCTGCCTCACCGCGCCGCACCGGGATGGCGTTCCACATATTAAACAG
>DAISXR010000105.1:0-11046 GCA_036825755.1 Anaerolineaceae bacterium
ATCGATTCATTTATTGCCGAGAAAATGGCAGATTGGTCTGTCCCGGGTCTGGCAATCGCGATCGTCAAAGATAAAGAGATCATTTTTTCACAGGGTTACGGCTTTCGCGATGTCAAAAACGGATTGAAAGTGACGCCATCAACGCTCTTTGGGCTTGGCTCTGTCACCAAAGCCCTGACGACGATGTGTTTGGGAATTCTGGTCGATGAAGGGAAGCTGGATTGGGACACACCCGTCCGGAGCTGTTTACCTGATTTCAAACTCCTTGATCCATTTGCAACAGAACGTATTACACCCCGGGATCTGGTTGTGCATGTTTCGGGTTTGCCCAGACATGACATGGTCTGGTTGAACAGCGACATCACCCAGGAAGAAATCATCAAACGGATGGCTTATCTGGAGCCAAGTTACGATTTTCGCTCACGTTATCAGTATCAAAACCTGACCTACGTTGTGGCGGGTTTCCTCATCAAGCAAATCACCGGCTGCAGTTGGAATCAGTTTGTCAGGGAAAGAATCCTGGATGTTCTGGAAATGAAAAGCAGCACACTGTCCGTCAAAGAATCTCAGCAAACGGCCGATTTTGCGTTGCCGTATGGTTTGGAGAATGGCAATATCGCAGAAACCAATTTTTTAGTCCTGGACAATGTAGGCCCTGCCGGCGGCTTAAACTCCAGCGCGCTGGAACTGGCCAACTGGATCACGCTGCACCTTGGAAAAGGAGAATACAAGGGGAAAAGAATCATCTCCGAGGCTGGAATGACCGCCATTCATACCCCGCATGTGGTAGCACATGGCATGCCCGGCCTGGGTGTGACCATCCAGCATGATGAATTGAGTTATGTCAATTATGGCCTGGGATGGCTGATTCAAACCTTCAGGGGACGGAATTTAATCTATCATACTGGAAATAGCAATGGTTTTTCCGCTTTGGTCAGCTTCATGCCGCAGGAAAAACTTGGAATGGTGGTTCTTTGCAACCAGCAGCTCTGCGATTTGCCTACTGTCATTTCCCTTTCGCTGTATGAGCGTTTGCTGGGGATCGAGCAGGCGGATTGGAGTTCACTGATCAAGCAACAAATCGAACAATACATGCAAGAGATCGAAACGGGTCAACTTACTGCTCCTGAAAAGATCGCTGACGCTCCGATGTCGCATCCTTTACAGGCTTATACCGGGCAATACCAGAACCCGGGTTATGGTACGTTGTCGGTTTCAGTCAATAACGAGCAACTGGTGGTCACCTTTAACACGGTTGAGTACCCATTGGATCACTTCCATTACGATACATTCGATATGCAGGGCGCAAAAGCTTTATTCTCTGCGAATGTATCAGGAGCGATCGATACGATTTCAATCCCCCTGGAACCATCTGTCAAAAACATCGTCTTCACACGCGTATCCGATCCAGCATAATAACCGGTATCTGCATCAAACTGGCGTGCAAAGAGACTTATTTGCCTTTCACGCCAGTTTATTAAATAATAGGGTTTTAATCATTCCCCCGATCTGCTTGCTCACCCGGGATGATCGTGAGATAGTTAAGTGAGTCACGGGGGCCCCGCATGAATATAAGTTTACTTGCCGAACAGGAATACGAATTACTGGTCGATGTGTTGGAAGAATCGCTGTCCAATTTGCTGATTGAAATTGCCGAAACAGAGCAATGGGGGTTCAGGCGTGATCTGCTGGACCGCAAACTCTCTTTGATGAAACTCCTCACAAAGATAGAAGAAATGCAGGTCAATACTCCATCGCCGGAAAAGCAGCCGGTCAGGCTGCCCCAACCGCCCATCTCTGATCCCGTTTTTCAGACCAATTCTTCTTCCCATCCGGTTCACTGAACCAGGAAAGAACAGTATTTATTAGCTAATCCACCTGACTGGAAACCACCAGCCGGTCGAGCAGGGTGCGTTTGAGCGCCAGAAAGATAATCACCACCGGCGCGGACATCAGCACCGCCATAGCCGACATAGCGCTCCAGGAAACGCCGCTCTGGTTATAGCTGGCGATCATCGCCATGGCCAGTGTGACGTTTTTGCTGTTCTGCACAAACAACCAGCCAATCGCGAATTCAGAATATCCGGCCAGAAACGCCACCAATCCGGCTACCAGCAGAGAGGGCAGAGCCAGCGGCATCTGGATACGCCAGAAACTGATCCAGGGCGTGGCACCATCCAGAAATGCGCTTTCTTCCAGCTCACGCGGCACAGCCTGAAAGGCCGAGCGGATGTTCCAGATGCAGAACGGCAGAATAAAGGCCGTGTAGACGATAATCAACCCCACCAGCGAGGTGCGCAGCTTGAGCACGGTGAGCAGAATAAACAGCGGGGTCATCAGCGCCACTGGCGGCAGCAGCGTACCCAGCAGCAGAAAGAACAATCCCTCCCGCCTCCCCGGAAAGCGATAGCGCGCAAAGGCATACGCGGTGGTAGTGCCCAGCAGCAGGCATAACAGGGCCGTGCCCGTTGAAACAAACAGGCTGTTGCCCAAAAGTTGAACAAACGTGAGCGTCTGGGCAGGGTGCTGCCAGACCTGCTGAAAAACTTGCAGGGTGAACTGCTTTGGGATCAAGCGAAAATCGGTGGGCGCCACCCGGATGGAGCCGTCGAAGGCCAGGCGCACCATGGTGAGTACCGGCAGCAGCACAAAGATGGCCAATAGAGCCAGCGTCACCTGGGCAATCAGTTGTCCCGTGATCTTTTTCCCTTTATACATAGGTTACGCCCTCCGCAGCCTTGCTGGTGCGGTTGAACACGATGAGCAAAACCAGCAGCAGCACCATCGTGAAAATATTGATGGCGGCAGATAGCGCATAGTTTTGACCATAATTGAAAATGTTGAAGGAAATGACCGAAAGCGTACTGGTTGGATAATCGAGACGCAGCATGTAGAACAGATAAAACTGGTTGAAAGCGTGGATCATGCGCAGGATGATCACCGGCGCCAGCAGCGGAAACAATAGCGGCCAGGTGATGTACCTGAACAGGCGCAGCCCGCCGGCGCCATCCAGGGATGCGGCCTCTTTGACCTCGCGAGGGATGGAATTAAGCCCGGCGGCAGCCCCCAGATACATGAGCGGAAATCCGTACCATACCCCCACAATCAACAGATAGATCAGCAGAACCGCCGAGTTCTGCTGCCAGGCGCCGGTATATTCACTCAGGCGTGACAGGCTGGCCACCGTGGCGGCCCATCCAAAATCGGGGTCGAACACCTGCGACCAGATCAGTGTGCCCACAAACTCCGGGATGGCCCACGGCAGAATGAACACCGCTCCCCACCAACCCTTGAGGGCCAGGCGGCGTTTGTTGAGCAGCAGCGCCGCGCTCACTCCCACCACCAGTTGAAATCCAACCGACAGCAGCGTCCAGATCAGATCAAATACAAACAGATCCTGGCTGAAGATCGAGAAGACATTGCGAAGCTGGCTGAACCCGGTGTAATGAACCAGATGATCCCCTGTGGCAGCCTGTACCGAGAAACCGGAATAGTAAGGTTTGATCTGCCTGGTGAGTCCCTGCCAGACCTCGCGCCACACGCCGCCCTGCATCCCGTCAAAGATGGAAGAACCGTTGAAGTCGGTGAGGGACATGGCCAGTTGATAGATCAGCGGAAACAGGGTGATCACCCCCAACCCGATCAGCCCAGGTAGCAGCCAGGGCAGCGCCAGCTTAAGCTGACGAGCATCCGTTCGTCGGGCTGCTTTCTGTCGTTCGCGTTTCTCACGGGCGGCTCGTTTTTTATGGTCGATCTCCAGTTTTTCCAGCCGGCGCTCCTCGCGCTGCCTGGCTCGCATAGCCGCCCACGGCTCGCCGATCAACATGCGAAAACCCTCGGCGGCGGCCATTGAAAAAGGCGCGGTCAGGATGAGGATATACTGCGGCCACTTGGTCGACCAGACCAGCAGGAAAATCAGCGCCATGGCAAACCAGAGCGCCATCACCCGCTGCTTCTTCCACAGCCGCGCTAAACCGAAAATGGCGAAAACCGAGTAGAAAAACTCCAGCGAGATCCAGAACACCCCCGGGTGCCAGGGCGGTGAGATGAACAGCCAGGTAATCGGCTGCCAGACCGGATAGCCCGCGTTCGCCACGTAATCGCTGGCCGCGTAATTAAAATGATAGGTCAGGCTTTGGGCCAGCCGCCCAAACGGATCAACCCATAAATGCGGGTCAGCCGCGAAGAAGATGACGACAGCAGCCAAACCCCAAAGAAGAATCCGCACCGCACCGGTGCTGCGGTTGGCGCGCGCCTGATCCTTCCGGCCTGACCAGTCATGCAGCAGCCAGTCCGTCAGAATGGCCAGTCCGGCGATGCAGTACACATATTTGCCCGCCGCGGTGATGCCCAGCATGAACGCCGAGGTAGCCAACCAGAACGGGCGCGTGCGTCGCGATTGGATGTAGCACATCACCGCCAGCAGGCTGGTGAGCGCCGGCAGCGGCTCTAACATGATCTGCGCGGTGTACTTGATCTGCCAGTTGTTGAGCGCCAGAAACAGCCCGGCCAGCGGATCCAGCAGCGCCAGAGCAAACGTTTCCAGCGTGCTCAATATGGCCCCCGCGCGGCGCGCATACAGAAAGTGAGGTTGAGGAAGGTTCTCGGCCGGGTAGGCGGTGGGCGATTTCTCATCGATCAGCGGCGCGTCCGGCAGCGGCAGCATCACCAGGGCGTTGATTAATTTGGGAAGCGGTGGGTGCTCAAAGTTGAAGTCATAGTTGACAACAAACTGCCAATCGCCCTCGCGGAAGGCGCGCAGATATCGCTGCCCTGCCCCCAGGTAATCATCTTCGTCGTAATCGATGGGCAGCTCGTTAACAGCGTCGAGGCGGGTACCCAGGGCAATCAGGAGAACCAGCACAACCCATACGGCCTTTATCAAGGCAGCCTGCTTTTTCATTGAGAAAATCGATCCCTATGCGAAAACCCGGGAAATTGGCAGTGATAAGCCCCCGCAATGCACCGCTTCTGGCCATGATTCGGTCTCTCATTGATTGTATACGAAATTCATTCGGTGCGAATAACCACGTCATCACAAAGAATGATAAGTTTTTATAATATATTGGCTATGCGCAATTAAATAAAATAAGACCCAACAAATCACATTTCCCCCGTCTGCACTTGAACATAAATACCAAAAATCCTTATAATTAATTCATCCGGATGTCACCAATATACAATCTAAATGCAACTCTTTCAAAATTGAAGTGGTGATAAAATAATGATTTGTATAGACAATCTCTCCATTTCAACAGCAATTCAACCGCAAAACGCTTATTTCCATGCGGTACGTGAGCCGGATTGTCCAAAATTCCATTTTTTCGTTTTTTGAGGAGGATGTGAAATGCGTAAAAGCCTTTTTAGCCTTTTGGCGCTGGTGATTGTGATTGCCCTGGCGCTCTCGGCTTGCGGTACCCCCGCTACTGAGGCCCCCACCGAAGCCCCTGCCACCGAAGCACCGGTTGTCGAAGCGACCGAAGCCCCGGCTGTTGTGACAGAGGCCCCGGTTGCCACTGAAGCTGCCACGGAAGTGGTCGCCACCGAAGCCCCCGCCGAAGAATTCGTTTTCGGTATCCTGCTGGTCGGCGCTGCCAATGACCACGGCTGGAGCCAGGCTCACTATGAAGCCGGCCTGTACGTGGAACAAAACGTGCCCGGCACCCGCATGATCTATCTGGAAAACGTCTACTCCGGTTCACCGGCTTACCCCGGCACCACCACCTCACAGTTGGCTGAGCAGCTTCTTTCACAGGGCGCCAAATTGATCATCTTCAACTCCGATGACATGAAAGACGAAGCCACCATCTTCACCCAAGCTCATCCTGAGGTTCCTGTGATCATGGCCTCCGGCGACCAGGTTTGGGAAGAAGGCGAAGCTTACATCCCCATGGAGAACATGGTCAATGTGATGGGCCGCATGGAATACGGCAAGATGATGGCCGGCTGCGCCGCCGCCCTCACCTCACAAACCGGCAAGATCGGTTACCTGGGCCCATTAATCAACGACGAAACCCGCCGTCTGACCGCCTCCGCTTACCTGGGCGCCAAATACTGCTGGGAACAGGCCGGCAAGAACCCCGCCGATCTGTCCTTCAAGGTCACCTGGATTGGCTTCTGGTTCTACATTCCGGGTGTTTCCTCTGATCCCACCCAGGTTGCCGATGATTTCTTCAACAGCGGCTATGATGTGGTCATCTCCGGTATCGATACCACCGAGGCCATGACTGAAGCAAAACGCCTGAGCGACGCCGGTCAGGCTGTTTGGGCCATCCCCTATGACTTCAAAGGCGCCTGCGATCAGGCCCCCGAGATCTGCCTGGGTGTGCCGTACTTCAACTGGGGTCCCTCCTACGTCGAGTGGATCCAGAAAGCCGTCAACGGCGAATTCAGCACCGCGTTCCAGTGGCTTGCCCCGGATTGGACTGACATCAACAACCCGGACACCAGCGCGGTGGGCTTTGTGAAGGGCCCGGCTCTCTCTGAAGAATCTGCTGCCACCCTGGACACATTCATCACTGAACTGGCTGGCGGTCTGAACCTTTGGACCGGCCCGCTGAACCTGCAGGACGGCACCCCCTTCCTGGCCGATGGCGAAGTTGCCACCGATCAGCAGGTGTGGTATCTGAAGCAGCTCCTCGAAGGCATGGAAGGTCAGAGCGTAGCCGAGTAATGCCGGTCGTTTGAGAAACATCTTCAGGCAATGGCTGAAAACCCGGCCATTGCCTGAAGTGTTCTATCAGGTTGTGATTGTTTCGGCGCAGGAGACTGCTTTGAAGGAACCTGCGTTGCAGAAGACTGCAATTACGTAAACCGGCCCCTGCATGATATACTGTGGCTGATATTGGTGGAAACTACCCATAGGCAAATCTGCCAACCTTTTTTCTATATCTCATAATCGAAAGGTGACATGAACGTCGAACTCAGGAATATTCACAAATCCTTCGGCTCTGTTCATGCCAACGCAGGGATTAATCTCAGCATCCCTGCCGGTACCATTCAGGGCATCCTGGGTGAAAACGGCGCCGGCAAAAGCACTCTGATGAAGATCCTGTCCGGGTTCATCCACCTGGACAGCGGCGAGATTCTGCTGGACGGCAAACCGGTATCCATCCAGACCCCGGCTGACGCGATCCGGCAGGGCATCGGCATGCTTCACCAGGATCCGCTTGACTTCCCCCCTTTACGCGTCCTCGACAACTTCATTCTCGGCCATTCCGGGGGATTGTTCCCCAACCGCAAGGCTGCCCTGGCTGATTTTCACCAACTGTCCGGGCAGTTCGGCTTTAAAATCGACCCTGAAGCCTATGTCGATTCGCTAACCGTCGGCGAACGCCAGCAACTTGAAATCCTGCGTCTGTTGTGGCTGGGGGCACGGGTGCTGATCTTTGATGAACCCACCACCGGTATCAGCGCCTCCCAAAAGCAGATGCTGTTCAAAGCGCTCAGACTGCTCGCAGAGCAGGGTAAAACGGTCCTGTTTGTGTCGCACAAGCTGGAAGATGTGGAAGGCCTGTGCCACCGAGTGGCCGTGCTGCGGCAGGGAAAGTTGACCGGCCAGGCGCAGCCGCCGTATAACACGCAAAGTCTGGTGGCCATGATGTTTGGCAAGGCCGTCGGCGTGGGCGGGCCGGAACCCTGCAGCACCGCGCAGCCCATCCTTTCCATTAAAGATCTCTCTGTTGAAGATTACCGTCTCAAGGTACAGAGTGTCACGCTGGATGTATGCGCCGGCGAGGTGATCGGGTTGGCCGGCATGGAGGGCAGCGGGCAGGGGCTATTCCTGCGCGCGGTGGCAGGACTGATGCGCCCTACCGGCGGCAAGGTGATCCTGCACGGCAAAGACCTGGCCGGGCGCTCGTATCACACCGCCAAGCAGAACGGTGTGGCCTTTTTACCGGCCGCTCGTTTGGAAGAAGGACTGGTGACCGGCATGAGCCTGACCGAGCATTTTGTGCTCTCAGAACCGCAAAAGGGCTTCTTTGTCGATTGGGAGGAAAGCCGCCATCTCACTCAGAACCGCATTAAGGATTTCAACATCCGCGGCGTGCCTGCCTCACGGGTGGAAGCGCTTTCGGGGGGTAATCAGCAGCGCGCCCTGCTGGCCATGATGCGCGAACCGCTCAATCTGCTGCTGCTGGAGCACCCCACACGCGGACTGGATATCGAATCAACCATTTATATCTGGTCCAAGCTCAAAGAACGTTGCCGGCGCGGGACAGCTGTGCTGTTTATGTCATCTGATCTGGAAGAAATCCTGCAGTACAGTGACCGGGTACTGGTGTTCTTCAGCGGGCGCGTCAGCCAGCCGTTGGAAGCCTCCGGCCTTACCTCGGAAACGCTGGGTGAATTGATCGGCGGAAAAGGCTGGCTCACTCCGGAAACAGGGAAACGCCAATGAACAAGAGATTCTGGACCAATTTTGCTTTTCAGGCCGGTTCCCTGGCTGTAGCATTCTTAATCACCACGCTCATCCTGGTCGCTGCCGGCGCTCCGCCCTTTGAGGCATATGCTTCCATCATCAAGGGCGCCTTCGGCACCAAACAAAGCCTCATGAGTTTGCTCATCTCCTGGGCGCCGCTGGTGCTCACCAGCGCCGGTGTGCTGGTCACCTTCTCGGCTGGATTGTGGAACATCGGTGTGGAAGGCCAGATGACACTCGGCGCGATTTTCGCTACCGGGGCTTTGCGGCTTCTGCAGGAAACCGCCCTGCCCTCCGGGCTGATTCTGGTCATCGGCATCCTGGCCGGCATGCTGGGCGGCGCGCTGTGGGCCGCTCTGGCCGGTGCCCTCAAGACATTTGGCGGCGTAAACGAGATTTTCGGTGGTTTGGGCCTCAACTTCGTGGCCACCGCCCTCACCATTTATCTGGTCTTCGGTCCCTGGAAACGACCCGGCGTAGGCTCTATGTCGGGCACACAGCCGTTTGCGCAGAACCTGTGGCTGCCCACCTTGCCGGGCTCCAACCTCAGCCTGTGGTCGCTGGGTCTGGCGGTGCTGGTGATTGTGGTGGTGTACTTTCTGCTGCGCGGCACCCACTTTGGGCTGCGCCTGAAAGCGGTAGGAAAGAACATGAAAGCCGCTCACCTGCTGGGTGTTCCCACCTGGCAATACAGCATGCTGGCGTTTGTGCTGTGCGGTATCTTCGCCGGGCTGGCGGGCGCCATCCAGGTGACGGGTGTGTATCACCGCCTGCTGCCCAATATCTCCAACGGGTACGGCTTTTTGGGGCTGCTGGTGGCCATGTTGATCAACTACCAGGCGCTGTGGGCCGCACCGGTGGCGTTCTTTTTTGCCGCCCTGAATACCGGCAGCATCCAGCTTCAACTGGTGTACAAACTGGATTCGTCTTTCTCGGGTGTTTTACAGAGTTTCATGGTGCTGCTGGTTCTGCTGGGTGAAGGCGTGCGCCAGCGTTTTGGTCAACGATTGAGCCGCGAATAGGAGCTGTGCTGTGGATACCAATATTCTCTTAACAGGATTGGCAGGCGTCTTAACAGCATCGGCGCCGGTATTGTTTGCGGTGATCGGCGAGACCATCACCGAACGGGCCGGGTTGACCAACCTCTCCATGAACGGCGTTATTCTGCTTTCAGCGCTGGGCGGGTTTGTTGCCGCCTATGAAACCGACAGTCTGCTGCTCGGGTTTTTGGCCGGGGCAGTGATCGGCGCGGTCATTGCTCTCATTGTGGCTTTTGGCAGCATCACCCTGCGCCAGTCGCAGGTGGCCATCGGGTTTGTGCTGGCCCTGGCCTGCCGTGATCTGGCTTATTTTCTGGGTACATCGTACATGAACCAACCCGGTCCGCGGTTGACGGCATTCGGCATTCCCCTTTTGAAAGACATCCCCATCCTGGGGCAGCTCTTCTTCCGCCAGGATCTGATGACATACCTCAGCTTTATCCTGATCTTTGCCGCCTGGGTGTACATCTACCGCACCCGCCCCGGTTTGATCCTGCAGGGCATCGGCGAACGCCCGGCGGCTGCCTTTGTGCGCGGCGCCAGCGTCAACCGTCTGCGCTACCTGTATACCATCCTGGGCGGCGCTATTATCGGGCTGGCCGGGCCAACCTACTCACTCAACGTCAAAGCCGGCTGGATGGGTATTCAAACCGGTCTGGACGGTATCGGCTGGATCGCCCTTTCAATCACCATTTTTGGCGGATGGAACCCGATCCGGGCGGCATTTGGCTGCTATCTGTTCTCCTTCCTGCAGTGGCTGGGATTGGTGCTGCAGCCCAGCCTGCCGGGTATCCCCTCACAGGTGTTGCAGGTGGCCCCCTTCCCGTTGATGATACTCACCCTGCTGCTGGTCAACATCAGCGATGCCGAATGGGTGGCGCGTATGCTGGCTGCCATGCCGGAACGCACCCGCCGCGTGGCATTGAAGGTGCTGCGCGCGCTGCGCGCCTCGCCGCCGGCCGGGCTGGGGATCCCGTTTGAGTCGGATTAAGCGCCGCTGAAAACACCGGTGAAATGCCGGTCTGATCGCATGGAATTTTGGGGGCGCTTGCGCCCCCATACCATTTTGCAGGGACTGACGGCGGCTTTGATTGATGCGGCGATCTTCGATCTGTCTTATCAGTTTTGACAATAGTCAAAACCCGTCAGTTGCAATAAAATGTAGTTGTCATTATCACAGTCATTTACGCCTGTGAAAGTATCAATTATGGAGGAATTATGGAATATAAGATTGAAGGTACAGTCTTACAAATGCTGGAGATCCAGCTTGTGCAAGGCGAATCGGTGTTCACCGAGTCCGGCGGGATGTCATGGATGAGCGACGGCATCAGCATGAAAACCAATACGCGCGGCGGGCTCATGTCAGGCCTGGGGCGCGCGCTGGCCGGCGAATCACTCTTTATGACCACATACACCTGTGATGCGCCGAATGCCCGCATCGTCTTTACCCCTGAGGCCCCCGGCAAGGTGGTGGATATGCAGTTGGCGGCAGGCCAGAGCCTGATCTGCCAGAAAGACACATTCATGTGCGCGCAGGAAAGCGTGAGCATGGAAATGTTCTTCCGCAAGAAACTCGGCGCCGGG
>DAISXR010000106.1:0-10980 GCA_036825755.1 Anaerolineaceae bacterium
ATCAACACCATCGGCCCGCACTGGGATGGCAATGAAGTCTGGTTGATCACCGCCGGCGGATCCATTTTTGCGGCCTTCCCCGAATGGTACGCCACCCTGTTCAGCGGGTTTTATCTGCCCCTGTTCCTCATCCTCATCGCCCTTATTCTGCGAGGTGTATCCTTTGATTTTCGCAACAAGAGCGAGAACCCCAACTGGCGCACCTTCTGGGACTGGATGATCTTTACCGGCAGCATTCTTCCTGCGCTCTTAATGGGTGTGGCATTCTCCAATTTCGTGCGCGGCGTTCCATTGAATGAAAGCCTGCATTATATAGGCGGGTTCTGGAACCTGCTCAACGGGTATGCAATCCTGGGGGGCGTAACCGTGCTGCTGATGTTCCTCATGCACGGAGCCGCCTTTTTAACCATCAAAATCTCCGGCGAATTGGAAGAAGAAGCCCGGAAAGTGGTGAACAAGGTTTGGTTGCCCTTGCTGGTAGCATTGGGTGGGTTTGTGATCGCCTCCTACTCCGCCACCGATATCATGGATAAACCGCTCAATCTGATCCTGGCGATTGTGTTGATGGCGGTGACGGTTGCCATCGGCTGGATGACCCGCATCCGCAAGATGAGCTGGGTATTTATCCTCACCACCGTGGCGATCCTGCTGTTCTCCGCTTTTATCTTCTCGGGTCTCTTCCCCCGGCTGCTGGTTTCCAGCACCAATCCGGCCTGGAGCCTCACCATCGACAATGCCACTGCCGATGTTTACTCGCTGCGCATCATGACCATCGTGGCGGGCATCTTCATGCCGTTGGTTCTGTTGTACGAGGGCTGGACCTTCTGGGTGTTCCGTAAACGCATCTCGGAGAAGGTTTCACAGGAGAAACTGGTATATTAGCTGACCTCCAGTAATCACCTCATTGACCCAAAACTTTGTGAATATACCGCCTTTTACGCTGAAACTTTGTAAAAGGTGGTTTTGTTTCCGTAAATCAAATCAGGCAAACTGTTTACGCGAAAAACAGGCTTTCTCAATTCTGCAGGATCAGTCAGATTAATATGATATATCCCTATTGAAATATACATTCAATAAGCGCATAATAAAGTTGTTCGAATTCCAAACAAAAGCACAACCAAATATCGGAGGATACCATGAAGCGCAACCTGCAGTATGTGCTGCTAACTATGGCCCTGCTATTCACCATAGTGATTACGTCCTGCCAGCCGACAGCCGAAGCCACTGAAGTTCAAAGTGAAGCTCCAGCCGCGGTTGAAGAGACTGTCGCAGCAGAGACGGTCTTTAAACCTATGAAGGTTGAGGCCGAAAATTGTGATTATGGAGGAGAACTAAAATCCATTGAAGCGGTAGATCAGTACACGGTCAAATTCTCGCTGTGTTATCCTGATCCCGCTCTACCCGGTAAGATGAGCCTGTTCGGCATCGCCGATTCCGCTGATCTGGATGCCACCGGCGGCGACAGCGTGAAATTAAGCGAACACCCCAACGGCACCGGCGCCTACATGTTCAAAGAATATGTCAAAGGCGACCACATCACGCTGGAAAGAAACCCGAATTATTGGGGTGAAAAAGCCAAAGATCAGATTCTGAT
Organism: Anaerolineaceae bacterium; assembly: GCA_036825755.1. Taxonomy (GTDB): domain Bacteria; phylum Chloroflexota; class Anaerolineae; order Anaerolineales; family Anaerolineaceae; genus JAJFTV01. Next base: position 1,595 of record DAISXR010000106.1, read on the forward strand.
CATCCGCTGGTCTGATCAATCGGCTCAGCGTCTGCTGGAATTACAGTCCGGTACCGTTGATGGGATTGACAATCTCTCTCCTGAAGATATTGCTTCGGTCAGTAACAATCCGGACATCCAGATTGTTGAACGAACCGCCTTCAATATCATGTATCTGGGCATGAACAGTTCCATCCCGCCGTTTGACAATGTGCTGGTCCGCCGCGCCATCGGTATGGCGATCGACAAACAGCGCATCGTCGATAATTACTATCCGGCAGGATCGTCGGTTGCCGAACAGTTCACACCTACTCTGGTTTCCCCGGGTCATTCCGCTGATCTCAAATGGTACGACTATGATGTAGAAGCCGCCAAAGCTTTATTGGCCGAAGCCGGTTTCCCGAATGGGTTTATAACCACCATCTCCTTCCGCAATGTGGTGCGTCCATATCTGCCCCTGGCTGATAAGGTGACCCAGGAAATTCAGGCCCAACTGGCTGAAATTGGTATAACCGCCAAGATCAATCAGATGGAATCAACGGCCTTCCTGGATGCTGTGAACGCGGGTGAGGTTCCCCTGTTCCTGCTCGGATGGACCGGTGACTTCACGGATGCCACCAACTGGTTCGATGTTCATTTTGATCCCAGCCAGGCTGATTTTGGCCCGGTCAATATGGACATGGTGGATCTGATGCGCCAGGCCGGCAAAATCGCTGATCCTGCAGCACGTCAGGCCCTTTACGATCAATTCAACCAGCTTTTGAAAGATGATGTACCGGTGGTGCCGATTGCTCACGGCGGTTCAGCCATGGGCTTCAAATCCAATGTTGTCGGAGCTTATGCAAGCCCGTTTGGTATGTCGAGATTCTACCGCATGGGGAACGGCGGAGATCAATTTGTCTTCATGCAGAACGCTGAACCCGGCGCCATTTTCGCCTGGGATGAAACCGACGGCGAATCGCTGGGGGTGTGGGGGCAGATGTTCAACAACCTGACCGAGGCCACTCTGGATGGTATTCAACCTGACCTGGCGACCAGTTGGGATGTCAACGCCGATGCGACGGAATACGTATTCCATTTGCGTGAAGGTGTGAAATTCCATAATGGGGCAGATTTCGAAGCCAACGACGTGGTGGCTTTCTACAGCGCCATGTGGGATGCAGCCAACCCCAACCATGTTGGACGAACCGGGGCATTTGAATACTTCATCACGGCCTTTGCCCAGTTCTTACACGCAGAGTAATTTCAAGACAAATCGATATCAGGATTAAGAGTGTGCCGGTTGCCCGGCACACTCCTATCTATTGAAAAGGATAATCCAGTCCAATGTTACAGTTTATTACCCGGAGATTACTGCTGTTGTTGCCTGTTCTGCTGGGGATGTTGCTGGTCACATTTCTGATTGTCCGGTTGATCCCCGGTGACCCGTGTGTGGCCATGTTGGGCGAGCGGGCCACCCCGGAAAAGTGCGAACTTTTCAAAGAACGTTTTGGCTTGAACGATAACCTGTTCGTTCAGTTTTTCCGCTATGTCCTCAATATTGGCAAAGGCGACTTCGGCACATCCATCCGTTTTGGAAGGCCGGTGATTGATATCGTCGCGGAGCGCCTGCCGATGACCATCGAGCTGACCATTGGGGCAATGTTGTTTGCCACGGTGGTGGGCATTACATTGGGGGTCCTGGCGGCGTTGAAGCATAATTCGTTCGCGGATGTGATCACCATGCTGATCGCCAACACCGGTGTATCCATGCCGGTATTCTGGCTGGGGATGATGCTGGCCTATTTCTTCGCATTGCTGATGAAAGATACCCCTTTCTTTATTCCCCCCTCTGGCAGACTTTCTTCAGGTATCAGCGTGGTTTCGTTGTTTGAGGCGTGGGGTCTTCAAGATCTGACAGGATTTCCGAGGTTCTTCATTTCGATATTATCCAACAGCGTGCTCTTCAATTCCATTGTGACCGGTCATTGGAAAACCGTACTGGACGCCATCTGGCATCTTCTGCTCCCATCCTTTGCGGTGGGTACGATTCCCCTGTGCGTCACTGCCCGTATGACACGCTCAAGTTTACTTGAGGTACTGGGGCAGGATTATATCCGCACGGCGCACGCCAAAGGGCTGTTGGAAAGCCTGGTAGTACGGCACCATGCCATGCGGAATGCCTGGATCCCAATTGTCACCATTATTGGGCTGGAGTTTGGCAGCTTGCTTTCAGGGGCGGTATTGACCGAAACCGTATTTGGTCTTCCCGGAGTCGGCACCCAGCTTGTGGCGGCCATCCTGTCACGCGATTATCCCGTGGTTCAGGGTTTTACCATCATGGTGGCATTGATTTTCATCATCGTCAACCTTCTGGTTGATATTTCATACGCTTATCTTGACCCCCGAATCCGGCTGGAATAACGGTGAACTCATGGCTGAACAGAGTATTGCTGTTTTAGAAATCAATACACATCAGGAACGCAGATCACCGTTTGTTGAAGCTTTACGCCGGTTACTGCGCCACCGTTCTGCCCAGGTGGGGATGGCCCTGCTGGGTGTGATGATCCTGATCGCGATTTTTGCGGATGTGATCGCTCCCTATCCGCCGGAAAAGCTGCTGAAAGACAGCGTCAGGCGTTCTCCTCCCTGCATCCATTTGCTCGGCTGCCCGGCTGACCAGGAAGAGCATCTTTTTGGCATTGACGGCAACAGCCGCGATCTGTTTTCCCGGGTTATTTTTGGATCACGCCTTTCGCTTCAGATTGGCCTGGCGACCATATCATTTGCCATCCTCACCGGCGTGTTGCTGGGTTCGCTGGCCGGGTTTTTCGGGGGGTGGATTGATAACATTATTATGCGTGTGATGGATGTGTTGATGGCTTTCCCCAGCCTGTTACTGGCCATCGCCATCGTCAGTGTGCTGGGTACCGGCCTGATCAATGCTCTGCTTGCAATCGGGATTGTATCCATCCCTGTGTATGCCCGGCTGGTGCGCGCCAGCATCCTTTCGGTGAAAGAGCTTGATTTTGTATCCGCTTCGCGCGCCCTGGGCGCTTCTCCGGTTAGAATTTTGGTGAATCGCATTCTGCCAAATGCACTCACCCCTCTCATCGTTCGCGGTACCCTGGGGATTGCCAGTGCCATTTTGGATGCCGCGGCACTGTCCTTCCTGGGTCTCGGGGCAGAACCCCCCACCCCGGAATGGGGTCTTATGTTGGGAGAAGAGCGCAACAGTGTCTTTACCGCTCCACACCTTGTGTTCTTCCCGGGCATCGCGATCATGATCACGGTTTTGGGGTTCAACCTACTTGGCGATGGAATGCGTGATGCGCTGGATCCGCGCCTGCACTGATCCGGTTTCCGGCACTTCAATCAGGATCCCATTTTCACCTGATCGAACAGCGGGGCATAATCCGATCTGATTTTTAGAGGCAGGCCGGATTTATTTCATGCCAATTATCACATAATTGTATAGACATATCTCTTGACATCCATAATTTTTTTGTGGTAATATTTTTCCATGTGAGTGCGCTTGCACTCACATGCTGTATAACAATTGAATATTGGGAAATTCAGCGACTGAATCTGTGTGTTTTTCTTTTAGCAGTCTGGAAAGACACAGACGACGAGGTGGAGGTTCCTCTCTGCAAAGGGAGAGCTAATTCTGACAGGGGACAACGTCAGAAGAAAATCGAGAGATCAGCGGATGCCTCCGAAGCCTGTTCACGGGCTTCGATTTCCTTCCGGCGAAGTGCTGGCTGAAAACCTCCGGTGACGGAGTCATAAAGCCATCACAGTGAAGCACAAGCTTTTGTTTGTGCCGTAAACAGGAAGGGCACCCACTACTCAAAAGAAATAGACGGTGCCATGCACCTGTTCTTATATGGATTGTTATTCTTTAAGGAGCGTTTTGTATGGACATTAAAGAAGTTCTTGAACGTGTTAAGGAAGACCAGGTCAAATTTGTGTCTTTCCAGTTCTCCGATGTAACCGGCAGTGTGAAAAGCGTCGATGCGCCTGTGAACCAATTGGAAAACGCCTTACGAAACGGCGTATGGTTTGATGGCTCTTCGGTTGAAGGCTTCGCCCGTATCCAGGAAAGCGATATGCACCTGAAGCTGGATACCGATACCTATGCCGTGCTGCCCTGGTCGCCTGCCGATATGCGAAGGGCACGCTTCTTCTGCGATATTTATCAGGAAAACCAGCAGCCATTCCCCGGAGATCCGCGCGGATGCCTGCGCCGTACCCTGAAAGAGCTGAAAGAAAAACGCGGCTGGACTTTGAATGTGGGTCCCGAACCTGAATTTTTTCTGTTCAAACAAATTAACGGAAACAGCCCCCATCCGGTACCATTCGATGTAGGCGGTTACTTTGACTTCTCTGCCAATGATGATGCCGTGCGCGTTCGTAGCGAGCTGATGCTGGCATTGCAAAGCATGGGGCTTGAGGTAGAGTTCGGGCACCATGAAGTGGCCCTTGGACAGCATGAGATTGATTTCCGCTTCGCGGATGCCCTCAAAACAGCGGATAATGTGCTGACCATGAAATACACCGTCAAGGCGATCGCTGCCCAGCATGGTTTGATTGCTTCGTTCATGCCCAAGCCGGTTTTTGGCATTAACGGCTCCGGGATGCACTGCCATATGTCCATTCATGACGCGAACGGCAAGAACATTTTCTTTGACCCCAACGACAGCGCCCACCTTTCAAAGGTAGCCTACCAGTTTATCGCCGGTATCCTTCACCACGCACCCGCCGTCACCGCTATCGCCGCGCCGTCGATCAATTCCTATAAACGTTTGGTACCCGGTTATGAAGCTCCCGTGTATGTGGGTTGGGCTCAGCATAACCGCTCGGCGCTGGTTCGCATCCCGCGCTATACCCCCGGTATGGAAAAAGCCACCCGTATCGAGGTGCGCTTCCCCGATCCTTCCAGCAACCCGTATCTCACCTTCATGTCCCTGCTGGCTGCCGCCCTGGACGGTGTAGATATGAATATGGCGGCACCCGAACCGCTGAACCACATCAATATCTATGAGCTCACCACCGAGGAACGCCGCGAAAAGGGCATCAATGACCTGCCCGGCTCACTGGTGGACGCCCTGACTGAGCTGGATAAGGATGAGGTGATCAAGAGCGCACTCGGCCCGGATATGTTCGAGGCCTTCATGCGCGCCAAGCTGGCCGAATGGGATGAGTACCGTATTCGTGTCACCGACTGGGAAGTGGCCCGCTATCTGGAGATTTCCTAGTTCATTTCTGAGACTGATTCACTAACTGAAAAAACTCCCGGTTGATTTAGCCGGGAGTTACTTTTTATTGCTCGTTTTCTGAGGTCGTTTTACCGTTATGCTCATACACCAGACGGCAGAAGGCGCAGGTTTCTGTGGTGGTGGGTTGACCGCAGCGGACGCAGCGCTTGAGCTCCACCGGTCTGGCGGCTTCCACATTAAAGAAACCGTCCGCTCTCACGTTTAAAAAGCTCTGATAAAAGGCCAGCTTGCTGCCGGGTTGTTTTTCTTCCAGGCGGTTGAGGATCTCTTTGTACTCATACGAGGTACCGCCCACGGCGTAAGGACATTCATCATACACGTATTCAATCCCCTCCAGCAGCGCATAGGCGGCTGATTCGCGTTCGTAGAAGCGGCACAGCGGTTTGGCCTTGCGGATAAAGCCGTCGGTTCCCTGAAGCACCGGTGATTGGCGCGGCAGCAGCTCTTTGGACCAATGCAGCGTATTCCCTAACAGAACAGCCACCTCATCATCCAGATTGTGCCCGGTCACCAATACGTCATAACCGTTCAACACGCCTACCCGGTTCATAATATAGCGTTTGATCAACCCGCAGGCGGCGCAGGGGCGTTGCTGGCTGTAATGTGAGCGCTGCGACATATCCAGGATGGAGATGTGATACTCATCCAGCAGATGTATATTGATCAGTTTCAAGCCGCGTTGTTCGGCAAACTGGTTGGCCAGCCGGCTGGATTCATCCGAATACGAACCATCGGAGATCCCCAGATGGATGTAGATACCGTCAACCGCATAGCCGAGCTTATGCAGCACATCCCACAAAGCCAGCGAATCTTTACCGCCGGATATGGCCGCCAGGACACGTGCGTTTTTGGGAAACATGGAATATTTGTGAATGGCGCGTTCGGTTTGCTGAGCAAACCATTCCAGGTAATGCTCGCGACACAGAGCCAGCTTGTGCTGGGCCATGTTGATCACCGCTGTTTCACGGCACTTGCGGCACTTCACGATACGGCTCCGCCGGAAATGACAGCAATGACGCGCAATTCATCTCCATCTTGCAGCATTTCACGGCCTGTCAGCAGTTTTTTGTTACGGATGACCAAATACGCCTGCGGTGAGAGATCCATCTTTTTCAGCAGTTCATCTACCGATAGACCGGTCTCTTCAAAGACAAATTTCTCTTTTCGTAGGAATACGGTTACAGACATAAATCTTCCTCTGGGCAGCGATTATACCCGCTGTTCTGTGTTGCGGGCGGATTAAAACCGCCCGCAACATAGTTACCTCCATATCAGACTAAACAACAATATTGACCAAACGGCCAGGGATGTAAATCACCTTGCGAGGGGCTTTCTCCCCCAGGAAGCGAACGATTGCCTCGGTCTGCAGCGCCAGGTTTTTGATCTGATCTTCGCTCAGGCTCACCGGCACGGTGATGTGATCGCGCAGCTTTCCGTTTACCTGCACGCCCAGTTCCATCTCATCCACTACCAGAGCGGATTCATCCACCTGCGGCCACTTTTGTGTGTGGATCGAATACGCGTGTCCGGTCAACATCCACAATTCCTCGGTGATATGCGGGCAAATGGGCGCCAGCATGGTCAGGTAGATGGGGATGGCTTCCTTCCACTCGATTGTATCGAAGCCGCCTTCCTGTTTAAAGCGGGCCAGGTCGTTCATCAATTCCATCATCGAAGAAACAATGGTGTTCATTTCAAAGTATTCGTAGTCGTGCCCGACTCCTTTGAGCGTCTGATGCAGTTTGCGGCGGATCGCCTTGCGGGCTTCCCCAGATGGATTTCCGGTTTCCGCAGGCTCCAGGATGGTGGTCCATACCCGGCGCAGCCAGCGTGACACGCCGTCAATGCCGGTGCTGCTCCATGGGCCACCCTGCGTCCAACGCGCAAAAAAGACCAGATAGGCGCGTACGGCATCGGCGCCGTAGGCTTTCACCAGGTCATCGGGGGCTACCACATTGCCGCGGCTCTTTGACATCTTCTCTGAATCTTCGCCCAGCACCATGCCCTGATTACGATAGTGCAGCATGGGTTCCGGTCCTTCGGTGATGCCCATATCGCGCAGGGCTTTGTGGAAGAAACGCGTGTAGATCAGGTGCATGGTGGCATGCTCAATGCCGCCTGTATACGAATCGACCGGCATCCAGTAATCGTATTCTTTCGGATCAAAAGGTCCCTGATCGTAATCCGGGCTCAGATAACGCAGGTGATACCAGGATGAGCACATAAACGTGTCCATCGTATCCGTATCGCGCTCGGCCGGGCCTCCGCAGTGCGGGCAGGTGGTAAACCGCCAGGTGGGATGCAGCTTCAACGGGCTCTCGCCGGTGGGGCGCCATTCCACATCATCGGGCAGCAGCAACGGCAGTTGATCTTCAGGTAGCGGCACAATACCGCATTTGGGGCAGTGCACCATGGGGATGGGTGCGCCCCAATAACGCTGGCGCGAGATCAGCCAGTCGCGCAGGCGGTACGTGACCGTGCGTTTTCCGGCGCCGCGCTGTTCCACATAAGCAATAGCCGCATCAAAGGATTTATCACCGGGGGTGCCGGTCAATGGTCCTGAGTTCACCAGCGTACCAAACGCCGGGGCTGACTCGGTCATCTCGTCAGCTTTCAGCTCGGGCATGCCTTCGGGTTGCACCACCACTTTGATCTCCAATCCAAACTTTCTGGCGAAATCAAAGTCACGCTCATCATGCGCCGGCACGGCCATAATGGCGCCGGTCCCGTAGGTCATCAGCACGTAATCGGCAATCCACACCGGTATGCGTGCTCCGCTGACCGGATTGATGGCATACCCACCGGTGAATACACCGGTTTTTTCCTTATCGGTCGCCTCACGCTGAATATCCGACTGGCGCAGCGCCTGGGCGATATACGCATCCACCGCCGATTTCTGCTCCGGCGTGGTCAACTGGCCCACCAACGGATGTTCCGGGGCCAGCACCATGAAGGTAGCGCCCCACAGCGTATCCGGACGGGTGGTAAACACCTCAATACTGCTGCCCTGCTCCGTTTTGAAAATTACCTGAGCGCCTTCGGAACGCCCAATCCAGTTGGTTTGCAGCACCCGCACCACCTCGGGCCAGTCGATGGTGTCGTAATTCAGCAGCTCTTCCGCGTATTTTGTGGTCCTGAAGAACCATTGATCCAGGTTTTTCTTGATCACCGGGGTTCCGCAGCGTTCGCAGTGCCGGTCTTCACCCCATACCTGCTCTCGCGCCAGGGTGGTATTACAGTTTGGGCACCAGTCCACCGGCGACATCTTGCGGTAAGCCAGGTTGTTTTTGAACAGTTTAATGAAGAACCACTGCGTCCATTTGTAGTATTTCGGATCCGCGCTGATCATCTCGCGGCGCCAGTCAAACATGGTTCCCATACTGCGCATCTGCTGCTCCATACGGGCGATATTTTTATACGTCCACTCTTTTGGGTGGATGTTATGTTTGATGGCTGCGTTTTCAGCCGGCAGGCCAAAAGCGTCAAAACCCATGGGGAACATGACGTTGTAGCCCTGCAAACGTTTGAAGCGCGCCCGGGCATCCGAGGGCGTCATGGCATACCAGTGACCTATATGCAAATCACCGGATGGGTACGGGAGCATGGTGAGAGCATAATGTTTGGGTCTGGTTGGATCAATATCGGCGTGATACAGCCCGTCCTGCTCCCATTTCTTCTGCCATCGGGGCTCGATCTCTGATGGATCATAAAAATTTGCGTTTCCCATAATTATTCTCCTCCAGGCTCCTCGTCCGTTGCGTGGATCCTGTTATCATCACATTTTGCCAAGAAACAAAAAATCCTTCGCCCAATCAGGGACGAAGGAAGACTCCGCGGTACCACCCTGCTTGTCCGGGAATAACCGGACCGCTCTGGCAGGCTGTAACGGGCCTTCCCGGAAACGATTACTGAGGGTTCACCGTTTCTGCTTTGGTTTGACAGGCGAGTTCGATCTGTGTGCTCCGGGTGCACGGTGCCAGGCTCACACCTCGCTCTCCTGGCTCGCTGCCGGATGATCTACTACTCCTGCCGCAATAATAAGATATTCATTTTTAAAAACGCACTCAATGTATTATACACTGAGTGTCAAGTTTGTGGACCCAGAGAGATTCGAACTCTCGACCTTCTCAATGCCATTGAGACGCGCTC
>DAISXR010000107.1:0-3094 GCA_036825755.1 Anaerolineaceae bacterium
GACCAGCGTTTGGCCAGTTCCTGGGGCGGGATGACCGCGCCGTCTTGCTCGCCGATCAGCACCGCCTCGGTGCCGATGGGGTAAGCCTTGGGCAGGCTGACCATCATCTGATCCATGCAGATCTTGCCCACAATCGGGCAGCGCTGGCCTTCCACCAGCACCGAACCGCCCGGCAGGCGCAGGTAGCCGTCGCCGTGGCCCACATTGAGCGCTCCGATGATCTCGTCCTGCTGGGTCACATACGTGGCGCCGTATCCCACCGTCCAGCCGGCCGGGAATTTTTTGACCGACACAAATTTAGCCTTCCAGCAGAAAGCGCGTTTCAAGCCAGGGCGCATGTTGCCGCTCGAATCGGAGGCGTCCCCCAGCCCGTACAGCACACCGCCGGCGCGTACCATATTGAAATGCGATTCCGGTTCGTCCAAAATAGCCGATGAACTGGCCATGTGCTTCCAGCGCGGATCGATGCCGGCGGTCTTGAAGGTTTCCAACACGCCTTTGAAGCGTTTGATCATGGTCTTGCCGTCCAGGTTGCCTTCATCGCCGGTGACGGCCATGTGGCTCATCACCCCTTCAATCTGCAGCCCTTCCAGCGTGCTGATAAAGCGCGCGAATTCCAGCGCCTGATCGGGGAACACGCCAAAGCGTCCCATGCCGGTATCGATCTTCAGATGCACAGGCAGCTTGCGCCCCAGTGCCAGCGCCCTGGCCGACCAGATTTTGGCCAGACCGGCGTCATACACGGGCAGCACGGCAGTCAGCGCGATAGCCTGGTCAATTTGCGTTTCCAGCGCGCCGCCAAAGATCATCACCGGCGCGGTGATGCCGGCTTCGCGCAGTTCGGCCAGCTCGCTCAGGCGCACCACGGCCAGCATTCTGGCGCCGGCCCGCAGGGCAGCTTTGCCGCATTCCACAGCGCCGTGCCCGTAGGCGTTGGTCTTCACTACCGCCAGTGCATCCACACCGGTGTGTTTGAGGACGTAGCGAGTGTTGTTTTCAATATGCGAAAGGTTAATTTCGATCCAGGTAGGGTTGGGATTGGAGGTCATGGTCAGATCCTGATGAATGGGTTTTTGGCGAATCCCTCCGCTGCCGGCAGCGATGAAAAACCGCTATTTTCAGGTATTGTCTGAGGTGGGCAGGCGGAAATTTGATCGTCAGGACACAAGTATAATACATCGTGCACCACCTGTAGTTTTTCATCCCATTTCCCGGAAGGAACTGATCCCATGTCAGAGACAACTGAAAAACGCAGCGTCCGGCCAGAAGATCTTTTCAAACTAAAGATCACGCAGGATGCGCTGCTTTCGCCCGATGGCACAAAGGCCGTCTACGGGGTTTCGTGGGTCGAAACCGACACGATGAACGAGTACACCAATCTGTGGCTGGCGGATGTCGCCACCGGAGAGAGCCGCCCGCTCACCCAGGGGAAATGGCGCGAGGGCGGCGTGGCCTGGTCGCCGGATGGAAAGCAGATTGCCTTTTTGTCCAACCGGGTGGATTCCAAACCGCAGATCTTTTTAATCGCCCCTGATGGCGGCGAAGCCCGCCAGCTCACCAAACTGGAGCAGGGCGTGGGCAGCGGGCCGGCCTGGTCACCGGACGGCAAGAAGATGGCTTATACCACCGTTGAACTGCCCAAAGAAAAACCGGATCCTAAAAAGCCGTACCGCGTCACCCGCAACGTGTACCGTTTTGACGGCGCTGGCTATCTGGATCCGATTGTACAGGATATCTATGTGATCGACGTCGCCGATCCGGCCGAGCCCAAACGGCTCACCAATGACCGTTTCAGCAACCATAACCCATGCTGGTCGCCGGATGGCAAACGTATCCTGTTCAGTGCCATGATGGACCCCGACACGTTTGATTTCAGCCCCATCCTCAAGGTGGTGGATCTGGATGGCAACGTGAGCACTCTTGTCGATGAAAAATGGGGCAGCGTGGATAACGGTCAGTTCACCCCGGATGGCAAGCAGATCGTGTTCGTCGGCGAGCCCAAGGGGCAAAAGATCGGCTCCAACAACCAGATGTGGGTGATGGACGCCGAGGGCAAAACCGCCCCGAAATCCCGCTCGGCCGGGCTGGGGTACAGCTTCTGCGGCGCCTTGCGCTCGGATCTGCCCAAGGCCTGGCGCGCCATGGGCGGCGCGTTGATGATCTTCGACAAAGCAGGCACCTCGGTGTACACCACCGTGCACGTGGCCGGATCCATTCACATTTACAAGGTTGCCCTGACCGGCCCCGAATCCTGCCAGCCGATCATCGCCAACCCGGAACGCCCCACCGTGTTAATGGATGTGGCTGGAAAAACCATGCTGTACGGCGTCAGCTCACCTGACCTGCCGTGTGATCTGTTTGCGTCCGATCTGGATGGAAAGCACGAACGCCGCCTGACCCATGTGAACGCAGACCTGCTGGCCGAGTTGAACCTGGCGCTGCCGGAGCATGTTGAATACACCAACCAGAACAACGCCCGCGTGGAAGGCTGGCTGATGAAACCGGTCACCGGTGAAGCTCCCTTCCCTACCATCCTTTACATCCACGGCGGTCCGCACTCCGCTTACGGCAATATGTTCTCATTTGATTATCAGATGCTGGCCGGAGCCGGTTACGCGGTGCTTTATCTCAACCCGAGCGGTTCGTCGGGATACGGGAACGAGTATGCCACCAGCATCATTGAAAACTGGGGCGATCTGGTCTTCAACGATTTGATGAAAGGCGTGGATCTGGCGATCGAAAAAGGCGTGGCCGACCCGGATAAACTGGGCTGCTATGGGCTCTCTTACGGCGGGTACATGTCGTGCTGGATTGTGGGACACACCGATCGATTCAAGGCCTCCATTCCGGAGAACCCGGTCAGCAACCTGTGCTCATTCTACGGTACTTCGGATATCGGTCCGCGCTTCCTGGAAGAAGAGATGGGCGGCCCCCTGCTGGACAAGTTCCAATTGTATGTCGAGCAGTCACCTATCACCTATGCGCACAAGTCAAAGACCCCCACTTTGATGATCCAGGGTGAGTCGGACTTCCGCTGCCCGGCCGAGCAATCCGAGCAGTTCTATACCACGCTCAAAGATCACGGCTGCGTCAC
>DAISXR010000107.1:3194-10890 GCA_036825755.1 Anaerolineaceae bacterium
CCTTATAATTAGGAAAATTTTGTTCGCAAGGGTTTTTATCATGAGAGAAGAAACGTCCCTCCAGTATCTTCAGCAACTGCCCAAAGCCGAGTTGCATGTGCACCTGGAGGGAGCGATCAAGCCGGCCACAGTGCTGGAATTAGCCCGCCGTCACAGCCGTCTCGATGTACTGCCCGCCGCCGATGAAGCCGGGTTGCAAAGTTGGTTCAAATTCCAGGATTTTCGACATTTTATCAAGATCTATCTGGCTATCTCCGATCTGCTGCGCACGCCGGAGGATTTTGAATTGATTGCCTATCAGTTGGGCGCGGATATGGCCGCGCAAAACATTCTCTACCGCGAGGCCACCTTTACCCCGTATACCCATGTGGAATATCAGGATAAGGGACTGTCCATCCAGGACATATTGGCCGGGCTGGATCGCGGCCGTCTGGCTGCACGCCGTGATTTTGGCGTGGAGATACGCTGGATCTTCGATATCCCGCGTGATATCTGTTTTAAAGACAGTGATGGCCACTACGATTCACTGCCTGCCGAAAAAACGGTTGAATATGCCTTAATCGGCCGACCCAACGGTGTGGTGGGTCTGGGTTTGGGCGGCAATGAAGTGAACGCCCCGGCACTGCCGTTTGCGCACGCCTTCGAATCTGCCCGCCGCGAAGGGTTGGCGCGCATTCCGCATGCCGGCGAGACCATGGGCCCGGTCAGCGTGTGGGAAGCCATCGACTTTTTGGGCGCGCAGCGCGTCGGTCATGGCGTTCGCTCCATCCAGGACCCGCAGCTTGTCAAAACGCTGGCCGAACGCGGCATTGTGCTGGATATCAATCCCACCAGCAACATCTGCCTGCATGTCTATGAAGATTTCGCCATGCACCCGTTCAAACAACTTGACCGCTCCGGCGTGCTGGTGACGGTCAACAGCGATGACCCGGCCCTGTTCAACACCTCGCTGGTGCAGGAGTACAAAGTGCTCGCCAAACATTTTGGCTACAAAAAAGCGGATTTGCTGCGCATCGCGCGCAACGCCTTTTTATACGCCTCGGTGGAAGAACCGGTCAAGAGCCAGCTTCTGCAACGGTTCGACGCATACACGAAAATACACGAAACCGGGAAGACTTCTTCTCCGGCATAACGGTTTGGAATGCTGAACCATCTGCGTCTGGTGATTGACCGTACGGCAGTATGATTCCGCCGTCCACAAATTCGGTCAAAGTGATATTGAACCCGTTATAAAATGTCAGCCTCTATTCCTGATCTGCTACTGATTGTCAGCACACAGCATCAGATCCAGCGCCTGACAACCGCTTTGCAGCCGGAAATGTACCGGTTATCCATTCTGGCCGGGCTTGATCAAACCATATCGGCTGCACCGGATTGCCCGCCTGATCTGGTGATTTTGTGGTTCTCAGATGTCTTTCCTGAGGCGCTGCCCCGTCTTAATTCCATTCTCGATTCTCTAAAATCGATTGGCGGGCAGACCCCCATCCCTGTATTAATCATCCTCGATCAGTATGAAGCCCATTGGGTGGAGACTATCTTTCAGTTGGGGATCACCGATATTCTTACCCGCCCAATCCACCCGTTGGTATTGCGACAACGGGTGCGGCTGCTCTTGCAGGCGCGTGAAACAGCGCTGCTGGTCAACCGGTTGCAGGTATCAGAGGCCGCCCTTCAGGAAGAAAAGGAACGTTTCAGGACCGTGGCCGATTTTACGTACGACTGGGAATATTGGAGCAGCCCTACCGGTCAATTGATTTATAACTCACCGTCCTGTGAGCGAATCACCGGTTTTCTTCCACAGGATTTTTTGGAGGATCCAGATCTGCTGCGGGATATTGTCCACCCGGATGATCGGCAACGTTTTGAGGAGCATCAATGCCTCGAATTGAAAACCAGTGATGCCTGTAATATTGATTTTCAGATTACAACCAAAAGCGGACAAAAGCGCTGGATCGGGCATATCTGCCAGCAGGTATACGCGGAAGATGGCCGAAAACTCGGTCGCAGGGCCAGTAACCGTGATATCACCGAACGCAAGCTGGCAGAAACCAATCTGATACGGTCGGAGCGTCTGGCGGTTATTGGACGCTTAACAGCGTCACTCTCGCACGAAATTAATAATCCGTTGCAGGCTATTTTCAGCAGTATCGAAATCCTGCAAGAATTTTCTTTACCGGAAAACGAACGCAGCCAGTATCTGCAAATCATCCGCCTGGAAATTGAACGACTGATGAAGATCAATTCAGAAATACTCGGCTTTTCACGTTCTCCGGAAGCAAATTTCCAGCCGGTTTTGCTCCAGCCGGTGATCGATCACGCGTTGTTTCTGGCATCCACGCAACTCAGGCATGCTAAAATATCCACTGAGGTGAACATTCCGCCATCCCTGCCGGCGGTTTTGGCTTCATCCGATCAAATGACACAGGTATTCTTGAACCTCATCATCAATGCGGCGGAAGATATGCCCCAGGGGGGTCACCTGATGATATCTGCAACAGAAAATATGCACTGGCTGGAAATATGTTTTACCGACACAGGGAAAGGCATCCATCCGGAAGATCTGGATCGTATTTTTGATCCCTTCTTTTCCACCAAAAGCGGCGGCACCGGGCTGGGGCTGTCTATCTGTCAAAAAATTGTCCGGCAGCACCATGGTGAAATTCAGGTATCCAGCACCCCTGGCGCCGGGTCGACCTTCACGGTACATCTGCCTGTCCTGCAGCCAGACACAGGCTTTACGGTAGAGTCAGGATATGAACCTTTCTGATCCCCAAACGGCACCAGCCCGGATACTGGTAGTAGATGATGAAAACAGCACTCGTCTGGTGATGGCGCGCGCTTTGCAGCTTTCAGGTTATCATGTGGAAACGGCTGAGAACGGGCAGAAAGCCATTGATTGTTTATCCACCTCGTCCTTTGATGTGATGCTGCTCGATCTGAACATGCCTGTTCTTGACGGAAACCAGGTAATGAATGTTGTACGCGAACAGTACCCACATTTACAGGTCATCATCCTGACTGCTCATGCTTCTCTTGACAGCGCTATTACAGCCATCAAAACCGGAGCCGTCGATTATTTGCTGAAACCCCAAAGTATTTCGCAAATCAAACAGGCTGTACAGACTGCAATGAAGCGTCGCCTCCAACAAACTCAGCATGAAAACCTGGTGGAAATTCTGGGTATGGCTATGCAAACCTTGCAGCCAGAGCCGGGCCAGAACCCCCGCCTGATGCCTGCACCGGAAGCTGTCGAGGCGCCTGTTACCTTGCCTGGTTTTCTGTTTGAGCCTGCGCTGCATCAGGTTACGATCTACAGCGAGGATTTCACCCATAGTGGTTCCTCTTCGCGCACTACTCAACTATCATCCCATCAATCGGCTATTCTGTCCTGTCTCCTGCGCCGTCCAAACCAGGCCTTAACCTGTCTTGAAATCAGCCGGGCAGCGCTTGGATATCAAAATCTGACGCAGGCAGAAGCCGAATATATCATCCGCCCGCACATTTTTAAGCTTCGTCAAAAGATTGAAGCAGATCCTTCCCATCCACAACGAATTAAATCGGTGAGAGGAAAAGGGTATATGTTTTGTGTTCCTGAGACTCAGACCGTTTGAGATTCTGTTGAAGTTTTTTGGCGCTTTCATTGCGTAGCGCAATGAAAGCGCAATGGTTTGATAATAATCAAGCAGCCGGAAGAAGATAAGATATCTCCTGGAAATCCCATTCCAACAGGTTTATTTTACCCAAACAGGAGATACAGCATGCAATTTGATACTGGAAATACCGGCTTTATGCTCGTCGCAACCAGCCTGGTGATGTTGATGACCCCCGGGCTGGCATTTTTTTACGGCGGATTGGTGGGCCGGAAAAATGTACTGGCCATCATGATCCAAAGTTTTGTCTCCATGGGCTGGACAACACTGATATGGTGGGCGGTCGGGTATTCGCTGGTGTTTAGCGGCGGAGAGGGGGGTGTCATTGGGAATTTGCAGCACGCGTTCTTATCAGGTATTACCCCCAAGGATGTACTTTCCATCAACAACAATATCCCGCTCCTGATTTTCATCGCCTATCAGATGATGTTTGCCATCATTACACCAGCTCTGATCACCGGCGCCTTTGCCGACCGTATCCGGTTCAGCGCCTATATGATTTTCTTAACTCTGTGGCTTCTGTTTGTTTATTTTCCAATCGCGCACATGGTATGGGGCGGCGGGCTTTTCGCCAGTTGGGGCGTTCTTGATTTCGCAGGTGGTACGGCAGTGCATGCCACAGCCGGTTTCGCGGCTTTGGCCTCTGTTCTCTTTGTTGGAAAACGCAAACAAAAAAATGGCGAACCGCACAACATTCCGCTGGTGGCTTTGGGAACTGCGTTGCTGTGGTTCGGTTGGTATGGTTTCAATGCGGGCAGCGAACTTCGTGTGGATCAGGTCACTTCTCTGGCATTTTTAAACACAGATATCGCCGCGTCGATTGCGGCGCTCACCTGGCTTGGAATTGGATGGGTGAAAGAGAAAAAGCCCAAGTTTTTGGGCCTGCTGACAGGCGCTGTGGCCGGGTTGGTGGCAATCACTCCGGCTGCCGGATATGTATCCATCAGCAGCGCGGTCATCATTGGCTTGTTGGCCGGCGGGGTCTGCTATCTGGCAGTCATGCTGAAAAATAAACTCTTACTGGACGACGCACTCGATGTTTGGGGTGTTCACGGCGTGGGTGGTGTTTTGGGTTGCATATGCACCGGACTGTTTGCATCCACCGTGTGGAACTCAGCCGGAGCCGATGGGTTGGTATTTGGCAATGTGCACTTCTTCCTGATGGAAACCCTCAGTGTGGTACTGACAGCGGCTTACTCCTTTGGGTTTACCTATGCGGCGCTGTGGTTAATCAATAAAATCGTGCATGTGAGGGTGGATGATAAAGAAGAGACCGAGGGTCTCGACGAAGCATTGCATGGCGAAAACGCTTATGAAATGATCTGATTCGGCTTTAAAAGCTACCGGAAGAGCTTTCAAGGCAAAGAGGTTGTCTTTTACAGGCAACCTCTTTTTTGGACCCCTTCTGAATATAAGTGTTTCGTCCATCTAGTTCACGCCGGAAATGATTGGATTGAAAATCGCAGACTGGCAGATTGACATACCGGTGGTGTACCGATTCATCAATAGAAGCTCTTCCTCCAAAATATTTACCTGAAAAATCCGCTCATCGCACCCGCAGCACCGCTTCACCGTTGATACGGCTATATTTCATATCTTCCAGGGCCTGGTTGGCGTCAGACAGGTCATACATCGTCACCGTCGAGCGGATGCCCGCCCGCGCAGCCAGATCCAGAAATTCCACCCCGTCCTGATAGGTGGCATTGGCTACACTCACCAGCGTACGCTCGCCGTAGATCAGCGAATACGGCATCCCCGGCAGATCCGTCATGCTGACGGCATTGACCGCCAGGGTACCGCCGGGGCGCAGCTTACTCAGCGCCTGCGGCACCACACTCCCCACAGGCGCAAAGGTGACGGCCCGGTCCAGCAGGTGCGGGGTGGTTTCATCCAATCCACCGGCCCACGCAGCCCCCAGTTGGAGGGCATGCTGTTGATGGCCGGCAGAACGGGTAAACACATACACCTCGCAGCCCATGTACAGCGCCGCCTGGATGGCCAGATGCGCGCTTGCCCCAAAGCCAAACAACCCCAGCCGCTCGCCCGGCTGCAAACCGGCCTTCTTCAGCGAGCGGTAGCCGATGATGCCTGCGCACAGCAGCGGAGCAGCCTGCTCATCTGAAATGCTGTCCGGCAGCGTCAGTACAAAATCGGCCTGTGCCAGCATATATTCGGCAAAGCCCCCGTCCGCATGGAACCCGGTGAACCGCGCCTGCGGGCACAGGTTCTCCTCTCCGCGCCGGCAGTATTCACAGGTGCGGTCGGTGGAGTGCAGCCACGGTATCCCCACCCGGCTGCCCAATGCCGGACGGGTAACCTCATCGCCCAGCGCGTCCACCCGCCCCACCACCTGGTGTCCGGGCGTCACCGGCAGCCGCGGCGGATGGATATCTCCTTCGGTAATGTGCAGATCCGTGTGGCACGCCCCGCAAACTGAAACATGCAGCCGCACCTGCCCGGGGCCGGGCTGCGGTACGGGTATCTCTTCCATCACCAGGGGATGGGTTTCGATTGGGACTGCCTTTACCACACGCATACTTTTCATAGGATCTCCTGCTTTGGTCACGCTGGAAACGAGAGCCGTAAAACGGATTGTATCTGCCGCATCCGGTCCTCTGGAACGCCAGCCTTTTCTGCGAATTCCGGCCAGCGTTCAAAAACGCTGATCACGTGCGCCAGCATGGCGGATGCCCGGCGTGGTTTGATCCCACCCACATTTGCCAGCGCCAGCAAATCAGACGCTGAAAAACCGTCCCGTCGGCCGTTGATGCTCATTTGATGGCGGGAGGTCCATATCCCGGCCGGGTCATAGGCGTACGAAACATCAAAAGCAGGCGAGAGCCGCCATTCGCCGGCGCGGTTCATTAAGAAGGCGATATTTTTCACGTGATCATCCTGGTTTCGCCCCACCACATTGAACATGGCTCGCAGTACCTGCTGATCCAGATCGCGCTGAGGCAGCCGCAGTCTCTTCATCACCTGAAGCGCCTGCTCGTACGAGTAGCCGGCCGGTTGGTTGTAATCGGCATGCGTGATCGCCCCCAGTGACTGCATATGCAATTTGCTGCCATCCGGCCCCCGATCAAAACGCCGGGTCATAAAGTGGCTTCTGCCGCCTTCATGAAACAAACGGCAGTCTGTCATCTCGATTCCCGCTTCACGCGCCAGTAAATGATAGGCATACTCGATTTTTCCGTACCCCTGCGGATCTGCCAGTTCCTTATCACGGTTGTTTGTGATTCCGTCAAACTTGAGGATCCAGTGTTCATAACCGGCCGGCAGATCCACCTGACCCGAGCGAAATTGGTTGGTCACCGGGTTCCAGGCGAGAATGGCCTTGGCTCTGGCGCCCCCAGCCGATGTGCCCACCCGCAGGATATACTGCATTGCTTCACGATCATCCTCGCCCTTCCAGACCCCGTTCAGATCGTTTCGTTGTGCCAGAATTTTGTTGGTCAATTCGACCAGTCTGTCCACCTCGATTTTTTTGGAGCCAAAAAACGGCGGAAGCAGGGCCGGTTGATACTCGAGACCTCCCATTCCACGGGTGCCCACATAGCACAGACGCTCCACCGGATTAAAACTGGCGGTAGTGCGCCCCTGTGAAGCCAGCCAGGCGTCTATCAGCGCGTTGCCAAATTTGTCCGGCAGCGAATCGGCCAGCATGCCGGGCAGACCCCGAAAAGTCTCACGCGGCAGGGCTGGAAATTGATATGGAAAGTCATTCAGCGGCATCATCAGCGGCGCTAGCTGGATCCCGCTTTTCAGAAAAGCGGGATCGTATTGAAAAACGCCCAGCTCGCGTTCCTCCAGCCAGGATACCGCCCCAATCACACTGCCCCATAACAGCACCCTCGCGTCGGTCACGGTTTGTCTTCCGTTTCATCTCCCCAGGCCCATGGAGTTTCGTCCGGCTCCTGTTTACGCGGACGCGCCCGTTTACGTTCAGACCCGCCGGTGTTGACGCGTTCAACGGGCCGTACAGTGGGATCTGGCAGAAGAGCCTGGAGATTGTTCTGGAGATCCAGAGCCATCAGCACCCGGAT
>DAISXR010000108.1:0-4176 GCA_036825755.1 Anaerolineaceae bacterium
CGTGCATGACCAGACCGTGGCAGAGGACTATTATGCTGCTATGGGCAGCGTGGAGCGCAGGCTGGCGCTGGCAGAAGACGAAAAACAGCCTGGTAGACTCCAGGAGAGTGAACGAGAGCAGGTGCTGGCCATTGCTGCTCAACTGGCCCAACCGGAGGTGGACCATAACATGAGAATGGATCTGGCTCAACAGATCTGCCTGATTTTGGCGGGACCCAGCCTGACCTCCTTGGCATTTCCGATCCAGAGCCAGGAAATATGGCTGCCAGATCACCCTCCTCCAGTTTAGGGCAAGATGCTAATTGCTTTTCAGACAATATTAAATTATTAATGTACTGTTCTTTTCTATTCACATGGTATAAACCACGGTTCTCTCCCTTTTATTTATAGGTAAATTAATCCACCACATCCGTAGAATTTAATAATTCTGGTGGTAACAGTTTTGTTGCATCCAGCACTTCAATGCCAACTAAATGTCCATTGGAATTAAAATCCAGATTTATTTGCCCACCTACCTCAATAGGGTCACATGCATATGTACGTACTGGCTCGTTTTTGAGGGAAAAATAAATATATGCCAAATTGTACTTACGATCAAATGTTATTTTCATGGACCCATCATCCTTCTTAAATTTTCAATATAATGAGGTTGAGTTTTTGTGATCACGGTGAGAATTACCTTATCCACCTCTGCAACCGCAACAAATATTTTATTTACAGCATCATAATACCCTAGTTTCCATTGACCGCCGTGAAAATATCTAAATGGCTGCTGCAGTAGAGCCTCTTGCAATTGCTCTAGGCTAACTTGACGTAACTCCATTCTCTCAAGTGCATGATCAACGATATCTAATTCATTTGTACAATTTCCATCATTAAGGCAGAAATATTCGGCCAAACCTGTAAATACCTGAGGAGCAAGTCGGATTCCTGCCAAGGTGGCCGGTATCAGGACAGCCGGATCCTCATACCAGTAAGCCTCTCTGATTCCTGGTTTCCCAGCCATCTCAGAATTATCGAACATTTCTTCATCGATGGACGGATCAAATTCTTGTAATATCGTCTTATAACTGTCTGAAAGTTTATCAAAGCTGCGTGGATCTTTGAAAAGAATTTTTTGGATTACAAAATAGCTCTGGACTACATTCTTATTACTACTATTCCCTTGATAATACGAGTCTTCATTAGAGCGCATATGCCCAGTCGGATCGGTATAAGTAATTGGGTTATTTCCAACATAACAATATCGATCCCAATCTTGAAAATTGTATGAATCTGGTACAATGGTGTCAGGCTGGATCCACCGGTTAAGATAAGGGTCATACCAGCGAGCCACATAGAAATACAGCCCGATTTCGGTTTCTTCCCTCTGACCCGTGTACCGATTGTCGGTCACCAGTACTCCGTTCAGCGACCTCACCTCTCCAAAGGCGGTGTACTTGATCTCTGAGACCAGCGTGCCGTCCTCGCTGGCTGTCACCGTGGTGGAGTTAATTTGATCTGTCAGGAGCCAGGTGAGTACGTCATTCTCGCGCATGGCCACGGTCGTATTTCCGAAAGCATAGTACTTGCGCGTGTTCAGGTTGGTCCCGTCGGTTTTCACCTGGTAAGCCGAGCTGGCATAGTACGTCACGATCTCGCCGATCACCGATTTGACCATTGTGCCGTTGCCGTCGTAGTAATACCGTGCCACACCGTTCACCGGGGTAGCGGTGCTGGTCGGCGTCTCAGAGACTGCAAGGGTTTCGGTGGCCGTCTCTGTGGCCGTCTCCGTAGATGTTTCGGTAGGCGTCGGGGTTTCGGTATCACCCGGCAGAACCACAGAGGTCTCGGTAGGCGTTTCAGTAGCCGTCTCGGTGGGAGTGGGGGTCTCTGTGTCGGTCTCCAGCGGGGTTTCCTCTGTCACCGTGATAGACGGATCCAGGGTGGGCGTCTCGGTGGGTGTGGCGCTGGGTGTGGGGGTTTCCGTTTCCGTGGGGACGGGCGTTTCTGTGGGTGTCTCGCTCGGAAGAACCTGCTCCAGCGTGGCGGTCGGTGAAGGTGTCGCCGAGGACGACGTTGCCGTGGGTGTCGCCGTAAACGGCGTTTCAGTATCGGCCAGCGTACCGCTCAGCGTGGCAGTGGGTGTTTCGGTGGGCGTCTCGCTGGCCGTCGCGGTTGCGGTGGGGCTTTGCCCGGCCCAGTTGACCGTTTCCGGGGTGAAGGGCTGATCCGAGGTCACCTCGATCAGGCGGTTTTCGGCGTCATACACCAGGGTCAGGTTCTCCCCGTTCAGCGCGCGTTCAGTCTGGTTGCCGTTGGCATCGTAGCTGTAGCTGTAGCTGTAGCTGTAGCTGTTGCGATCATACCGGGATACCGCATGGGGATGTACCAGGTCATAGGTGAACGCATCATCGTTCTTCATCGCCATCGAGCCGGTATCCGGGTTGTAGCTGAAAGCCTCACTCAGCAGTTCGATCTGGTTCGCATCGGTCACAATGCCTGTTGTCAGACGGTTGAGCGCGTCATAGGTGTAGGCGGCCGTTTCATCGGCCTTTTCATCGGCGATGCCGGTGATGTTGGTGTTGGCATCATAGCTGAACACCAGGTTCTGCAGATCCACGCTGGCAGTATTGGTGCTGACCAGCGACTGCAGCAGCCCGCCCGTGACCGGTGTACTCCAGCCGTAGTAGTTATAAGCTTTGCTGATCACCGCATTGCCGGAGGACTGGCCCATCTCCAGCAGGGTCATGCGCCCGGCTTCATCATATTCCGCCTGCTTGACATAGGTATACGGGGTGCCATCGTCCCCGGTCAAGGAAAGCAGCGAGCCCTGGGCGTCATAGGTGTAGGTAAGCACCTCGCCATCCGGCAGGGTCACCGTCACCGGCAGATCAGCCGAGTTGTAGGTGAAGCTCGTTTCATAGGTCTCTGCCGCCAAGGTGTCGGTGCCCTGGTAGATCAGTTTGGTCTGCTCCACGGTGCGGCCGCGGGTATCATACGCATACAGGGTGGCGCCGCTGCCGTCCAGCATGCCGGTCATCCGCCCGATGGTATTGAGCGTGCTACCGCCGTAATCCACCCCCAGGAAGGAGAAGGATTGATCATCATAGTAATACGCCACCTCTGCGGTGGTGGCACAGGCATCCGGCCCGCTGTAGCTCTTGCCGGTCAGGCGGTTGAGCGCGTCGTAGGAGAGCGTCGTCATGCAGTCGCGCGCATCGGTCTGGGTGGCTAAATTGCCCACACCGTTGTAGGTGTAACTCCAGTCAAAATGCCAATTGTTGTGTTTTGGAAGTGGCCTGTGCATAAAATCCCTACACATGGCTTTCAATACAGATATTAGAACCACAGCCAGTTATACGATTGGAAATCAATCCCTATAAATCATTGTATCGTATCTATGAAGAAGAGTGATTGAAAATAGCCTGCATATTTCTCGGAAACAAATCTTTCAATTACAAAACTGCTTCGGTTTCCCGAAGCAGTTTTTAGGGTGCCTGATGGGTTTCGAACCCACAACATTCGCATCCACAGTGCGACGCTCTGCCATTGAGCTACAGGCACCATATCACTTGCGTGCGCCCTATTCTATCATAGAGATTCTTCGGTCGCAAGTTTTTCACGGATCATTTTGGTCAATTCACCGCGATCCACAATCTGCTGTTCACCGCTGATCAGATCTTTAAAGGCAAACTTGTGGTTCGCCAGTTCATCGGGGCCGGCCAGCACCACATACCGGATCCCCTGGCGATCAGCGTATTTGAACTGTTTGGCCAGCTTGGCCGGTTCCGGATAGGCAATCACGTTGATCCCATCCTGCCGTATCTCTGATGCCAGGCGCATGGCTTCCGTCTGCGTCTCTTCATTAAATACCGCAACCAGCACACGCGCGGGGATGGTGCGCAGAGCCGGGATGAGTTTATCCTCACGTAGTAATACCTGGATCATCACATCCCCCATGGCAAAACCCACGCCGCCCACCGGTGTGCCGCCTACGTCGGATACCAGGTTATCATATCGTCCACCGCCTAAAATGGAGCGGCCACCTTCCGTCATGTGGATGGCCTCAAACACGGTGCCGGTGTAATAATCGAGACCGCGGATGATCTTGGGATCAAAACGCACATACTCTTTCAAACCGTAGGCTTCCACCGCGTTGAAAACCCGTACCATCTCCGGTGATTGCTTCCACAG
>DAISXR010000108.1:4276-10625 GCA_036825755.1 Anaerolineaceae bacterium
GCCACAGAAATCAACTCGGCATCTGCCTCCGGGGTATCCGCGCCGATCAGGTCAATATTCCACTGGAAAAACTCGCGGGTTCGGCCCTTTTGCGGGCGTTCGTACCGCCAGAATGGGCCGAATGACCACCAGCGCAGCGGGAAAACCAGTTGATTCTGGCGCTGGGCAATCATGCGCGCCAGGCTGGGAGTGAGTTCTGGGCGCAGGGTTACCGGATCACCGCCGCGATCTTCAAAAACGAAAGACTGCTCTTTGACCAGTTCCTCGCCTGATTTGGCGGCGTACAGATCAATTTTCTCGAGAAACGGTCCGTCCCATTCCTCATATCCGAATGATTGAGATACCTTGCGGATGTTCTGGTAAATCCACTGCCGAACGGCCATTTCTTCCGGATAAAATTCGCGCGTACCTTTCACGCTTTGTATGGTTGATTTCATAGCGTTAAGTCCTGTTCTGTAATGGAGTAATTTTATCTTAACTTCCACCTGCCGCTTGATTGACTTACCCGATCTGCGCAGGAAGATCGAATATCTGACATTCAACTCAGATTTTCATTACAATTATTCATCATTTTGGTGCTTTTGGATGGAAAAACAGACAAAATTCCTCTTCATTTACCCGGGTATCTGTTGTAAAATATCGGGTAAGCAGCCGACGGGCTGACCTCTTATATAATGAAAACAGTCTACGGATAAGTGATGAAAATTATCGATTTGATTCAAGAAATAGACGGCGAACTTCTCAACAAAGATGCAAATTTAGATAAAGATGCCCGGGGCGGTTTTGCAGCCGACCTGATGAGTGATGTTTTAGCTTCGATACAACCGGAATCAATTCTTGTTACTGGCCTGTCCAATCCGCAGGTGGTCCGTACTGCGGTCATGGCTGATATTTCAGCCATTGTCCTTGTCCGTGGAAAAAAACCACCGCAGGAAACGGTGGATCTGGCAAAAGAAGAACGTATCCCACTCATTTCAACCTCACTGGGTATGTATCAGGTCTGTGGAAAACTCTTCCACGCCGGATTGCCCAGTTTTGAAAATAACTGCCACGAGATTTTCAGACCGGAATAACAAAGACTGAACAAAATGGACACATCTGCCGAATCCAACAACAGCAAGTCATTCGAACAGGTGGCCGAATACATCTCGCGCGGAGAAGAACTCGCATACGAGCTGCGTGTCTGCGAGGTGATGACAGGTGATCCGCAGACATTTACCCCCCAAAACACCATGCAGGAAGTTCTGGAGAGCTTCCGAACAAAGCATATTTCAGGATCGCCCGTGCTGGAAAATGACAAACTGGTGGGTGTCATCAGCCTTGAAGATCTGATCCGCTGCCTGATCGCCTCAGACTTGAATGCGCCCATCAGCAAATATATGAGCCGCTCCCCCATTACGGTGAAAGAAAATGACCTGGTGGTGGAAGGGCTGAAACTGTTTGTGAGCACCAATCTCGGGCGTTTGATTGTGGTGGATGATGATAACCAGTTAAAAGGGATCATCACCAAAGGAGATCTCACCCGGGGCATTTTACGTGCGCTGCAAACAGATTACAAAGAAGAGGAACTGAAGCGTTACCGCGCCAGTCACCTTTTTGAAGATCTGGTTTCAGACCGCTCCAGTATGATCCTGCGTTA
Organism: Anaerolineaceae bacterium; assembly: GCA_036825755.1. Taxonomy (GTDB): domain Bacteria; phylum Chloroflexota; class Anaerolineae; order Anaerolineales; family Anaerolineaceae; genus JAJFTV01. The sequence continues at coordinate 5,916 of DAISXR010000108.1, forward strand.
CAATATCCGCCCGCGCGATTTCACGCACGGCGGCGCGGCATCCAGCCATATCAAACGAGCGCTGCTGCGGCTGGGCGCCTCCCCACAAATTGCCCGGAAATGTGCCATTGCCACATACGAAGCGGAAATGAATCTGATCATCCACACCAGTAACGGCGGTTATCTACGGGTGGAGATCCAGCCCCATCAAATAGCCATTCGTACCGAAGATGACGGCCCCGGCATCAAGAATGTGGATCTCGCGTTACAGCCAGGCTTTTCTACGGCCAGTGAGGAGGTACGTGAGTTGGGGTTTGGAGCGGGCATGGGTCTCATCAACATCTCCCGCTGCGTTGACTGGATGAAGCTCCAGTCATCGGAAAAAGGCACCATTCTTTCCATGAAAATCTTTTTGAAAGAGCAGGAAACGGTCGGTGAACATCAACAATCCATCAACAAGGAGCCTGGCGCATGATCCAATTACAAGAAATCATCACTGAACTTAACCTTACCTTGCTGACTGACCCAAATCAGGTGGAAGACAAATCCGCCGAATTGGGTTACACCTCCGATATGTTAAGCTGCGTGATGGCCGGCGCAAAACACAACAGCCTTTGGGTCACCTTACAGGCTCATTTGAATATCATTGCGGTAGCCACGCTGCTTGAGCTGTCAGCCATCATCATCACAGAAGGCAACCAGCCGGACCCCTCGGTGATTGCAAAAGCGAATCAGGAAGGTATTGTCCTTCTTTCCACCCCAGAACCCAGCTTCAATATCGCCGGCCGGCTCTGGCAAATGGGTATCAGGTCTTAGTTATTCGTTATCCAAAATGCTGACAACTGAAAACGGTCAAACACTGCGGGATTTCCGTGCGGAACTGCACGTCCATACGGTGTTATCTCCATGCGCCAGTATCGAGATGATCCCACCGCTGATCGTTCGCGAGGCGCTGGAGAAAAAGATCGATATACTGGCTGTGACCGACCATAACAGCATGCTCAACGCCGGTGCGGTGATGCAGGCGGCGGAAGACACCGGGCTCGTCATCCTACCAGGCATGGAGTTGCATACCCGCGAAGAGGTGCATGTGTTGTGCATCTTTGAAAATCTGGAGAAAGCCTTTGATTTTCAGCGCATCGTAGATGATCATTATGCGCCGGGAGAGAATATAGAAGATGTGTTTGGCCCGCAGTATGTGGTGGATTCCACCGGCGACTTCATTCGATACGAAACCCACCTGTTGAGCCAGGCTACACGGCTTTCAATTGATGAAGCGTTTAAACATGTCAACCGCCTGGGCGGCTTATTTATCCCCTCTCACATCCAGCGTCAGGTGTACGGCATACTGCCCACACTGGGCTTTATCCCCGATAACATCCCATTTGATGCCCTTGAGGTCTCAGGAAATTACAGCTTTGAGCGGGCAGAGAAGGAAAATCCATCCGTACGCGGATACACGTTGATCCGAAACGGCGATGCGCATGAACTGGAATCAATAACCGGTTATAATTTGATGTCGATTTCCACACCAACTTTTTCAGAAATAAAGCTTGCATTGCACCATTATGCTGGTCGGAGTGTCAAAACTCCCTCCGAAGTACGTTAAATCAATTTTGACAATATTCGTCCTGAAAGATGACATTCGATAATAACCTTTTTGGTGAAGTCAAGTTATAGTTATGCGGGCGCATGAGGTACATGGACCCGCGTTCGTGCGCCTGCTGATAAGAGATGTACAACATAATTACTGAGGATTTAGAATGAAAGGTATAATAGACCGAGTTCCCACTAATGATCCACTGAACAAACCAGAGCAGAAAAAAATCATTGATACTATTTTAGAGAAGAACAAAGATCTGCCTGGTGCAACAATGGTTGTGCTGAATGAACTGCAGAGCCAGGTCGGATTTGTTTCTGAAGCAATGCAAGATTATGTTGCTCAGGTGATGCAGGTACCGGTAAGCCAGATTCACGGAGTGATTTCGTTTTACTCGTTCTTCACCACAAAGCCTCGCGGTCGCCATACCGTCAAATTCTGCATGGGTACTGCCTGTTATGTGGGTGGAACACAGCAGTTGATCGACAAGGCCAAACAGGTTCTGGGTGTTGAACCCGGTGATACCACTGATGACGGGGCGATCACCGTTGAAATTTGCCGTTGCGTAGGCGCCTGCAGCCAGGCTCCGGTGATTGTGATCGACGAGGAGATCTTCGGACGCGTGCGTCCCAACAAACTACCCAAGATCCTCTCGGATGTTCAGGAAGCAGATAAACAGGCTGTTCATTAGGTCGTTGCGATTGCCTTGAAAGAATTATCTCTACACATTCTTGATGTCGCCGAAAACTCGATCTCAGCAGGAGCAAAGAACATCGAGATCAGTGTGGTAGAGAATTTGAAACTTGATCTTTTACAAATCAGCATCAAAGATAACGGTAAAGGGATGGACGCCGAAACAGTAGTTAGAATTCAGGACCCCTTCTACACTACCCGAACAACTCGCCGGGTGGGGTTGGGAATCCCTCTGTTCAAGGCGGCTGCTGAAGCCTGTAACGGCAGTCTCACCATCAAATCCATCCCAGGTACGGGCACCGAAGTGACTGCTGTCTTTCAAAACAGCCATATCGACCGCATGCCGTTAGGCGATCTGGGTGACACATTTCTCACCTTGCTCATTGGATCACCCGATGTCAACTGGAAGCTGTTGTACACCAGGGATGACCGCAGTTTTGAAGTCGACAGTCAACAGATCAAAGCTCAGTTGGTAGATGTGCCGCTCTACGATCCGGCTGTCATGAAATGGATGAAAGAATATATCCAGGAAGGTATTCTGGATATTCAAAATGGATGCTTATGAATTCATACAGGAGTGAACAAGATGGACAAAATTAAGTCGCTTGAGGATTTAAAACGGATTCGTGAAGAAGCCTTGATGAAACGCGATGCAAAAAAAGTTGAAGGCCAGAAACAGGTTGTGGTCGGCATGGGAACAGTAGGCATTGCTTCAGGCGCCCGCAGTACTTTGAAGGAAATTCTGTCCTTCATTGAAGAAAATGGGCTTAACGATGTTCTCGTCCGTCAGACCGGGAATATCGGCATGGATTCATTCGAACCGATTGTACAGATTATCATCGGTGAAGAGGCCCCTGTATCGTACGGGAAAGTAACCCCGGAGATTGCACGGACAATCATGAAAGAACATATCGTTCAGGGAAACATTGTAGAAAAGTACGTCATTAAGTAATAGAAGGGTTGACATGGCATTTTTTCGTTCACATATATTGGTATCGGTTGATCCTGTTTGCGTTGAAAAAGGCGCTCATGAAATCATTGATACCCTAAACGATGAACTGATTCGGCAAGGCCTCGTTGAAGAAATCCAGGTCCTTGAAACATCTCGTATCGGTGAACCTGGTCAATGCGGACCAGATTTAATGGTTTATCCGGAGGGTATCCATTACGGTAACCTGACCCAGAAAGATGTGCCCTTCCTGGTGGAAGAGCATTTTCTGAAGGGCCGTGTGGTAAAAGGTTTGCAGGTTGTAGAAAAAGTTGTCGTCGATGAGGAATTAGGCGCCCCCAAGGCCAAAGAAGTCCGTGTGGTGCTCCGTAACGTGGGAAAAATTGATCCCACCAACATCGAAGAATACATTGCCGAGAACGGCTATGCTGCACTCGCAAAAGTAATCGGTATGGATCCCACAGCCGCGTTGGAGATCATTTCGCAATCGCAGCTCCGTGGCAGAGGTGGAGCTGGTTTCCCAACCGCGCTCAAATGGAAACTGTGCCGCCAGAATTCACCGGAACCTCGCTATGTCATCTGCAATGCAGATGAAGGCGACCCGGGCGCGTTCATGAACCGGCGCGTTCTGGAAGGCGATCCTCATGCTGTCATCGAAGGCATGACGATTGCGGCCTACATCATTGGCGCCAGCCACGGCTACATCTATTGCCGCGCCGAGTACCCCATCGCGGTAAAGACACTGCGTATTGCCATTGAACAGGCCCGTGATCTGGGTTTGCTGGGTAACAACATTATGGGCAGCGAGTTCTCGTTTGACCTCGAAGTCCGTATGGGCGCCGGCGCTTTTGTGTGCGGTGAAGAGACTGCCCTGATGGCTTCCATTGAAGGCCGCCGAGGCGAACCTCGCCCGCGCCCGCCCTTCCCGGCGGTCAAAGGCTTGTTTGGTCAGCCTTCCAACGTCAACAACGTGGAAACCTATGCCAACGTACCGCAGATCGTGCTGAATGGACCGGAATGGTTTGCCAGTATGGGCACCGAGAAGAGTAAAGGCACCAAGACTTTTGCCCTGGCCGGTGATGTAATCAATACCGGTTTGATCGAAGTCCCGTTGGGTATCACGCTGCGCGAGATCATCTATGATATCGGCGGCGGAATTAAAGACGGTAAAGGCTTCAAAGCCGTTCAGACCGGTGGCCCCATGGGCGGTACACTCACTACCGAGCATCTGGATCTCAAGATCGATTATGAAGCGCTAAAGGCAGCCGGCTCTATGATGGGCTCCGGTGGCCTGATCGTGATGGACGATGAAACCTGCATGGTCGATATCGCCCGCTACTTCATGGAATTCACCCAGGATGAAAGCTGCGGGAAGTGTGTACCCTGTCGTGTGGGTACCAATCGGATTCTCGACATTCTAAATCGGATTTGCGAAGGCAACGGAAAACCGGAAGATCTGGATCAACTGGATTATCTATGTCAAGAGATC
>DAISXR010000109.1:0-1785 GCA_036825755.1 Anaerolineaceae bacterium
CAGCTCAAACTCGCCAGAGATGGTGAAAAGATCGTCGGCCAGTTTCTCGATGAGCTTCGAGAGGACGGGGCGCGCATCCTGCATGACATCAAGGGAAAAAACTTCAATGTCGACCATGTCATCATTTCTGAACATGGCATTTTTGTGGTGGATACGAAGACCCACCGCAAACCCATCAAAGGAGATGTACGCGTCCGAGTGGATCACGATGAAGTGTATGTCAATAATTATTTAATGGAGCGGAATCCGATTAAGCAGTGCAGAGCGCTAACAAAGTGGATTCAGGATCTGCTCCTGGAAAGCACAGGAAAACAGTTTCCGGTACGCGGGGTGGTTGTGTTTCCCGGCTGGTATGTGGAACCCATGACCGGGAAAGAGGATATTTGGGTGCTCAATAACAAAGCCTTACCCACTTTCATCCGTAATAATGCACAAAAACTGGCAAAAGAGGATGTGCATCTGGCTTTTTATCATCTTTCCTGTTACGTACGCGCCATTACTTAGGTGAGCGATCACCGGGGGAGGTTCCACATGGTGACTGACGGACTTCTGCAATTGCATTTCGATCCCCTGGCGCCCCTGCTGGCGTCTGAAAACCCGGCTCTGATTTACTTCGTCAACCGCGACCTGTGCGGTCACCACGTTGACCCATCCGATTGCCTGTGGCACCTCCCGGAGGCGCAGCGCATTCTCAAAAAGCAGCTTGCGAATGGCTCCTGGCCCCGTTCCGGGGAATTGAAACATCCAGCTATCAACTACGCCCTGATCGAGACGTGGCGTCACTTCCGCTTTCTGGTGGATCAATACGGTTTCACTCGGCAGCATCCCGCGGCGGAAAGAGCCGCCGAATTCCTCTTTTCCTGTCAGACCCTGGCAGGAGATTTTCGCGGCTTTCTGGCCAACCAGTACGCCACGTACTATACCGGCGCCATCCTGGCCCTGCTGATCCGGGCCGGTTATGCCGATGACCCGCGAGTCGAGCGCGGCATGACATGGCTGCTGGATATGCGCCAGGACGACCAGGGCTGGACGGTTCCTCTCATTACTCACAAACTGGACCGGGCTACCCAGTACCGCTTGACCAGTGAAATGGCTCAACCGCTTGAGCCGGACCGTGCCAAACCATTTTCGCACAACTGGACCGGAATGGTACTGCGCGCTTTTGCCGCTCACCCGGTTTATCGCAGCAGCCCCGGCGCCCTCACCGCCGCTCGGTTGCTGAAATCCAGATTTTTCAAGCCGGATGTGTATTCATCCTATCAATCTGCCGATTATTGGGTGCGCTTTGAATATCCGTTCTGGTGGAACAACCTTGTGGCAGCGCTGGATTCGCTCTCTCTGATCGGACCAGAATGGGGCCTGGATCCGGATATTCAGCGGGCGTTGAAGTGGCTGGTGGATCATCAGGAGGAAACCGGATCGTGGAAGCTGAACTATGCCCGTCCGCAGGCGGAAAGGGATACCCCCAAGAACCGTGATATGAAGTTGTGGGTCAGTCTGGCTATCTGCCGCGTGTTTGAGCGATTTCATTAAAATGAAATCCAAAATAATCCCGGGCACACAATTTGAAAACGGTTTCTATTACAAACAGAGGGGCATCTGGCGATGACCCTCTGTAATTTCTCACTGCGGTAGACCCCAAATGATCCCATCCTCCGTATCCAGCAACACCGGCAAATTACAGCGAGAAAAGATCACCCATTCTTTGGGGAGGTATTCTCTGCCGATTTGATCCAGATAAACCATGACCGCCTGGCCCAGCCGAACCTCCTCGCAAATGGCATC
>DAISXR010000109.1:1885-10544 GCA_036825755.1 Anaerolineaceae bacterium
CTCACATGAGATGAAAAGATGAACAGAAGAGAAATCATAGATGGAATGAACAGAATATATACCGGCAGAAGGATGCGATCATTCATTTGAGTAGCTGCGTCGAAAAAGTTCATCGAAAGAACAAGCATCAGCAGATAGGTGACCGAGAAAAGCAGCCACATGCTGAAGACAGCCATGCCGGATTGGTCAGGCTGTGAAGAGAATATTTGTTTTCGAAGCAGGAATAAAATGATCAACACCACAACAAGCGCCAGCAGAGCGATGGCAAACCTCTGAACATACTTCGAAACACTCATATCGCCAAAGATATAGGGAAAAAACAACTCAATGACCTGGCTGGCAATCCGGCGGACAGACCGGGCATGGTACACCAGCATCCTGTTGGCTGCTGAGTCAAAAAACAGGATATTGCGGAGAATCCACAACGCAACGGGTGTGACAGAGAATACCGCCAGTGTGATCAGCGCCTTGATCTTCTGTCTGATCGTCTGCCTGGTCAGGCACAGAATTCCAATCGCCAGCGGCGGGATCAGGGCGGCGCCCACATAACGGGTCAACACCGCCATTCCTGCAAAGAGGGCCGCAAGAACGAGAAATCGCGTTTTAGACAACTGGATGTAAACAGAAAAAAACAAACAGGTCAGCAGCGAAAAGAAAAAGAACAACGATTCTGAAAGAGCGTATACCTGCATTGAAATCACGGATCTGGAGGTGAGGAATACCAGAATCCCCAATGCTGAAGCCAGCAGGTTTTTTCGTGTGCCGTAATAAATGATGACGCCGATCAATACGGCATTTACCCCATACAGAAAGGCGTGCAGCCAGCGGGCAGAGGCGATCACATCACCGGTAAAACTGCCCGTTAACGCCAGCATGAATGTATACATCGGCGGAAAATGGGGCGTCATGTTTACAAAGGTAGAACTGCCACGCAAAAGCCTCTCGGCAGTACTGATATACGAGAAGGAATCATAGCCAATCCCGATACCGTTTTTGGTGACCCACAGGAAAACGGTTACAGAGACGGAAAAAACGATGCATAGAAAAATCGAAAACAAACGAGTCAGAAGATTTTTATTCATGAGGGTCTGCAATGATCAGTATTTCTTCAAACGAATAAATCCGGAAGGAAGGCGCATGATGACCTCGTGGGCTTCTGCGATCTGCAAGTTGACGTTTCATGAATCCGCGGTGATATTCCCAAAAATCACCCCATCGCTGAATTCAACCCGCGAGGGAAATTGACAGGTATTCACCAATTCCTCATACCCGGTAAAATATGCCCTCTCAATATCCGTCATATAGACGATGATCGCATCACCGTTTTTAACGTTATCACACATATCCATCATTTCTTGCTGATAATGTGAATTCTCCAATCCATAGCGCGGCGTATATTTAAGCGGGAAAGGAACAATCACCGGACGGCCGGTCAATGCAATCAGGATGTCAGCACTGTTTGAATAGATTACCTGTCCAGCATCCAACTCTGTCATGGAACTGATTGTTTCAGAATTCTTCCACGGAATGGAGTTAAAACCTATCCCCTCACGGTGAATAATTTTAGTAAAAGCGCGCGTATCCGCTATATTGAAATGAAAAAACAATACCATTAAGACGATACTCGCCCAATATAGCCATTCTCCTTTTTTCAGCCAGGACAGCATGAATATGGCTGAAAAAGCAGAAATGATGATCAGCAGCATTGCGGGGATAAAAATCCTTTCAGTGATCGGAATTGCGGCATCAACAAAAGTGATCGATCCAAATACCGTGACAAGAAAGCTGACAAGCATAAGGACTGTCAGACCGAGTATGGATGTTTCGTAGCGATGGCTGTCGAGATAGAACCTGCGATTCTTCCACAGGATACCCAGAAGGACAAACAGACACAATGTGAGCAGCACAATGACCGCCGCCATCCAGTATTTAGATCCCTCTCCCGGAAAAATGAACATATAAAACAGGCTCGTCAATTCCCTGCCCAGGGTAGTGATGGACCGAGGGTGGAAAATGAGTGCGCGTGCTGCCTGTTGACCATTTTGAGTGATCAACATATTCCGAATCGCCCATACTGCCATTGGCAAGATTGCAATGGAGCAAAACGCCATCAGTGCAACGAATCTTTTTCGAAGCGGCTGTGCTGATAATATCAGGATACCCAGCGCAACCGCGGGGATCAGCGCCAATCCTGCATAACGTGTGAGAACTGCCAGCCCACAAAGGATTGATCCAAACAACAAAAATTTCCATTTTTGTGTCACAAAATAGCGAGCCAAAAGAAGGCAGGCAGAAAACATCAACATGATAAACAGTGGTTCAGACCATGTGATCGTATGTACATAAATGACTGTTTTCGAGGTGATAAAAATGATCGAAGCCAGCCCGCCAGCCAGTAAATTACGATTGGTGAGGGTATAAAAAATACCTGCAAACAGCAAAAGATTGACGACGTACAATATCAGATGGAGCCAGCGCGCTGCTGCAAGCAGATCCGGATTGAACAGGCCGGTGAAAGCCAGTACCGCGGGATATAGCGGGGCATAGGCCGTCATCGGTTCTCCGTTGAACACAAACCCGTTTCCGTTCAGGAGATTCACTGCGGTACTCAAATAGATGGTTGAATCTCCGCGAATACCAATTCCCTGTTCGGTGCTCCACAGAAACAAAACTGACGCAATGATGATAAAGAAGATGGCAAGTAAAACAGGCAGGTGAGCTTTTATTCTTGTTATCATTAAATGATCCAGAAATTTTCTGAGAAAATGTGATGCTTTATGGTGCTGATGGCAACCATTTTACATCAAACTTTATGATGCGATGAGGCGGATCACTTTTAAAATTACCCCTCGCAATAAAAAGAAATCGCGGAAACACTTTGCCATAAAAAAGCACGGATGTTCCGCGATTTGATCAATCGTCATTCTTTCATTAATATGTCGTTACTTTCCTCCCAGGTAGGCCTTTTGCATCATCTCGCTGGCCAACAGATTGGCCGAACTGTCATGCAGCACAATTTCGCCGCTCTGGATCACGTATCCGCGCCCAGCCACCGAGAGGGCCTTGAGCGCATTCTGTTCCACCAGCAAAATGGTCACGTTTTCCTGATTGATCCTCACGATGAGATCAAATACCTCGTCCACCAAAATGGGCGCCAGACCCATGGACGGTTCATCCAGTAGCAGCAATCGCGGATGGGCCATGAGCGCGCGCGACATGGCAAGCATCTGCTGCTCGCCGCCCGAGAGCGTACCGGCTGTCTGTTTGCGGCGGTCCTTCAGGCGCGGAAACAGCATGTATTGCTGCTCCAGATCGGCGGCCATCTCTGCCCTGCCGGCGCGCGTGGTGGCGCGTGTATACGCGCCCATCTCCAGGTTTTCCTGCACGGTCAGACGGGCAAACACACCGCGCCCCTCCGGCACCATGGTCACCTGCCGGCAGGCGATTTTGTGCGCGGGTAGGTGTTGAATCTCATCCCCTTCAAAGCGGATGAGCCCCTTTTGCACCCGGTTCAAACCACTGATGCTGCGCAATGTGGTGGTTTTGCCCGCGCCATTTGACCCGATCAGCGACACGATTTCACCCTGCTCCACGGTGAGCGAAATGCCCTTGAGCGCCTGGATGTTTCCATAATATGTATGGATGTTTTCTACTTCAAGCAGCGGCATGCGCCACCTCCGTGGCAGCCCCGGCTGCCCCCGCTGATTTGGCAGCACCCCTGCCCAAATAGGCTTCGATGACACGCGGGTTGGCCTGGATTTCGCCGGCCGTACCCTCGGCGATCTTCTCGCCATAATCCAGCACGGTGATCCACTCGCTGATTTCCATCACCAGGCGCATATCATGCTCGATCAGCAAAATGGTGATCCCCAGATCATCCCGCAGTTTGCGGATAAAACGGGTCATTTCCAGCGTCTCCTGCGGGTTCATCCCGGCGGTTGGCTCATCCAGCATCAGCAGCCGGGGTTTACCCGCCAGGGCGCGCGCAATTTCCAATCTTCGCTGCGCTCCGTATGGCAGGTTGTGGGCGGGCAGGTCGCCGGCATCCTTCAGTCCCACAAAGCAAAGCAGCCGGCGGGCTTCCTCCAGAGCCTCCTTCTCTTCCTTCCAGAATCTGGGTGTTCGAAGGATGTTGTCCAGAACATGCGTGTGCATCTGCTGGTGTTCGCCCACCAGAATATTTTCGATGGCCGTCATGGACGAGAACAGGCGGATGTTTTGATAGGTGCGCGTAATGCCCATATGCGCAATCCGGTCCGGGGTCAGGCCCTTGATGGAATGCCCCTCCAGACGGATATCGCCCTCCTCAAAGACATAGTAGCCCGTGATGCAGTTGAAAAAGCTGGTCTTGCCGGCGCCGTTGGGACCGATGATGCTGGAGATGGTGTGCGTTTTCACATCAACATCCAGATTTTTCACCGCCACCAGGCCGCCAAACCGCTTGGTCACCCGGGTTGATTTCAACAAATCATTCATCGTTCCGCCCTTTCTGTTTTACCGGCAGGGCTGCCGCGCCGGTCCAGCCGGTTCTGCCCCTCCAGCGCCGGTCTGCGCGCCGGAATAAACCCATTGGGGCGGGCGATCATCATCACGATCAACAGCAGGCCAAAGATCAGCAGCCGGTAATCGGCAAATTTACGCAGAATATCCGGCAGGGTGATCAGCGCGGCCGAACCCAGAATCACACCCGGCACACTGCCAACTCCGCCGATGATTACCAGACACAGCACATTGATCGATACCAGCAGGTTGAAGTTATCCGGGAAGATGGAGCTTTGCCAGGCCGCAAAGACCGCTCCGGCAACCCCGGCGATCATCGCCCCCAGACCAAATGACAGCAGCTTGGCCGAGGTGGTGTTGATGCCCGCCATTTGCGCCACATCCTCATCGTCGCGCAGCGCGGTCCATGCCCGGCCGGTGCGTGAATTGTTCAACCGGTTCACCAGGATGATGGTTCCCGCCAGAAGGATCAGGATCAGATAATAAAAGTGAACCCCGGTACCCAGTTCATGCCCAAACAACACGGGCGGATCAATATTCACCAGCCCCTGCGAGCCATTGGTAAGGCCCTTCAGGTTGGTGAGCAGGATGCGCACAATCTCGCCAAAACCCAGCGTAACGATCGCCAGATAATCGCCGCGCATCCGCAGCACCGGGATGCACAGCAATACCCCGGCCAATCCGGCAGCCAGGGCAGCCACAGGCAACATCAGCCAGAATGACAGATGCAGGTCGAACTGCGGGGATGCCAGCAACCCGTAGGTATAAGCGCCGATGGCGTAAAAGGCCACATATCCCAGATCAAGCTGACCGGTAAAACCCACCTGCACGTTCAATCCCAGCCCCAGGATGATATACAACCCGGTATAAGCCACCACCCGCACCCAGAAGGCGCTTTGCGGGAAGCTGAGCAGCGGAAAACCTACAACAGCAGCACCGGCCAGTAAAAAGATCAGCCAACGGACGGGTGAATGCAGCAATTTTTGCCAGGTTGTTCCTATAAGGTCTGATATCTTTTGCATGGCTCACATTCTCCCTTCTGAAACCGCTTTGCCCAAAATGCCGGTCGGTTTGAAGATCAACGTAAGCACCAGCAGGCTGAACGCCACCACATCCTTATATACCGTGGGCAGCACCTGCATGCCCACTGCTTCGGCCAGTCCCAACACATATCCCCCCAGCATGGCCCCGGGTACATTCCCGATTCCGCCCATCACAGCCGCGGTAAAGGCTTTGATGCCCGGTGTAAAACCCATGGTGGGCTTGATTTGCAGATAAAACAAACCCATCATCACACCCGCAATCCCCGCCAGCGCCGAACCGATCAGAAAGGTACGCGAGATCACCTGGTTGACGTCAATTCCCATCAGGGCAGCTGTATCCCTGTTTTCCGAGACGGCGCGCATGGCCTTACCGAGCCTGGTTTGCTGCACCAGAAGGTACAGCCCCAGCATGCACAGCAATGAGACTGCCAGCACAATGATCCGGCTGTGCGATACCGAAACCTCTCCAAACTGGAAACCGGCCGAACCCAGAACATTGGGGTAGGCTTTTACCTTCGCACCGCCCAGTTGATCAAAAAAGACAGCCAGTTTGGCCTGTGTGTCCAGCGGGATCAGAGCAGCTCCGCGCACCGAAATGCCGGCAATCCCTTTGGCCATATCCGGCAGCAGCCGTACAAATTCCTGCAAAAACATCGAGGCGCCGATCGCGCTGATTAACGGTGCCAGTCGCCCGGCCTTACGCAGCGGACGGTAAGCCAGTCGCTCTACCGTGATGCCGGTGATTGCTGAACCTGCCATGCCTGCAACGGCGGCTAGCACCACCGCCAAAACAGGTGATTTTTCAAAGACGCCCGCGTTGACCAGATGGTTCATGGCAAATAAACCGGCATAGGCGCCCATCATCAAAATTTCACCATGGGCAAAGTTGATCATCTTCAGCACACCGTATACCATGGTGTATCCCAGTGCGATCAACGCGTAAAAGCTTCCCACAGTGATTCCGTTGATCAATTGTTCAAGCGTATTTTCCCAATTCATACGTAAACTCGTTTCCTCCAGGCTCCTTCCGTTTGGATCTCTGCTCGAGGGTCAGCAGCAATGTGTATGTTTATGTTGTGTATACTGCTTATTCCATCCGCCTGCACCCAAACGACGATCTCTGGAAACAGCCCGATATCTCAGCCGGGCGGTTCTGAGCGCAATCCTTTGGTTGGAATTCTTGCTTTGCAGAATCACCGGCTGAGCATCGGGCTTCCCCCGAGAGAATTTATCTGTTCAGTCTATTCACCGAAATCCACAGTCTTGACGGGAACAAAATCGCCGCTCTGAGCCTGGAAGATGGTGATGGAGACTTTTCCAAGGTCACCGGTTTCGGTGAACTCAAGGTGTCCAGTCACGCCGTCAAACGGTGCGTTACGAATCTGGTCGGCCAGCGCTTTCTTGCCGATCACCAGATTGCCGTCAGCATCCACATAAGCCACTGCAGCCGCCGCCTGAAGCAGGATCCGTGCAGAGTCAAACGACCCCGGGCCGTACGCTACCGGCGCGCCGTATTTGGCGGTGAACGCCGTCTCGAACTCTTCGTAACCGGTTGCGCCGCCCACAGCCCCAAAGGTGGAATAGCTGCCCTCCGCCGCTCCGCCCGATGCCTCGATGTATGAGGGCACCGATTTGATGCCATCAGGGCCCATGAAAACGCCCTCAAACTGGGCCGCGCGTAACTGGGTGATCAGCAGCGCGCCTTCAGCATCCATGCCACCAAAGTAGATGGCCTGCGGGTCATCCGCGGTCAGCACCCCGATCACGCCGCTGAAGTCTACATCACCGCGGGTAAGGCCCTCAAAAGCCGTCACCGTGCCCCCGGCAGCCTCGAATTTATCTTTTACCGCCTGCCCGATGCCTTCACCGTACACGCTCTGGTCATGCACAACCGCCAGCGTGGTCAGCCCCAGATCCTGGGTGAGAAAATCCACCGTTACCTGAGCCTGAAGATCGTCATTGGCCACCGTGCGGAACACGGATTCATAGCCCATATCGGTGACGATGACTGCCGTGGAAGACGGCGTGATCATGACAATATGATTCTCGCCGTACACTTTTTCAGCCGCCACCACCGTGCCGGAGCACATGGGGCCCACCACACCAAGTAAAGTGGTATCGGTGGCAAATTTCTCGGCCACCGTCACACCCGGCGCGCCCTCGCAGCCATCATCGCCGGCTTCAACAACCACTTTCCAGCCCATCAGATCGCCAAACTGCTCAACAGCCAGTTCCACGCCGTGAAGCATATCCTGCCCATAGGCGGCGTATCCGGCAGTCAAAGCGGATGAAAGGCCCAACTTGACATCCGTGCCGGGTGCAAAAACAAGATCACCCCACTCATCAGCGGGGTGATCCTGGGGTTCGGAAGTGGCGGCATCAGCAGGCGCAGAGGTCGCGTCGGTGCTTTCAGCCGATGCTTCAGTAGCCGCCTGTTGTTCAGCAGCAGCTTCTTGTACAGGTTCCTGGGCAGGAGATTCAACTTTACCGGAACATGCTGTGAACAAAAACACAGCCGTCATCAGCAAGGACATCAACAAAAACAATTTTTTAGACATGATACAAACTCCTCCGTATAGTTTTCTCAAATCGATTAACCGGGTGATTGGTTCAGCGAACCCGGGGTTCATGCCGGCAAGACCCCCTCAATGTGCGATAAGACCACCTCCCTGCTTTGAAAAGATATATGGCGCCGTAATCAGATCTGTAGTCATCTGGTATTAATCCCTGAAACAAAAAACCCGCTCTCTCTTTCGATTGAGCGGGTTTGTCTTTTGTTTGATCCTTTGATTTACTTCTCTACTGCTACTTTCCTGTATCGCAAGCCAGCCCAATCCGGTGTGTATGTCCAGATAAGCGCAAAATAAATGCTGACAAGAATAATAGCGATCGAGTAGATGTTCATAGGTTTAATTTCGCCTATTATACATACATGAAAAGGTTTGTCAACAGGCAAATTTGAAGATCTTGATGGATCAGTCCAATTAGAGAAGAAATTGAGGTCAGGGGCAGACCAATTTGGTAGAAATGGGGAATTTTTACGCCGGTTTGGGGGTATCGGTTCCAGATAGGGAAACGCGCGGAGATTGGCTCTTAGCCGATCCTTCACTTCGTTC
>DAISXR010000110.1:0-10473 GCA_036825755.1 Anaerolineaceae bacterium
ATTCCATAATTTGAATCATATTTGAAGAGATGCGCGTTCGTTTTCGTATCAAAAAGATCATTGACTGCCACAACCTCGAGCTGACCTTCGGTGCGTTCGATGATGGCCTTCAAGACCTGCCGGCCGATACGGCCGAAACCATTGATGCCTATTTTTACTGACATGTCCTGCCTCCGTACGATGATGTAATGGGGTTAGTTATAACTGTTTGTTTCAACAGTTTCTTTATTGATCAGAGGACCTGTTCGCTCAAGATAGAGATCCATGACAGATTGAGCCAGTTTACCGGAATGGTGACGCCAGGGGATTTGGGGATCGATCTGGTCAGAGGTGTATACAGCATACTGGCTCTTCAATTCATCATCCGCCTCCACCCAAAAGGAATTCTCGGGCAATTTGGGGGAGGTGTTATTGTTGCATAAGATCAGATCGAAGATATTCTCTCCGATATGTTTTTCGATGGTCTTGACGTGCTTGAGGGCCGAAAATCCTTCGGTTTCGCCGGTCTGGGTGGCTACATTACAGATATAGAACTTCATCGCGCGGCTCATTCGCACGGCTTGCGCCAAATCTGGCACAAGCAGATTGGGCAAGATACTGGTGTACAGACTGCCCGGACCGATCAAAATGAGATCAGCCGCCAGGAGGGATTGGATGGCCGGCGGGAATGCCAGCGGATTGTCCGGTTCAAGCCAGATGCGTCTGATCTGACCGTGGGCGCGCGGGATCTGGCTTTCTCCTTTGACGTGAATGGCTTTTTGGGCATCTCCGTCTTCAATATCGGCTGCCAGACGCACATCATGCAATGTAGCGGGCAGAACCCTCCCGCGAGTGGCCAGCACACGCCCGGATTCAGCTACGGCTTCCTCAAAACTACCGGTAATCTCGGTCAGCGCGGTGATGAAGAGATTTCCAAACGAGTGACCGTTGAGACCGGCGCCTTCGCCAAAGCGGTACTGGAATACCTGTGAGAGCAGCTCTTCATCATCGGAAAGGGCGGTCAGGCACGAACGAATGTCGCCGGGGGGCAGAATGCCGATGGATTTACGCAATTCACCGGACGAACCGCCATCATCGGCAACCGTCACAATGGCAGTCAGGTTATTGGTGTGGTTTTTCAATCCGCGTAACAAGGTGGAAAGACCGGTGCCGCCGCCTATCACCACAATACGGGGGCCGCGTTCGCGGCGGCGGTAAGCAGTCACAGTATCCAGCACATGGCTGCCGGGTTTCACAAATGGCTTCAGCAAGGCGTGATTCAGGCCGTAGAACCCCCAGACTACCAGGCCGACCCCCAGACCACCGTAGATTAGAACTCGCAGCGGACGGTCGAGAAAACGCAAAGCCACTGCCGAAATGGCTGGAAGCCACCAGGTTTCAGGCGCGGTTCGATAGATATCCAGCAGCAAATAGGCAAGGCCAATGGCAAGCAATGTAATTCCCGCAAGTATGGCCAGGATCCAGCGTTTTATACCTACCCCGGGGATAAACCAGCGCAATTCACCGCTGATTTTTCTCCAAATTCTGCGCAACCAGGTCATCCTGTTTCTTGCCATCGTACCTCAATCATAGCAGTTAACCATTTTGACGTCAACGATGACGGGAACCAGGGATTTACCTTTACCGATTCGGACAGAAAATGACAGGGATATGCCTTTGCTAACGTACCTGACAGGATTTTCCTCACATAGGGAAAAGGGGGCTCATGGTATAATTCAAGCATACCACTCTTCATTAAAAAAGAGGTACTGTACTAAACCCCCATTCAAGGAGCGTTCTCTATGAAACCGTTAAAGTTACCACTTCCTGGCCCAAAAGCTAAAGCGATCGTCGAGCGGGACCACTCGTTTATATCGCCATCTTATCCACGCGGCTATCCATTTGTGATGGATCATGGTAAGGGGACTGAAATTTGGGATGTGGATGGCAACCGGTTCCTCGACATGGCTGCCGGTATCGCCGTTGTATCCACCGGTCACAGTAACCCCAAAGTTGTCAAAGCAATCCAGGACCAGGCCGAGAAATTCATTCACATTTCCTCCGATTTTTATCACGAAAACTGGGTCAAGCTGGGAGAAAAAATCGATGAGATCTCGCCTTTCTCCGAGCCTACCGTTTCATTCATGTGTAATTCCGGCGCGGAGAGCGTCGAATCGGCCATAAAGCTGGCCAAGAATTACACAGGACGTTCCCAGTTCATCGGCTTTCTGGGCGGTTTCCACGGCCGTACCATGGGAGCGCTGTCCTTCACCGCCAGCAAATCCGTTTATCGTGAAGGGTTCTTCCCTTTGATGAGCGGCGTAACACATGTTCCTTATCCAAACCCGTACAGACCCATTCTGCACAGTAAACCCGGTGTTTCATACGGCCAGACTGTGCTGGATTATATTGAAGACGAAGTATTCCACCGTATTGCACCAGCAAATGATGTAGCAGGTATTATTATCGAACCTATCCAGGGCGAGGGCGGTTATATCGTCCCCCCTGATGATTTCTTCCCCGGACTTCGCAGATTATGTGACAAATACGGCATCCTCCTGATCGCTGATGAAGTTCAATCTGGGGTTGGCCGCACCGGTAAATGGTGGGCCATCGAGCATTTTGGCATCGAACCCGACATTATCACCATCGCCAAGGGCATCGCTTCCGGTGTTCCGTTGGGGATTATGGCAGCCAAGAAAAGTATTGTTGAATGGCAGCGCGGCACTCACGGCAATACATACGGCGGGAACCCCATCGCCTGCGCGGCTGCTCTGGCCACACTCGAGCTGATCGGCGACGAGTACATGGAAAACGCGGCCAAAGTTGGCCAGTACACCATCAACTGGTTGAAAGAAACTCAACAGGGTCACCCCTGTATTGGTGAAGTACGCGGGAAGGGTTTCATGATCGGCATCGATTATGTGAAAGATCCCGAAACCCATGAACCCGACGGTGCACTGCGCGATCGCATTGTGGATCTTGCCTTTGAACACGGCCTGATCACACTCGGCTGCGGTGAAAGCACCATTCGTCTGGCACCCCCGCTGAGCACTACCCAGGCTGAGATGGAAGAAAGCCTGACCATTCTGGATTACGTCACCGATCTCGCTCTCAACAACGGCCATTCATAAAGTAGAATAGTAGCAATATAAATCCAAATCCAACACAGAAATGCGGAAATGCCTTGACTGTGTTGGATTTGGTTGACATTCCCTCAGGATTGTTGGCTTTTTCTGAAGGAGTGGTTTGAGTTTGAAAAGCCAGGAATGGTGCACAGGAAATGCTGCCAGATTTCAGGGTTCGCCAACGAGATTATCTGCTTGAAATCACCCGCGCTATCACGCAGGAACTGGATCTGGATAAACTGCTGGACCGGATCCTGAAAGTCTCTATAGAGCTTCTGGCCGGGCAGGCAGGGTTGATTGCCATGCGTTCTGACACCGGCGAATGGCGTGTGAACGCATCGCATGCGCTGCCCAATGCGATGTTAAAATACATCGAACGCATTCTGGCAGAAGTATCCTCGGATCCAAAGGATCCCGAAAATTATGCGCTTCCGCAAATCAATCGTTTGCTGCAGGATCTCACCCGTGTGGCCAGTCTGGGATTGCTGACCGGGGTGGGGCTTCCACTGGTTGCCCGCAATCAGGTGGTAGGGGTGATTTTCATTTTCCGCGGTTACCCGGGTGGATTTTCCAAAAATGACCGCGCCTTGCTCAGCAGCTATGCCGATCAGGCCGCTATCGCCATTCAAAACGCGTCGCTATACCAGCAGGCTTCCCTCGAAAAAAGCCGCACGGATGCACTTCTGGATTCGGTGGCAGATGGTATCCTGATTCTATCCAACGATCTGAAAATCGAACGCTGCAACCGGGCCTTCTCGCGCACGATCCACCAGGAAGCAGCCGATCTGATCGGCCGGCAGCACGGCGATGTGATCCGCTGGGCATCCTCTCCGGTGGAAATGACCCTGGAGAGCGCGGTGGCCGGTGGATGGCCGCTGGCGCACAATACCCAGCTATACGTAGAAGGCGATATGTTGACACCGGCTTCCGATCAGCGCTCGCTGCCGGTAGGCATTACGTATGCTCCGCTGCACTCCGGTGAGGGACATTTGCTGAATATCATCGCTTCTGTGCGTGATATCACCCGTTTCAGGCAAGCCGATGAACTGAAAAACACCTTTATTTCGATCATCAGTCACGAGCTCAAAACGCCGGTGGCACTGATCAAAGGATATGCCAGCACCCTGCGGCGCGAAGACGTCAGGTGGGATGATGCCATTATTCAGGACAGCTTGCAGGTGATCGAAGAGGAAACCGATCGTCTGACCGAATTGATCCAGAATCTACTGGATGCATCCCGGCTGCAGGCGGATGGTGTGGCGTTGAATCGAATGGATATCAGCCTGCCAGACATGGCGAAGCGTATAGCCGAACGGCTAAAAACACAAACCACCTCGCATCAGATAGAGGTTCTTTTTCCGGATGATTTCCCGGTGGTGTATGCCGATGAAACCCGCATGGAGCAGGTTTTTTCGAATTTGATTTCCAATGCCATCAAGTATTCTGATGGTGGGACCATCCGTGTTGAGGGGCATTTCAACCGCGAGAATGTCACCATTGCTGTTAGCGATGAAGGGAAAGGGATAGATCCGCAGGACGTTCCCTATGTATTTGAAAAATTCTATCGCGCACCGGATTCTGCCCGAAGCACCAAAGGGGCGGGGTTGGGTTTGTATCTGACGCGAGTGATCATCAACGCCCATCACGGCAAAATCTGGGTGGACGCCAGCGTGGAGAAGGGCACCCGCATCTGCTTTACGCTGCCATTACCTCAGGCGCCCGAAAATAAAACCCTGACCACCGCCTGAATGGTATAATCCACATGTTATTGACTTGAAATTTGAAAATTCACGCAATTGAGGGAAGAATGCCGAAAACTCAAACCAAATGCCCGCGCTGCCGCAAGCCAGTAATCGCCGATGTTGAGCAGCTTTTTGACATGAATACCGATCCCCGCGCCAAGCAGAAATTGCTCAGCGGCACAGCCAACTTGATGCACTGCCCCAATTGTGGCTATGAAGGACCCGTCGCTACCCCGATCGTTTATCATGATCCGGACAAGGAATTTTTGTTTACCTATTTCCCCCCTGAACTCGCCATTCCGGTCAATGAACAGGAAAAAATGATCGGGCCGCTGATCAAGCGGGTGGTGGATAATCTACCCAATGAGAAACGCAAAGGGTATTTATTCAAACCCCAGACCATGTTCACATTCCAGACCATGATTGAAAAAATCCTGGCTGGTGACGGTATCACCAAAGAAATGCTGGATGCACAGCAACGCAAGGCCCGTTTGATCGAACGCCTTGTTCTGGCAGAACCCAACGCAAGAATGGCAATTGTGACCGAGAATGAAGCCGATGTAGATGAGGAACTGTTCCAGCTTCTTTCCCGCCTCATGCAGATCACAATGTCACAGGGTGACCAGGAAGGCGGCAAACGCCTGGCCGAAATTCAAAAACTTCTGGTCGAAAATACCAAAGTGGGCAAAGAGATTGAAGAGAAAACCCGTGAGATCGACACCGCCATCAAATCGCTGCAGGAAGCCAGCAAAGAGGGTCTCACACGTGAAAAACTACTGGATTTGATTGTTCAGGCGCCCACCGAAACACGGCTGGCGATGCTGGTCAGTCTGGCGCGGCAGGGGTTGGATTATCAGTTCTTCGAACTGCTCACCCAAAAAATCAACGAGAGCAGCGGGGATGAGCAGAAACGCCTGTCCGAGATCCGTGACAGAATTCTGCAAATGACCAAGGAAATTGATCAATCCATCCAGGCTGAGATGGAACGCGCTCGAAAGCTGTTGAATGATATCCTCGGCGCCGCAAATATTGAAGAAGAGCTGCAAAACAAACTCGATCAGGTGAACGATTACTTTATCGAGGTGGTGCGAGCTGAAGCCGAACTGGCGCAGCGTACCAACGACATGGGCCGCCTGGAAAAACTGCAGCGTGTGGTGCGACTGATCGAACAGGTATCTACCCCACCTGAAATTCACGTGATTGAAGAGATGCTGTCACTGGAGGACGACGCAGCGGTGCAGCGTTTCATCGATGAGCACAGTGAAGAGATCACGTCTGAGTTTGTTCAGATGCTGAATAACGTCACCGCCCAGAGCGAGCAGCAGGGTCAACAAAAAGAACTGGTCAACCGGCTCAAGCAGATCTACCGTCTTGTGCTGAAACACTCCATGAAAATGAACCTGCAAAAGTAATTAGAAAGCGCAGAAAATTTATTCAGGATTATCCAGTCGGAGGCCGTGGCCTCTGACTGTTGTTATATACGAGTGATAAGGATCCACCTCCAGAAGGCGGTCACGCAGACGGCGCACTAACGCATCCAGGGCCTGCTCGGTGATGCCCACCGCGTCTTCACCTTCCCAGATATAGTTGATCAGGTCCTGACGGGTGACGACCTTTCCCTCCTGATCCGCCAGCAATTCGAGCAGTTTGAATTGGGGCAGAGAAAGCGGGGGCATGATCTCCAACTGGTCGATCCATACCCGGCGGGATTTCTTTTCAAGCGTCAGACCGCGTTTGAGTTTGGGCTTGTTGCTGATCTCCATATCCAGTGGCAGGGTGGCATCAGAACTGAGGAAAACAAACTGCTGCACCATGGCAACCTGGATCAGATCGCTGTCTTTCAGAAGGATCTGTCCATCGACTTGCGATCCATTACAAAAGGTGCCGTTTTTACTGGCAAGGTCTTCGAGACTGACTATCCCTTTTTGATTGGTAAAACGGGCATGAAAGCGGGATACTTGCCGGTCTGCGATGACGATATCACATTCAGCGTCGCGGCCGATGGTGAGACTTTCCTTCAACTCCCATCTCTGTCCGTTGAACGGTCCGGTTTGTGCAATGATGATTGGCATGTCTTTCATTTTTTATCCCACTCCTGCTGTCGCATTGAAACAAATCCAACAGTTATCAATACCAGCGATTATAATATAGCAGAGAACCGACAGATTGAGAACAGTTTTTCTGGAGAATACGCCGAATTCTCCAGAAGAGTGGTTGAGAAGAGAGGAAAACCGGATGCCAGCACCCCTTAAAGCGGGAGAAATACTGCGCGAACGATATCAGTTAGAGCGTATCATTGGACAGGGAGGAATGGGAAACATCTACCTGGCCAATGATCTGCGCCTGCAGGGGAGGCAGTGCGCCGTTAAAGAGGTAGCGCATGACATGTCACTGGATCCGGATATGCTCAAAGAGGTGAGAGATCAATTTTTCAGAGAGGCCACTGTGCTGGCCCGCCTGGATCACCCCAATTTACCCAAGGTATCTGATTTTTTCTCCATAGACAACCTGGATTACCTGGTGATGGACTACGTTCCGGGAAATGACCTGCGAACCATCATGATGGAAGCGCGTCAGAACCACCGTTTTATCCCGGAAGAAGATGTGCTCAACTGGGCTAACCAGATCGCCAACGCGCTGACCTACCTGCACACCCAGGATCCGCCGGTGCTTCACCGCGATATTAAACCCAGCAATTTGAAACTCACCCCCAGCGGTTTACTCAAGCTGGTGGATTTTGGGCTGGTGAAAATACTCGCCAAGGGAGAGGTAACCATCACGGTTCTGCAGGGACAGGGGACCGCCATATACACGCCATTAGAGCAATACGGCGGCGATATGGGCCACACCGGCATCCGCAGCGATATATTCTCATTTGGCGCCACGCTTTACCATCTGCTGACCAATGAAGCCCCTGCTGACGCACGCGAACGGTTTCTGGATCCCGCCGCGTTGATCTCACCCAGGCAAATCAACCCGGAGGTGAGCATACGCACTGAACGGGCCATCCTGCACGCCATGAACCTGCACCCGGATCAGCGACCCGCGACTGCGGAAGATTTCAGGCGGATACTTTTAGGCAACCAGCCGGTGATCCTGCAAAACGTGCAATCTGCCTCATCGCTGAGAGATCTGTTTCGAACCGGGCATGATGTGATCCTGCTGGCATCCTCCGGTGCGTTGATGCTGCTTGCGCTGCTGCTGAGTATTTTTTAGCGAATAATCAACCGGGTTATGAAATCAAACGTTTGTTTGCTAAAGATGCTCTTGATTTTTGCAGCCGTTTGAGGAAGTTGCGGTACCACAGCCAACCTGCCAGCCAGCCGCATCCCAATCCGATCAATGTGGCCAGGAAGATCCCGCCGAAGCGTCCCATTGCCAGAATCTGTTCGATACCGGCAATTCCAAGTGTTACATCAATATAAGCACAGATCCCGCCGTAAGCAGCCAGAAGCGCCCAACGGACGCACCAGCGCTGGTTGACCCAACCCCTGCCGGCCATGTAAATGCCGAAGGAAGCACCCCATACAAGTAGCATGGAAAACAGCCAATCCGCGCCATTCGGTGTGGATTTCTCCTCTTCTTCGAGGGCTGGTTCCACTGTGGGTGAAGGCGTTTCGGTGGGGACGACCTGCGTGGGAGTGGGTGTGCGTGTAGGCATAGAGGTGGGCACGATCACGGTGACCACGGCTGCCTCGCCTTTGGTGATATTCAGCACCAATTTATTGGAGCTGACCGCCTCGCCGCTGGATACGCTGATATCCAACCTGCCTTCTGTGGGGATCAGGTATTCGGTTCTGGCGACCCCATCCACGGTGGTGGAGGTAAGAGTATGCACAAAATCCGTTTCACCGTCCATGGAAAATGAGAAGGTGACCACAGTTCCATCAGGGACCAGGTTTGCATTTCGATCCAAAATCTGACCGGTTTTTAGCGGGATGCTATCACCGGTGCGAAACGACGGGGCTCCGGATTCGCTGTCCGGCTGCGGAGTGCGGCTGCTATCGGCAGAAGGAAGCGAATCGGTATCGAGTGTAAGGTCGATGGTCTGGTCCGGAGACGGTGAGGTGGCAAAATTCAGATCATAACCGATCGCCCGCAGAGATACCGGTAATTTTCCAACCGGGACAATCTCCTGGAACAGCACCCGTGCAGCTACATCGGTAAAGGCAGGAATTTTACTGTACACCGCGTAATAAGCGGACAATTTGGATATTTCAGTCGCATCCAGGTAATACGGCGCGTTGAATGCGAACGCCATCGAATATTTATTGGTCAGCAGATCAGACCGTTTGGCCAGAAGTTGTTTTAAGGCCATGGAAGCCGGTCTGGTGGGATCCACATCCATAAAGGCAAAAACCACCCAATCGGCTGCTCGCAACTCATCCTCAACCAGTTTTCCTTCTTCTTCACCATTCAACATACTGAGCAAATCATTGAATGAGAAGGTGGAAAGCAAATACTGAGCCGTATCTCCGCTGGCATCCGGGCCGTACAATTTAATCACCGAGCGCCTTAAGGCATCCGGTGCGATCATTTCCTCGTTGTTGCAGGATGAACACTGTTTATAAAGCTGATAGTCGGTAAAGAAGACGGTCCGATCACTGATGCCGGGTGCGGATGGAACCGCTGCGACATAATCGTCTGCGGACGGATGCAACAGGGTGATACCGCGCTGTGCAACCTCAAATGAAACAGCGCTGGACTTTCCCAGATCGGCCAAATTTGCCTCACTGGAAGTCACCTCTGCCGGGTTGAACCCGCCGTACAGAGAAAATTTCTTCGCCAGAATCCGTTTCACAGAGGTATCCACCCGTTGCGAAAAAGCGGAGTCTTCCATGTATTTTTGAACAAAGAAATCCAGTGTGCGAATCACCGTGGTGGCCTGGTCAATATCACCTGTGGCGACAAAATCATCCAGATATAGCAAATCCATGCCCGAAATGATGGCATTCCGTGCTACCTGACGCGCGTCAAATGAGAGATTGTTGGGATCATAAAACTTGCGAATGGAATTGCTGCCCAGATTTTCACTGATCAGGATTCCACCGTTGGACCGCCAGCCAGACAACTCCGGCAATGACATCACCTGCTCCACAGCGCTTGAATCCAGGCTGAACGGCCGGGTGCTGCTGCGAATACTGCCCTGCAGGCTTTCATAGCGGAGGTGTGCCGCCAGAAGACCATCGGCTGTGCTCGAAGGATTGGTGGCCTTTCCGGTCACTGAAAAGAATGGAGCCAGATCCTCTGCCAGCAACTGAGCATAGGATTTACTGACGACTGCAATCTCATCCGCCGGATTCCGGTCTGAGCTGCCCTGACCGGGAAAGTGGGTAGCTACAACCAGCAGCTTTCCTTCACTGCCGGTATGAACTCCTTCAATGTAAGCCTGCCCCAGCTTTCCCACCCAGTAAGGGTTCTCCCCGAATGAACGGGTCCCAAGCGCCTCTCCGCCTTCGGAGTAGTCCAGATCCAATACATCCAGTGACGGGCCGATGAGCAAGTTAACCCCTAAAGCAGCCAATTCGCTGCCCATCACCTCACCTACACTGGCGGCCAGCTCGGGTGACCAGGTTGCGCCCAGGGCCATTTGCTTGGGCAGCGGCGTCAGACCGCTCAGAATC
>DAISXR010000111.1:0-10427 GCA_036825755.1 Anaerolineaceae bacterium
TTATCCCCCTCGCGGATGGTAACACCCACCTGATCCATGTACTCCAAAAACGCCAGGGCATACTTGCGGCTGGTGCCGTACCGGTCGCGGTACTCTGCCACGGTGATGCTGCCCTTCTGCGCCAGCCAGTCCTTCAACTCACGCACCAGTTTTTCATACTGCCGGCCGGTGTACACCACCTCGGGCGTCAACTGGATCAACTGCCCGGTGGCTACCAGAGCGTCATACACCTCATCGCCGGTCACCTGGCGGCTGTCTTTGACGGTGGGCGGCGCGGCGAGGTTACGCTCAAACTCGGCCATCAGCCGCGAAATGTTCTTCTGCTGGTCGGCGTTGAAGCGGATCTCGTGACCCGTTTTTTTGAAGAAACCCCGTTCCTCGTGGATTACCTCTGCGGCCAGCAGATACTGCACCAGAGCATTGTAGATGCGCGGTACCAGCTTGAGGCGGCTCTTCAGCTCCTCACGCGGGATGCCGATGCGCAGCGGATACTTGCGGTGATACTGCTCCAGCGCATCCAGCACGCGCCCGGTTTCGCTTTCCAGCCAGGCGGCCGAGGCCAGCAAATCGCCGCCCGTCTCCGCCGGTAACACTGTCACCTGCCCGGTCTGTTTCACCTGCGCCAGCCCGGCCGTAAAATCCTCATCTGTCAGTGAACCTTTCCCGCGCAGTTCTTTCTCGGTCAGGGGTCCGCTTTGCAGCAGAGCGTGATACAGCAGATCTTCCGGGGTGCCGTGTTCAAGCTGTTTCAGGCGCTCGATCACCTGTTCGTCAAAACGTTTGTGCCGCCGTCGGGGAGCCGGATCCACTACCACGCCTCCGCCCAGCGTCTCACCGGGTGACGGGCGGCGCAGGATATACCGGTCGCCTCGCACAGCCACCAGCGGGGTCTCCAATTCAAGCTGCAGCCAACCGGTTTGCCCGGGGCTCAACTGCTCGGTTCCCAGCAAACGGATGCGTGCCGCGCTTTCGGCCGCACCGTGAAAGATCTTCACCTGGTCGTTGTGGCAGATGTTGGTACCGGCATCCGGCAGCATATCAAACTGCACATCCATACGGCTGACGGCCCGGTACAGTCCGGGTTTGCTCAGCACATCGCCGCGTTTCACTTGATCCACCTCGACGCCGCTGATGTTCACCGCTGTGCGGGTACCGGGGTGGGCAGATTCTTCCTTCTTTTTGTGGGATTGCAGACCGCGCACCCTTCCGCGGATACCGGCTGGCAGGATTTCAATTTCATCGCCGATTTTCAGACTGCCGTCCATCAAAGTGCCGGTCACCACCGTGCCAAAACCGGCGATGGTGAATACCCGGTCGATCGCCAAACGGGGTTTGCCTGTATCTAACCGCGGGGGTGTGCCGCGCAGACTTTCCTCAATGGCGGCGGTCAGTTCCGCCAGCCCGGTGCCCTTGCGGGCCGAAACCCGCACAAACGGGGCGTTTTCCAGCACTGTTCCCTTCAACAGGCTGCGTAAATCGTCTTCCACCAGATCCAGCCAGTCCGGGTCATCCACAAGATCGGTCTTGGTGAGCGCCACCACCCCGCCGGGGATGCGTAAAATATCCAGGATGGCCAGGTGCTCGCGTGTTTGCGGCATCACGCCTTCATCGGCAGCTACCACAAACACCACCGCGTCGATTCCTCCCACGCCAGCCAGCATGTTCTCAATAAAATCGCGGTGACCGGGCACATCTACAATGCCCACCTCTTCACCGCTTGGCAGGGTCATCCACGCAAAGCCCAGTTCAATGGTCATCTCGCGGACCTGCTCTTCTTTTAACCGGTCCGGGTTCATGCCGGTCAGCGCGCTGACCAGCGTTGACTTGCCGTGATCTACATGCCCTGCAGTGCCGATGACTCTCATGGTGGTTTACTGAGCCGGGTTTCCAAAGGAGCGGTTATGCTCTTCCAGCAGATCCCCTGACAGGGCCATCAGCTTTTGCAGCCGGGCGCGCGTATCCGCCAGCATCATATCTGCCAGATCGCGGATCTCCTGCGTCATGTCTTCCAGCAGCACAATACGTTCGTTGTGTTTCTCAAGTGAACGCCCGAATTCACGGTGTGTTTCTTCCTGGCTGAGGGTGTAGTTGGTCCAGCGTTTCTGGTCATCCGCCTTGAAGGAGACCCATTCCTGGCGGAAGCGTTCTTCCACCAGCCGCTGCAGCTCGGAGATTTCGTTCACACGCCGTTCGAAAGTTTGTGTGATTTCATCAAAAGCCGACTGTGAGCGTTTCAAGTTGCGGTTCATCATATCCAATGACTGCATCTGGGTGTTCAACTCGCTGGCCTGCTTGACGATATCGGCAAAACGGACCTGCCAGTCTTTCCACACCCGCTCGCGATCCACCTGAAACATGTTTTGCTTTTCGATGAACGCGGTGGTGGCTTGACGTCGCTCCGATTCGGAGGCTTGCATCTCATTGATGCGCATGTCGATCTTGCGGAAGTTCTCGCTCACCAGATCCAGTTTGCCGCGCTGTTCGTCGGCTCGCTTGCGCAGCGACGCCACCTCAGCCTGCAGATCCATAATCCGCTTGGCATCCTGGCGCAGATTCTCTTCCAGCAGCCGGTAGGTGCGTTTTTCGTCATCGTCGGTGCGCGTGTACTGGCTGAATTTGTTCTCCAACTCTTCAATGGAACGCGACAGCTTGAACTGGTCTTCCAGACGTAATTGCAGGCTCTTTTTGATCTCGGCAATTGGATCCAGCCCCTGTTTTACATCCGAGATAGATTTGGCCAGCTCTTGCAGGTCAACCCGGCGCAGTTTTTCGGCTTCTCGTTCCTTGTCGTTACGCTGCTTTTCGATTCCATCCAGGGAGCGGGCAAAATCCACCTTTACCTGGGCGATCTGCGCGTCCACCTGTTCAAAACGCGACAGCATGACCGACAACCGCGACGTCTCGGCTTCCAGGTCTTTGGCTCTTTTGAGAAGAGCCGCCTTGTCCCCTTCCAGGGTGATGACCCGGTTTTCCAGCGAGGCGATCACATCCTTATCTTTGCGAAGCTGATCGTCCATCCATTCGAGACGCTTGACGATTTGATCCAGTTCCATAGTTCACCTGAGCGATTTCTTTTCTAATCTTCTTTCTTCCAGCTCACGCATCCCTCGATTTGAGCCATCCAACGCCGTGTCATGAAATTGACCCGCGCGGAACCGGATGCCCGTTCACTGGAAAAAGAGTAATGTGATTATACCAACAGCCGCCTCACCAAACAGCTTCTTACATCAGGTTTTGAAAGGCATTCAGCAGATTGAAAAGCGGGGCGGAAAACCATTGCGGGAACAACCCGGTCAGCAGAAGCAGCAGCATACCCAACCCAATCAGACCGATCTCCCGCCAATCTGAAGAAACGGGTACCGGTTTTAGATCGGGTTGATCGTGGACCGTGATGATGTTGAACAAAATACGCAGGCTGCCAGCCATCAACCCGGCCACACCAACCAGCGACCAGATCACCGTGGGGAGCGATACCTGAGCCAGGTTCTCCAGCAGTGGTTGCCGGATGGGGAAGAAACCCAGCAGGGGCAGACCTGCCATGGCAAAGGTCGACATCAGCAGCGCCAGACTCTCCACCGGTTTTTTCCGGGCCAGACCGGCCGTCTGATCCAGATCTAATCCGCTCTGTTTCAGGCTGCTGAGCGAGAGGGACCACAGCGCGATAAAGAGTGTGCGCGGTAAAAAGGCTGACAACAACGCGCGGTAACCGGTTGTGTTTTGCAGGCTCATCGCCAGCAGCGCAAAGCCGGTTTCGGCGATCAGGCAAAAGCCCATATAGCGGTCCAGCCGGCGTTCAAACGCCGCCCAGATTCCGCCGGCTGCCACGGTGAGCGCTCCACCAATGCGCAGAATCTCCGCCAGACCGTTGAAATTCCTCAGCCATCCAAACCCGTTCAGGAAGTCAAGTCCCATCAGGGTGATGACAATCGCTAAGACATTCAGCAGAAAGCCGGCCTGGTACGGAAATACTTCCTGAGCCAGTTGCGGGATCCAGGTGTGAAACGGAAAAACAGCCATCCAAAAGATGAAACCAAGACCCAGAAAAATCAGCGCCTGGGTGATCAATTGGGTATCATTGGGGTTCAGATCCACGCCCTCGGCGGCCCAACCGGCCAGCAGAATCAGCGCCATGGCGATGGTTTGGAAGACCAGATAGCGCATCACCCCCGGCCCCACACGGGTGCCGGGCGGCAGCAGCATCGGAATGCTGATTAACACCATCACCTCAATGATCAGTGCCGAATACAGAAAGGGATCCACAGCCAGGGCTGCGATGGAAAGGGCCAGAAGGGCCAACCCCAAAGGTGCGAACACCCGGTTTCTACGCAGTACGCCTTCGCCGGTAAACCACAGAACGCCGGCCAGATACATAAAGATCAACAGGAACCGGTCACCCTCAGACAGCACGAAGCGCCTACCAAGCACCGAAAGGGTGGTGGATATTTCCAGCAGCAACGGCCCGGCCTGCAACACGCCCGAAAACGGCAGAATCCAGGCCAGCAGCGCCAGCAGCAGACAGACCGAAACCGCCAGGCTGACGGTGATCAGCCGGTATTTACGCAGCATCCACAGCAGGATCGACACCAGCATGGGCAGGACAATCCAAATCATGGGGGTGCTGATCATTCGTCCAGCTCCAGGTTGGGCACCGCCAACAGATACGAACACATCAGCGCGATGCCCAGGTTGATCAACACCAGCAAACCTTCCACCAGGGTGGCCTGTTCCACCGCCGCATACAGGATTTCAAAACCGGAAAGCAGGGTCAGCAGACCCAGAAAGATGCGCGAAACACGCATGGAAAAACCAATTTGCAGCAGCCCCATCCCCAATAAAATGAGACCACCCCACAAAAGACTCATACCGGTTGGGATCACCTCCAGCAGCGCCGGGGCGGCAGAGAAAACCAACAGGCCAATCATGATGATGGACAATGCCTTAATGAGGATACCTGCAATACCGGCAAAACGACGGTCCTGGTAATCCTGTGTGGGATTGGAAGCGGCAATAATAGCGATCACCATCCACCCGGTTACCAGCTTGGCGATCGCCAGATTGATCGACCAGACCATGGCGACCAGCCAAAAAACAGCAAGATATTGCACCGCCAGTGCAATCATGCTTAAGCGCCAGTGTTGACTGATCAACAGCACCGTAGAGGTGATACTGATCAGCGCCACCGCGACGATGGAGATGATTTCCAGGCTCATCCGGACCTCACCGTCATGACCACGGTCACAATCATAGCCAGTAAGAACAAAACCCACAGAAAGCCACCCTCACCCTCCAGCAGACGGCTGAACACCCGCACCACCTGCTCGCCCAAATTGAGGATGAAGCCGGACAAATCGAGCAGCCATTTACCACGCAGGAATGCATCGACCGGTGTAAAGAAATATTTCCGCAACCGGTATCTCCAGCGCAGATATTGCTCCTGATGACGCTCTCGAAGGGGTGCGTTGGTCCACACAAAATAACCTGCCAGCAGCAGGATGGATGGGATGACGCTGGCCCACCACACCCCAGCGGTGTATGAACCCGGCCATCCCCAGGTAGCCACCACCCACTGTGTGATGATCAGCATCAACAGACCGGCCGGGTAGATCACCCGGATCCAGCGATCCAGATTGGTATAGTTCTCGCCGGGTTTGAATAGATGCCGTACCAGCCCCACCACAAGCACCAGGTGAATCACAAAATAGAAAATGGTGAAAAGTGAAAACGGTTGATTTGCCAGTCCCAGCCATCCGCCGGCCGCCGGTGTGAAGGGAAGCCCCAGGATGCCCAGTACGGCCAGTAAGGGGATGTACTGGATGCGGGTATCGCGGCTGGAGTACAGTCCCAGCACCCCGCCAATCAGGATTAGAATCAGCCCCCAGATGACGGAGGTAATCTGGTATCCGTTGAGCACCGCCAACATGGCCAGCCCAGCCGTGCCGATGGCCCAAAACGGATGCATGTTCGCTTCATCATCAGCGGCGGCCCACCGCAGGCTACCGTACAGCGCAGCCACCGCGATGAATAGCTTTAACAGCGTCAATTCGGTGGCCGGCATATTCACATCGGGCAGGCGGGCCAGTAAAACCAACCCGGTAGCTGGCTGAATACCCCGCAGAAGCGTGCCAAAATCGCGTTTGAAGCGAAAATCATCCGGATAGGGCAGACTGCGAGGGAAGACGCCCAGCCTCAATACCGCGCCGAAAAACAGCAGAATCCCCGCCTGAAAAGGCAATTGATCGAAGTTGAGTTCCAGACCCTTCCAACGGCTTACCATCATGGCCAGCAGCACCAGAAAAACGCTGGTGATCTGAACCGCGAAGGAAAGGATCAACGGACGCATCTGGCCGCGCTGCCCGATGGTGCGATAGAGCACCAGGAATTCGCCCACATCGATGAGCGCCCACACCAGCGCAAAAGTAATCGGCGAGGCTGCCATGGCAGCCAGGATACCCAGCCCGCCAAAAATGAGATCCAGTCCCCAGATAGCCGCCACGGTTGATTCAATCCGGGCAGCCGATGTAAACAATACGGCCATGGTGAGGGTGGCCAGTGCAAAGCTGTACGGCCATGAGATGAGATCCAACTGGAAGTTGATCAGATTGACAAACGGTTCCAGCGGGTTCCAACCGATGAAAAAAACCGGGCTCGGCGATAGCCAGTGCAAAGCCAGCAGCAGAACCCAGATCACCAGTGCAGCCAGTGAGGAAAGCAGCCAGGGGAGACCCAATCCCTTGCGCAGGACTGACAGCAAAATGATACCCAATCCGCTCAGAATCAGGAACAATGGCGGCAGCAATGCGAGCAAATCAGCAATCATCGCGGAGAGCCTGCCGGTAAGGGCCTTGTTTTGGGACCGGTGAAGAGAAAGTTATTCCGGATCCGCATGATCCCACCTGTAACCGGTCATTCCGGTGAGTGCACCCAGCATCAACAGCAGTTCGGGGTCCAGATCCTGCTCGTTTTCCGGCAGAGAACCGGCCTGGTAGGCATCCGCCTGTAACAGCCGTTCCCGCAACGCCTGCCACAAAAATTGCCTTTCTTCCGAACGAACTACCAGATCATTGATCGTTCGGGCGGAGGCAAGCAATCCGCCGGTCGTGTACAAAAAAGTGATCCGTTTCCAGCGATCCGCGAGGATAGGAACCGGAAGAGCCTGAATGCTGCCAATCTGAATTTTGTAGTATTCCTCATGCCGGCGCGGGTGATCCGGCTGGTCGCGGAACAACTCACCGCGTGTGGTGAGCTCGTGTCCGCGTACCGGGGCAATAAACTCAATCCGCCAGCGGTGATCGGTGCCAAACGCATCGGTCTGGTAGAACGCCAGATAATCCACATCCACCACCTTGGGGGCAGAGCGCAAGGGTATGCGGTACCAGCCCAGCAGGCGGGCAATCTCAAGGTCGCGCGGTGACGGTATCACCGCCGCCAGTATCAGGCTTTCTGCAGATGGATAATCAGACATCCTTGTTGATCCAGGGTACACCCATTTTGAAACCCATTATATCCAGTTTTGATGCACAGGATGGGCCAATTAAAGCACAGTGACCCGGTTTGGGTCACTGTGGAAATGGTAAAAACCAGAAAGTCTGCCGGTTATTCTTTTGCCAGACCGGTTCGGGCGTTGAAGTCCTCAATTAACGCATCCACCTCGGCTGCCTGGGTTTGAACTCCGCTCCAGTAATTGCGGTCGTACCACTGGCTGTTGATCTCTTCGTAGGTTTTCCCTTGCTGTTCCACCCAGGTGTAGTATTTCAGGTTGTGCACCCGTCGCTGATCGGTGTAGGTGAGCTCTTCCAGGTGGTCGGTCGACTGTCCGTGCAGGTAGTGCGCAAAATCAGCCGCGGCATCCAGTTCGGTATATTCGCCGGTTTCCGCGTGCATTTCCTGCAAGCGGCTCTCGTAGAGCTGCATCGAATCGGTGAATACAGTCAAGGCCACATCACCCTCGCCCCATTCATAATATTTTGCCATCTTGATGCACACCAGCATATTGGCAATGCCCGAGAAACCCAGCAGGTTCAGTTTGGAAACCACTTCTTCGGGGACCCCGCGTTTCACCAGGTAGGCACGACCGGCTTTTTCGTTGAATAAACGCGCCAGGCTCACCACGGCCTGATCGTCGATCGAAGCGATGACATCCGTATTACGCATATTGTGGATCCACGGCACGTGCTTGTCACCGATTCCCTCAATGCGATGCGCACCAAAGCCATTCTCCAGTAAGGTAGGGCATTGCCAGGCTTCACCGGCTGCGATTTTGCTGCCCGGGAACAACTGCTTCAGGTAATCGCCGGAGCCAATGGTGCCGGCTGAACCGGTGGTCAGCCCGAGGCCGCGGAACTGCCCGTTGCCCATTTCTTTTTGCAGCACCTCTTCCATGGCATGACCGGTGATCTCATAATGCCAAAGATAATTGCCAAATTCCTCGAACTGGTTGAAGATGACCAGATCCTCACCGGATTTGCGCAACTCCCAGCATTTATCGAAAATTTCTTTGACGTTGCTCTCGGTTCCGGGCGTGGCGATTACCTCACCGGCCACTTTATTCAGCCAGTCAAAGCGTTCCTTGCTCATCCCTTCCGGCAGAATGGCGACCGATTGACAGGACAGCAAAGCCGAGTCATAAGCGCCGCCGCGGCAGTAATTGCCGGTAGAGGGCCACACCGCTTTCTGTGTTTCGGGGTCAAACTGTCCGGTCACCAAACGCGGAACCAGGCACCCAAAGGCAGCCCCCACCTTGTGCGCGCCGGTAGGGAACCACTTACCCACCAGACCGATGATACGCGACGGCACACCGGTTAAGCTGGACGGTAGTTCAAAGTAATTGACGTCCCCAAATCCACCGCCCTGAGCAACGGGCTCGTTCTTCCAGGTAATGCGAAACAGGTTCTGCGGAACAATATCCCACAAACCGATCGATTTCAATTCGCGTTTCATCCGGGCAGGGATTAATGCGGGATTTTTTTGCTGCGCCAGGGTAGGAATCACAATATTACGTTCACGCGCTCTGCGGACGGCTCCTTCCAGCCGGTCCGGGAACATGGTCAAATCAATTTTCATGCTGCTTTTCTCCTTTGTTCCTTATCTTCATCAGGTTATGCTACTTACCAGCAGAAGAATCCCTTTCGGGGGCTTCTGCCACAATGTACAGGGGGCGTCCTTTTACTTCATCGTACACCCGCCCAAGATACTCACCCAAAATGCCCAATGTAATCAACTGAACACCGCCCAGAAACAGCACGGCGATGAGTGTGGTGGCCTGCCCCAAAAAAGCCGAGACGCCGGTGAGGCGCAGCAGGATCACTACCGGAATGGCGATGATGCTGACACCCGCGGCAATCATGCCCATATAGGTAGCCAGTTGCAGTGGGAAATACGAAAATCCGGTGATGGCGTTGGATGCCAGTTTCAACATCTTTTTTAACGGGTATTTTGAGGTACCGGCAAAACGCGCCGCCCGGTGATACTTCACGCCAATTTGTTTGAAGCCCACCCATGATGACATCCCGCGCAGGTAACGGTGTTTTTCGCGCATATTGTTCATCACATTCACCACAGCGCGGTCCAGCAGGCGAAAATCGCCCGAATCCTGTGGGATTTTGACTTCGGTGATGCGGTAAATGATGCGGTAAAACATGGAAGCGGTGAACTTCTTAAACCAGGTTTCGCCTTCGCGTTCTTCGCGCACGGCATATACCACCTGATACCCCTCACGCCACCTGGCAATCAGCTCCAGTATCACTTCTGGCGGATCCTGCAAATCGGCATCGATAATGGTGACCGCCTTCCCGCGCGAGTAATCGAGACCGGCCGTAACGGCGATCTGATGACCAAAATTTCGGGCAAATATCACCGGCCGCACGCGTTCATCTTTTCCGGCAAGGCTCTTAATCAGGTCTGTGGAACCGTCGCTGGATCCGTCATCCACCAGGATCAGTTCCCAGGGCTCGCCGGTCTGATCCATCACCTCGGTGATTTTTTCATAGAACTTTTGCAGCGATTCAATTTCGTTGAAAACCGGTGCAATGACAGTGAATACGGGTTGTTTTTCCAAGTTTCGCCTCACATCGATTCCAGAATACCAGTTGTGGGTAGAGCGAACAAACGGTCAGGATTTTGCGGCGGTCTGCCGTCCGGTCCATCCACCGGGGTGATGACCTGAAAAGAGACATCAATCCACAAACAAAAGAGGGCCGAACCTGCTATATTGTACTCTCGAATAGATAAATCAACAGTTTCTTCCAGCCGAAATCAAATTGGCCTGTAAAAAAAAGCAGGCTGTCGAATGGCAGCCTGCTTTTCCTGACATCAATCAGTTCAGGCTGGTATCACGGAACAATCCAGGTTCCGGTCTCGCCTTTGAGCGCCCTGCCGATATTTTCAGGGTTGGTGATGATAGCCTGTTTGCCGCCGGCTTCCAGGAACCA
>DAISXR010000112.1:0-10401 GCA_036825755.1 Anaerolineaceae bacterium
GCTGGTTGAGCGGGCCGGGCAGGGGGGATCCGCCGGAGCGGGCGCGCTGGATCTCACGAGCCACATGCTGGGAAAGCTCACCACGCGGGTTGACCGGTACAGAACCGGGCTGCTCCTCGTCCAGTGCACGCTGGACCTGGGCATTGCCGTACTGCCGGTGCAGCTTCAGCAGGGTATCCGGAGATGCCTGAGCGGGCTGCTCGGCTGCCTGTTCCAGCAGGATATTCTCCGACTGTGTCTGGATTGTCTCAAAGGGCAACACGGTGGAACGGATGTTTGTGGATGGTTGTCTTTCCCGCAAGGCGGTACTTGCTGCACCCTCTTTATTGGCCATGGATATCCTCCTGGATCAACATCGTGACATCCTTTTCATTAATCAGACGGCCCATATTCTGCATCTCGCGCCGCAAGGCGCGTAAGATGTGCGGTGTGGAGACGGGAACGCTTTGGCTGGCGGCCAGAAATGCAGCGCCAATGATGATATTGCGAATGCTTCCACCGGTCAGTTTGAACCGGTGTGCGAGAAATGGAAAGTCAATGCCGGGTTCGCGCGGAACGCCGGGCGGGAACAGTACATTCCAGATTTTCAGGCGTTCCTCTTCATCGGGGAAGGGGAAATCCACCACAAACTGAAGACGGCGGGTAAAAGCATCATCCAGGTTGGCGCGCAGATTGGTGGCCAGGATGACGATGCCGTCATAGGTTTCCATGCGCTGGAGCAGATATCCTACCTCGATATTCGCATAGCGGTCATGCGCATCTTTTACCTCCGAGCGTTTGCCAAAGATGGCATCGGCTTCGTCGAAGAACAGGATGGAGTTGCTGTTATGCGCCTGTGTGAAGATGCGTTCCAGATTCTTTTCCGTTTCACCGATATATTTGCTGACCACCGTGGAGAGATCGATCTTATACAGATCCATCTTCAACTCGGCGGCGATCACCTGAGCAGCCAGCGTTTTACCGGTACCGGAAGGACCCGCGAACAGAGCCGAGATGCCCGCGTTGGGCATCAATCGCTGACCGACACCCCAATCTTCCAGCACTACAGACCGCCAGCGAACGGTTTCGGCAATCTCGTGCAGGGTGGTCATTTCATCTTCCGGCAGTACGATGTCATTCCATCCGTAGCGGGGTGGAATTTTAACTGCCAGGCTCTCCAGATGATGGCTGGAGTGCATGCGAGCAGCGTCATACAGATCGGCGGTGGTGATGGTTCGGTTCTGCTGTAATGCCGTATCGCGGGCGGTGTACACCGCGTTGCGAATTTGATTAGAGGTAAGGGTGAACTGGCCGGATAGAATATCGATTTCCTGGGCTGTGGGTCCATCCTCATCTGAGAGCAGGTTTCTCCAAAGCTGGAAGCGCTGTGTGCTGTTGGGCAGATCGCATTTTACCCATTGCACCGGCTTGATATGTCGGCTGCCGTTGCGATTAATCTGCCAGATGGAGCGGCTTTGAAGAATCACCGGTATATCCAGCAGGTTGATTTTTTGGAACAACGCCTGCTGTAAACCGGCTTCTGCGGGTAAGGCATCCCAGTTGATGAATTGTGGAATAGCTCCGTTCAACAGAGCATCCCGCAGCACATAATCGATTAACGTGCCATCTGAAAAGTGCGGTTCTGCTACTTTGGAGATATCCACTGTCAGAAGCGGCTGGTTCAAAGCGGCGGAAAGATACCGTGCTGTTTCGGTTTGCTGGAGATCATCCTGCCCGTATAAAATCACCACCGGGCTGGCCTCGCGGATCAAATCTGCATTCAGTTCAGTTTCAGGCAGCAATCCGGCGGGCAGCACCGATTCGGCGGTGTCAGACAGATGCACGGCTCCTTCAAAACCGGCAGGGGCGTGATAGGCGCCGATCAGCCAGGTGATGATCTCAGGAGCGGGTAAATATGCCTGACGCAGCAGGGAGTGCCCGGCGCCACCCGGGTTGTTGATCGGCTGAAGCAGATGGTATTTGTTCAGCGGGCTGCTGGTGAACGATTCGAGAAAACACATGCGCTGCATGCCGTCGGGCAGCAGCAGATCAAATATCAATCCGATACTGGCATACTTTTGCGTGACATCATCCTGAAGGAACCCGAATATCTTCTCGTAACGGCTGTCCACGGCAGGGGCCAGGCAGATCAGCAGAGCGTCATATTCAAAATCGCTCAAACCGAGCCGCTCTTTCACTTCCAGCAGGGGTACCATACTGCCGTCGCGGGATGCCTCGGCATACACTTCGGCGATCTGCTCGCGGATCAACGCTTCATTCTGAGAATATTCGCTTTCATCGTCTGCGGTGGGTGGATTGATCGAGCCCCAGTTGCCCCCAATGGGGAGCGCCAGTAAATCCTGTACCTGCTGAAAGTTGATATGTAATCCGCGGAATTTTTCGTCGAGATCCTGGCCGGCCTGCTGCCAGCGGCGTACTGCTCTCCGGATGATGAGATCAATGCGCAACAATTCCAGATGCAAACAGACAGTATATTCGCCTGTTATGCGCATTGAATTCATATATCTCGGCGTATTGTTCATTGATGACCGTCGTAGCACACCAGAGAAGTATTGCTTCAGTTATTGGCAAATTTACTCGTTTTTTTGGTCAAACAAGGAACAAGCACATTATTCAGTTCGTGAAAACGTCTTGAAAATGCCAGGCTGAAGTTGAATGGAAGCCAGTGCAGTAAAGTATACACTTAAATCAGATTAACTTGTTGAAAATTTTCAACAAATTAACGTCTACCAGTAAGGTATATCCTTATCCCGCCGCTAAGTATGGGGCCTTTTTGCGCTGCACAAGGGACATAAATATTATAGAATCAATGATCTGTCTATACAAGTACCCTTAATATGATATATACTGGCAGATTTGTTAGGGGAATCTGAGGGAGATGAAAATTTGTAAATCGGTCATTTGCTTGAGAATCGACCGGGTAAATGTGATATTTTCAGTGCATAAACAAACAGAACGGGTACGCAACGAAACGGGGAATCTATGAAAGAGAAATCCTGTCTGGGTTGTCAGTTGGCAAAAGGGGAAGTGATTTCTCCCGGCGGAGAAATATGGAGGGATACGTACTGGCATCTGGCACATGATATAAACAATTTCATCCCGGGATTTTTGGTATTGGGAACGATTCCGCATGTGATTCATCTGTACGAAATCCCTGTTGACGAATATTTATGGGGCTTGACAGTTGTCCATCAAGTCAGGGGCATCCTGGCTGATATGTTTGGATTACGTGATTTTCTGTTGTATCAGAATGACCTCACCTCAGGGCATTTTCATATCTGGTTGATGCCGATTTATCCGGAGATGAATCAATTCTCTCGCTCCATGGATGGGATGGTTCAGTTTCTTCAATGGACGAAAAGGGTTTGGAAAACCGATGAGAAAGTACAGGAAATTGACAGAATTTCGGAAGCACTCCGTCAGGAAATGAAACTAATATCGATCGACAGCTAATTAGCCTGACATTCGTGCTCGATTGTTGCAGCCTAGAAATTTGGCCTGATTCAGACCGTAGGCGTGACGTGCACTCCCATTTTTTGCATGTCTTGCAGCAGCCTGGCCGGCTCAGCCAGGTGACCCATCATCCACAGGCCTGGTCTGCGCGCGGAGCCGTCAAGATATTGCATCAATGTACCAGCCACCGGTATGGCGGTCAGCTCGTAGCCATCCGGGTGAGCCACTATGGTTTGAACATCAATCGGCTGACCATTTTTTATCCCGTGCCCCTGCACCTGCAGTTCCACGCGGTAAGGCGGTTTGTGAAAGGTCCGCATACCCCACCACAGAAACTTTCCCAATGGTCGGACCGATTTAGGAAACAGTCGTATCCCCGCCCAGGTGATCATCATGATTACCCAATCCACCATCCAGTGGATTTCGGACATGTAAAAGCCTGTCTCTTTCAATGAAGGGAACATCTCAGGCAGATGGCGCATTTCTTCAAAGAACATGGAGTAGCAGGTCTTCAGGCCAATGTCGCTGCCAAAATCGATCTTTCTTCGCTCAAAGGAACCCGCGCTGGTCCACTTCCCATCCTTGAAAACCTGCGCCTGGTACTCTTTGAACACCTCGATCAATTCATCCACCGCGTCGGTATAAGGGAGGTCCCTGCCCATATTCAGATAACCGGCGACGACGGCGCTTTCGATGCTGTCCATCTGCGAGGCGGCGTACCGCACCAGCGCGGAGGGCAGACCGGGATGAAACCCGGCTTCTGTGATGAAACACAGGCCGGCCTGTTCAATCTCATCCTTCAGCGAATTCAGTAAAGCCAGTTTACCGGCGCTCAATTGCACATCCAGATAATCAATTTTCGCCTCAATGGCCGAGCAGATGACGCTGCCGGCCTGGGCGGTGGTAGGCGATGCCACCACGACCAGTTGATGACCCTCAAACGCCGAATACAGTGAATTGATATTTCCGGCATCCGCGAACACAGCTTTCACCCGGCCGCCAGGAAAACGACCGTTCAGGTCATCGGCCAGCGCGCTGGCTTGCTGCGGGTGCCTGGATGCCAGTGTGATCTCGACATCCGTCTGATCCAACAGGTGACCTGCAATCAATCTGCCGGTGCGGCCGGTGCCGCCCAGAATGAGAATATTCGTCATTGCATCCCTCGGCGTAATAATTTGTAAAAAACAGCGAACGTCTGCTGATTGAATTATACAATTACACTATAATCCACGTATCTTCAGTTTTTTCATCTATTTTGTGAGGCCTTAATGATTCTTTATACCACCGGTTATGAAAAAAAGCCTGCCAGCCTGTTTTTTGAAACGCTCCGAGAACACCACATCGAGCGTCTGATTGATATCCGCCGTTTTCCGGATGGCCCGATGGAGGGTTATGCCCGTCGGGATGATCTGGCGTATCTGTTACAGGCAGTGCTGGGCTGCGAGTATATTTATTTCCCTCTTCTGGCCCCCACCGGCGAGATGTTAAGCCGTTATCAGCTTGAACCGAACTGGGAAGGGTATGTGACCGATTATGAGAAATTGATGGAGGAGAGAGATATCCCGGGAGTGCTGGAGCGCAGGATGTTCGATGAAAAACGCACCTGTCTGCTGTGTTTTGAAGCATCGCCGGTCAAATGCCATCGCCGTTTGGCGGCAGAACGGCTGGCGGCGGCATGGGGTGATGTGGAGATCCAGCATATTTAACACGAATCCTGGGTGGATCCTCTTATTATCGTGAAAGGCTGGTGAGAAGATGGTCAATGCGCCTGTCGATTGGCTGTTGGAAGGCGAGGCCTGGCTGCAATACCGCACCCGGATGGATCTATTAGGAGAGCCGGAAAATCACCCGCTGGTTCAGGCTGCCAGGAAAGCGCTGACAGCAGACCCCAAAATGCAGGCTCTGCTGCAGGAACTGGCCGGTTGGCCGGGCACCGTGATCGCCAGCCATAAGAGCGCTGGTCAACAATATCACAAATTGGGTTTCCTGGCGGATGCCGGCTTTCAAACCGGTGAACCTTCGGTAGACAGGGTTCTTGCGCGGGTGATGGAGCACCAATCAGATGAAGGTCCGTTTGAACTGCCCATGAACATTCCTGTTCACTTTGGCGGCACCGGAGAGGATGCCTGGGCCTGGGCGCTGTGTGATGCTCCCATTCTGGTATATGCGCTGGCTCGCATGGGCCTCAGCCGCCACCCGGCTGTTTTACAGGCAGCAGAGTACCTGGCCGGGCTGGTACGGCCCAACGGTTGGCCCTGTACTGGTTCCAAAGCCTTGGGCAGTTTTCGCGGACCGGGTCGCCGGGAAGACCCATGCCCGTATGCCACCCTGGTGATGCTCAAGGCCCTGGCTGAGTTCGAGGAATTTCGAGATGGAGCGGCCTGTCGTGCCGGTACCGAAACGCTGTTGCATCTGTGGCAGGCAAGCCTGACCGAGCACCCATATATCTTTTACATGGGAACGGACTTTCGCAAGCTGAAAGCCCCCTTCATCTGGTATGACCTGTTGCATACAGCGGACGTCCTTTCAAGATTTGAATGGATTCACCAGGATGAGCGTTTTTTGGATATGTTGTCGCTCATTCAAAGCAAGGCGGATCCGGCGGGACGGTACACCACGGAGTCGATCTGGATGGCCTGGAAAGGGTGGGAGTTTGGGCAGAAGAAAGAGCCGTCGCGCTGGCTGACCCTGCTGGCATGGCGGATCATAAACCGGGTTTCCAGCAGGTGACTCTTTCCCATTGGTAGGGCATATTTTCGTCGTAACCCTTTCGCCCAATAAATACCCGTTTCAGGGTATTCATTGATGCCCAACACAGTTATTGACCGCCTATCCTGTTTTCAGGAATGGATTTATCATTGGTACTGTTATTCTGGGCATCTTTCTGTCTGAATGGAGATGAGACACCGATCTCATGAGCGAAAAAAAGAATGCACTTCAGCCGGGTGACCCGGCTGGAATGCACCGGCGGCAGCCGCATGATTTCATCATCAAGCCATCCAATACCTTTGCGGCGTTGAAATTTCCCAATTACAAACTGTGGTTTATCGGCCAGCTTGCCTCCCTGGTGGGCACCTGGATGCAGAGCACTGCCCAGGGCTACCTGGTCTATCAGTTGACCGGTTCAGCAGCTTATCTGGGCTATGTGGGTTTTGCTGCAGGGCTGCCCACGTGGGTGCTGAGTC
This sequence comes from Anaerolineaceae bacterium, assembly GCA_036825755.1. Taxonomy (GTDB): domain Bacteria; phylum Chloroflexota; class Anaerolineae; order Anaerolineales; family Anaerolineaceae; genus JAJFTV01. The sequence continues at coordinate 6,639 of DAISXR010000112.1, forward strand.
TGTTTGGCGGTGTGATCTCCGACCGGATGAGCCGGCGCAAACTATTGATGATCACACAGTCCATATCGATGACCCTGGCCTTTGTGCTGGCCATTCTTACATTCACCGGCTGGGTCCGCCCCTGGCATATCATCATTCTGGCATTTCTGTTGGGCATCAATAATGCCTTTGATGCGCCCACGCGCCAATCCTTTGTGCGTGAATTAGTAGACCGTGAGTCGATGGGGAACGCCATCGCGCTCAACTCGGCCATGTTCAATTCGGCTACTGCGGTTGGGCCGGCTATTGCGGGTCTGGCATACGCGGCCTTTGGGCCGGGTATCTGTTTTACCATCAACGGCGTTTCCTATATCGCGGTGTTGATTGCGCTTTCATTAATGCAGTTCGCGCCCTTCATCGCACCCACCACGCGCATGGATCCCATCCATGATATGAAGGTGGGGGTCAGTTATGTTTTCCACAATAAAACCATCCTGATTTTGATCGGCATGCTGGCGGTGACCAGTGTATTTGGCCTGTCGTATACCACCTTAATCCCGGCCTGGGCGGTGGATGTGCTGCATGGTAACTCGATCACCAATGGCTGGCTGCAATCCTCGCGTGGGGCAGGCGCACTGATAGCGGCGCTGATGATTGCTTCGATGATCTCCACCATCCGCAAGGGAAGAATGCTGACGGTTGGGTCGCTGCTGTTTCCGGTACTGCTGATTGCGTTTTCATTCATACGATCAGTCCCTTTGTCGCTGATCACGCTGGTGTTTGTCGGCTGGTCATATATTATTTATGTGAACCTCACCAATAACCTGGTGCAGCACATCGTGCCGGATGAATTGCGCGGAAGGGTCATGAGCATATACACGCTGGTACTGTTGGGCATGTCACCCATCGGATCTTTGCTGGCCGGCTCGCTGGCGGATCACCTGAGCACTCCCACGGCGGTATTGATTCTGGCCAGTGTACAGTTGTTCTTCGCGTTGTTACTGTTTTTCTTCACCAAAATCAAAAAACTGAACTGATTTGAATCAATAATGGGTTGTCACATACTGCCTGGTCTGCAGGCAGTATGTTTTTCTTAACGATTACCGGTTTATGTAAACAAGAGATGCAATTTGTCATGGTTGGAATCTTAAATTGGGGATTATACAAATGCATGGTAAACCCGGTAGAACATGCATGAACGAACCCTGAAATTACCGGAATAAGATAGAATTTGTGGTGTAAAATTGGGTATTGCTGTGAACGCATGGCTGACGGGTCTGAACAGCCGATTGATTTACCGCTCTCAGAGGTTTGACCCTTCACCCGTGTAACACTTTTTCTGGTTCTTTTCAACCCATTTTTCCCAGATTCCTGACTGTGTGAGTAATTTGATCACTAGTTGGATGTTACAAAAGTAAATAAAAATTCCCGGGTCTTTGCTCCGGAAATGTTGTTAAAATTCTTATCTGTTTAGTCGGTTCATGTTGTTCACTGAGGAGACGGTATGGTAAATCCCAAAAAATTAAATTTCAACAGCAGCGCTCCGGATCTGGCACTGCAAACACCATCGGGAGATCTGGTGCAGCTTTCCAGCCTGTGGGCGGAAAAGCCTTTACTGCTGGCTTTCACACGCCATTTTGGCTGCACGCAGTGTAAAGAAATGCTGGATGAGTTGGTCGCCGGTAAAGACCGCATCGAGAAATCCGGGTTGGGTATTGCCGTGATCACGCAGGGAACGCCGGGTCTGACAGGCGAATTTGCCAAATTGTTCGCGCCTAACCTGCTGGTGCTTGCCGATCCTGAACGGCGGGCGTACCGGGCTTATGGGTTGGAACGCGGAAATGTGTTTCAAACTTTCCTGAACCCAAAAGTTTGGTCGGCCATTTCGCGTGCTCGTAAAAAGGGGTACCGGGTGGAAAACCCGCCTGAAGGCCAGGATGCCATGCAGATGTCAGCCACGTTCATCATCGGGCGGGATGGGAAGATTGAGCTGCCTTATTACTATGACAATATCGCCGATCATCCCCCGTTGGATTTATTACTGGGCGGTGTACTCTCCACGGGCTGGAATGCTCCCTTTGAAGGCCCGGTTGGGCCGGGTGTACAGAATGAAGAAGACAAACCCGAGGTGAAATCATGATCCACTCCTTATCTGTGGCGGGTTATCTGGCATTAAAGGAAATCTGGCGTAACCGCGGGCGGTTTTTGCTTGTGAGTCTGGTGATCGCGTTGATCACCCTGCTGGTGTTGTTTATCGCCGCGCTCGGCGAGGGGCTGGGGAACGGCAACCGCGAGTACATCTCCAAGCTGGACGGCGAACTGCTGGTTTACCGCGCAAAATCTGACCTGCTCATTGCCGCCAGCCGCCTGGCTACCGACCGGGTGGACGAGATACGCAATGTTGAGGGCGTGGATGATGCCGGGATGATCGGGACCGCCAACGCCACGCTGACACTATCCGGTGACCAAAAGCCTCTCAAGGTAGCTCTTTTAGGTGTGGAGCCCGGGCACATCGGCGAACCGCCAGTGATAGAGGGCCGTCAGCTCAGCGGGTTGGATGCCGACGAGGTGATTATCGATGGCAGTACTGCCATTCGATCCAACCTGGCAGTGGGTGATGAACTGACGCTGAACGTCACCCAGGGTACCGAGGATGCGCAATACACCCTGAAGATCGTCGGGATCTCGTCCAATCAGCAGTACAGCCTGCAGCCGTCTGTATTTGTTCCTTTCAACACCTGGGACCGGGTTCGCCCGCAGTCGGAGGCAGAGCTAAATTTTGCCGATGCAACCGCCAATGTGATCGCGGTGCGGGTGACAGATCCGCAGAATGTTGAGACAGTCCGGCAAGCGATCGCTGACCAGGTTGAAAACGTGGATGTTGCCACCCTCAAGGAAGCCATCCAGGCGTTGCCCGGATATTCAGCCCAGCAGAGCACATTAAATACGCAGGGCAGCTTTACCCTGTTTATCGGCATTCTGGTGATCGGCGGCTTCTTCCAGATCCAGATTCTTCAAAAGGTATCGCAGATTGGCGTGTTGAAGGCCATCGGCACCTCCAACCCCATTGTCGCGGCGGCCTCGGTGATCCAGATTGTGGTCATCACGATCATCGGCGTGGCCATTGGCGGGTTGCTGACCTGGTTGTTTTCGCTGTCCTTCCCGCCCACCGTGCCGATTGTCTTCAACGGCACCACGTCAGCCATCGCGCTCGCGGCGCTGCTGGTCATTGGTCCGCTGGGCGGATTGGCTTCCATCCGTTACGCGGTGCGTATTGAGCCTCTGAAGGCATTGGGGTTGAACTCATGAACACGATACCTGCTTCCAATCACTATGCCCTTGAAACCCGTGCCGTGGTCAAACAGTATCAGGCCGATGCGGGTACCATTTTCGCCGTCAACGACGTATCACTTCAGGTGGCGGCGGGTGAGTTTGTTGCTTTGGTGGGTCCCAGCGGATCCGGGAAAACCACCATGTTATCCATGCTGGCCGCGCTGCTGAAACCCAGCTCAGGGCAGATCCTGCTGGATGGAGAAGACCTGGCCGGGATGAGCGATGCCGAGCGGGTGCTGCTGCGCCGCGAGAAAATCGGATTTACCTTTCAAGCGAACAACCTGGTGCCGTATTTGAGCGCGGTGGAGAATGTGGAACTGATGCTGCGCCTGAATAATCGCCTGGATAAAGCCGGTAAACTGCGCGCCCGTGAGCTGCTCTCGCGCCTGGGATTAAGCGAACGCCTGAACAACCTGCCCGGTCAGATGTCGGGCGGTCAGCAGCAGCGCGT
>DAISXR010000113.1:0-7211 GCA_036825755.1 Anaerolineaceae bacterium
TATACGCTCATGTCCAGCGTGATGCCGCCCAGCACAGCCTCGGTTCCACGTGTGACGCTGGAACCAGCGCCAAACACGTATAAAGGGATCTTCTCTGCATCGCAGAACGCGACCAGTTTTTCCACATCCGCCTGGCTGCGCGGGCATACCACGGCATCCGGCAGGTTTTCGATTTGATGGCGGCGCAGACGCAGGTCATCGAGCATGCTTTTGCCGTATGCGTTTTTGATGCGCCGGTAGACATCGGTATGGACGTTTTCCTCTCCCACCATGTCCCGCAGAGCCTCCAGAATGCGCGGCTCCAGCCGGCAGGGTAAATCCAGATCCACGGCCTGCTGCCCGGTGGCGCGCGGGGTGACGAAATCAGCATCCAGCAGGCCAAAGGTTTCTTTCATCAGGCGGTACAGGCCGCGGTTTGGGTGTTTGAACTCCGATGGGTCGCCCCATTTGAGCAGCGAGCGGTAGGTGCCCGGCAACGGGGCGTCTTCAATCCAATGCGGGGTAAAACCGGTATGATCTGTTTTGCTCATGGGCTTCTCTCCTGAATGTCAGGTGGTAATGCGGAAGGAATGCGATGGGAAACGAGGGATGAAATTTACGGTTACACGGTCAATGAAACAGCGGTAATTTCGGCTTCCTGGGGAACTTCACCCGGGTGCGGGCTGTAATAGTTCTGCCAGATGCGCAGATACCGTTCTGCTTCCTGGTTCCAGCGCGAATTACTCCAGCCCAGCTCTGATTGAACGATGCTCTGGATACGCGGTAAACAGTCCTGCCCACCGGCCGGAAGCTGCAGTCCCAACCGCACCCGCCGCAGTAGCAGATCATCCAGATGGAGCACACTTTCGCTGCGGGCGGCCAGGCGCAGCTCGGCCCACAGGTTGGGCAGCGAGGCGATGGGGCTCAGTTCTTCTTCCGGACAGTCGAACAAAGCTGGCAGGTTGGCGCCGTGGCGACCGGCCAGATAGCCAACCTGGCGCGGTGAAAGACCGGCCGGTACGTGCACCGGTTTGAGCGGGCTGAACATGGTCTGACGCGAATGGGAGAACGAGCGCCCCGAAAAGTGGCTGTGGGCCGCCTGCAACGTTGAATCAGCCATGACGCGAAAGGTGGTCAGTTTACCGCCAGCGATGCTGAATAAACCGTGTTCTTCCAGTACAGCATGCGCGCGCGATTCGGCGGACGGATCGGCGGCTCCGCTGGTGACAATCGGGCGCACACCCGACATGCTGCCCATGATATCTCTGGCAGATATTTCGCAGCCGGGCAGGATGGCCTGGATCACTTCAAGGATGTAATCCATTTCCTCCTGGCTGGTAAAAGGTTCCGCGCCGGTTTGCCGGTGGTCCAGATCGGTGGTGCCCACCAGGCACACCCCTTCCCAGGGGATGGCAAACATGGCCCGTTTATCGACGGGATGCATCAGGGTAACAGCCTGCTGAAGCGGCAGGCGGGAACGCTGAAAGATGAGATGGCTGCCGCGCGTCTGGCGGATACGCGGAGCAGCGCCCAGAGTCTGGCGTAATTCATCCGTCCATGGGCCGGTAGCCTGGATAACCACCCCGGCGTGAACTTCAACCATAGGGCCGTCTGACCGGCTGGTATCATGCACCAGGGCACCACATACCTGGCCGAGCCGGTCGCGCAGCAAACACTCCACCCGGGCATAGTTCAACGCGTGAGCACCGCTTTGCATGGCTTCCTGCAACACCCGCAGCACCAGCCGTGAATCATCCACCGCCGCGTCTTCGTAAAGAAAGGCGGCCTCCAACCCATTGGGGTTGAGTTGTGGAACCAGTTCCGCTGCCTGCCGGGCAGAATAGGATTGATGTTTCCATTTCATGCCGAACAGGTCATACAGGGCAACCCCCAGGCGGAATTGCCATGCAGGGGTATGGTAAGACTGATAATTGGGCATGACAAACGGCTGCGGGGTTACCAGTCCCGGAACGGTTCGCAGGAGCCAATCGCGCTCGCGCACCGATTCGCGGGTCACATCAAATTGGCGGCTGCGCATATACCGAAAACCGCCGTGAACCAGCTTGGATGAACGGCTGGATGTGCCGGACGAAAAATCAGTGGCCTCCACCAGCAGACAGTTCAAACCGGCCAGCGATGCCTGGCGCAGCACGCCGGCTCCGCTGATCCCGCCGCCGATCACCAGCAAATCCCAGGGTTGGGTGATAGCGGACCACAGTCTCTCGCGATACGCTGAGTCCCACACGGTTCCCTCCTTTTGATTGTCAGAATGAACCGGAACGATGTCCGTCCTGTGCCTGTTTCCAGAATTCAATACTTTGAGTCATTATGCGATGGGTGACATCCGCGGCCAGAGCCGGGTTGTGTTGTGCAGCCGCCTGTTTCAGGGCAGAATAGAAATCGCGGCTGACCTTGCGGGAAACAGCCAGTGAAAAATAAAAGGGTGCCATCAGCAGGTAATAATCCTTGAAACCATTGAGAATGAGCGTATAAATGGGATTGTTTGAAAGCACCGTCAGGGTATGGTGCATACTCCAGTCTGCCTCCGCATAACTGGCGGCATCGTCGGTCAGGCGGTTGAGAATACCCTCCAGAAACTCTTCCACCTGAGCGGGGTGATTTTCGACTGCAAGAGCAATGTATTCCGGAGCCAGGGCTGTGCGTACCTGCAGGATTTGCGGCACCCATTCAACACTCATGCGCGAGAACTGCGTTTGCACGATGGTGGAAAGCGTGTTCATGTTGCCTTCACGCCAGATGTCGCACACACGGGTGGGCTTGCCGTGCTGGATTTCGATCATCCCGTTGGCGGCCAGCTTTTGCAGAGCTTCACGCAGGGTGGAACGGGTGACCCCCAGCGCCTCGGCCAGGCGGTGCTCATTGGGTAGATTGCTGTGAGCCGGCAGCGAGCCATCCAGAATGGAATTGACCAGGCTCTGGTAGGTAAGCTCGGCAGGTTTCTGGGGATTTTCCCATACGGGAAGTGGGGTTTGGTTGGGAATGGGGCCCTCCTTATACTGCTGGTAAGAGGTCCGACCTCTTGATTCAGGTAAAGTATACAAAATAAGGAAGGAAAATACAACTGGAATGTGCTTATCAATTGGAGGGAGTTAATCCAGAAGCAGGTTTACGGCAGCAGGCGCAAGATTTCGATTTTTCTTTTCCCGATCTGAAAGCGCTCCACGCGGGAGTAACGCTCATGTATGGCTTTCTGGCCCTTATCCGACGCAATGGCAGCCAGCGCACCCGGCGCTAAAAAGGGAATGACGGCCTCCAGCAGCCGGTACAGGGGTGAGGTATCCGGCTGCTGTAAATTTTCCGCCAGTAGCCACTGCGAGTGCAAGCCGTAGGGCACATCCGTTAGCAACAGATCGAACTGCCGGCCGCTGATGTGATTCTGCAGGCTGGCGCGGTCAAGGGCATTGGCCTGGAAGCAGACGGTTACCGGAGGTATATTTCCCCCGGTATCCAATAGGTTCTGTAAATAATCTATGCTCGCCAGAGCCTGGCAGTGAGAATCCTTGCCGTATTGATCCAGCAGAGTCTGGATCTCCTCCCGGCGGCGTTGCAACCCACCCGGTAACAGCAGATCCAAATTTCGCCGGGCTGTCTGTAGCACTGCGGGGTCCGCATCCGAGGCGGCGATACGAGCGATCTCCGGCCCGTGCAGGAAAGCCAGCACAGCCAGGTGATATGCCCCGCCGCAGCACGGGTCGAAGATGGACAACGGCCCGGTTCTACCATCCATCCGCAGGATATTCAAACAACGCTGAAACACCTCGCTCGCCAGCCGGACGGGAAAAGCCGGCTGACCGGCAGCCGAGTAAAACACCCTTCCGCTGGAAAAGTGTGAGTAATTTGAGTCATCCAGGACAAAACGGTATGGCATTTTTCTATTAAGGAAAATCCCCATCCGTGGATGGGGATCTGTCTCTAGTCAATGGTCTCTTCGCCGTTTGTTTCCCAGCGTTTGATCAATTCCTGTTTCAAACGAAACAGCCTGGGGGTAAGCGAAACGTGATAAATGTGCGGGTTCAGGATCCGTTTGACGCCCAGATCCAAACGGGACAGATCTTCCTTGCGGCGTTCACGGATTGTTTCGATGGAGACCGGCTTGTAGGTGATGTGTCCGTTTTTCATCACCTCTTCCAGCAGCGGTTCACAGCGGCTCACCTCACTGCGCTTGAGCTGATGGTATACCTCATGCTGGGTGGGGTGGTGCAGGGTGATGACTTCCTGGTTACGCGGATCTTCCTCTCGTAGGCCAATCAGATCGGCGTAAGCTTTTCCGCGCTTGTCATACACCCGCCAGACCTCTTTTTGTCCGGGATTGGGGATCTTGACCGGGTTTTCGGAGATTTTCAGGGCCGGTTTCCACTTGCCGTCTTTTTGAATGGCGACCAGTTTGTACACGCCATCCAGCGCTGAATCACCGTGCGAGGTGATCAGACGGGTTCCAACACCGTAAACCAATCGTTTGATGACGTCATCCGGCTCCAGACCCAGTTCAGGGGCTTCTTCCTGGATTTGGGTGAGGATCTGCCACAGCACAATCTCATCCAGTTCATTGGACAGCACGATCTGGGCATTGGGGTAACCGGCATCATTTAATTTTCGCGCCACGCGAACGCTCAGGTAAGCCAGGTCACCTGAATCCAGCCGCACACCCACCGGTGTATGGCCTTTACGGCGTAATTCGTCAAAAACCGTGATGGCATTGGGCAGGCCGCTCTCCAGGCTGTCGATCGTATCGATCAGCAAGAGGCATTCGTCGGGGAACACCTCAGCATAGGCCCGGAAGGCATCCAGTTCGGTGCCGCCCATGGCCATAAATGCTTGCACCATGCTGTGGGCATGTGTGCCCTTGGGCGGGTAACCCATCAGATAGGACATGCCGGTATTGGAGGTGAAATCCACCCCGCCGATCAGGGCGGCCCGCGCGCCGGCATTTCCACCGGTGTACTGGGCGCGGCGCATGCCAAATTCGAGCACGGTGTTGCCGCGGCCGGCTTCCTTAATCCGCGAGGCCTTGGTGGCGATGAGCGTCTGGAAGTTGAGATGGTTGAGCAGCGAGGTTTCCAGTAACTGTGCAATGGCTAATGAGCCGGTGACGACAGTGAGCGGTGTATTGGGATGCACCACGCGGCCTTCAGGGACGGCATAAATGGTCAGGTTGTCAAAACAAAAGTTTTTGGACAGCCATTCTAAAAAATCATCCTGAAAGAGCGGCACGCCGGTGCGACCTTTTTGCTGGCGCAGATAATCCAACTCGTGTTTCTGGATCTGCACATTCGACAGCCAGTTCATAAACCATTCCAGGCCGGCGTTCACACAGTAGCCGGCGTGGTGGATGCCATAATCGGGATAACTTCTAAAAAAGTGATCGAACTGCGCCTGCTGTTCATGAATGCCCATGCGGTAATACACCTGCGCCATGGTCAGTTCATACATATCGGTATAAAGGAAACTGCGATTAATATCCTGTTCGTTTGGTGTGGTCATTACTTTCTCGATTTGTAAAATTCCAACTCTATTTGAAAGTATACCATCCGAAAACAGGTTTCCTGCCGGCTCAGCTGTGTGAGGCAGAAAAAGGGGACGAAAGTCCCCATACCCACTGTGCCAAATGATCAAGATTAGGGGCCTGAGCCAGGGCGGGCTGATTTTCAAACAGCGGGCTGAACACGTTGAACTGATGCTGCAGGGCGGCGCACAGGCAGCGCTGCGGGAACGCAGGCAAAAGATCTTCCGGGAAACCATAGCTATTTAGGAAGACCGAGAGCAGTGATTTATCTGCCGAGAAGAGATCCAGAAACAATGCGGCCAGTTCGTAGTACAGATCACCAGTCATGCAATCGCCCATGTCAATCAATCCGTTGATATGCCACTCTCCGCCCTCAAATTCACCCAACAGGTGATCGGCAGTTAGGTCGGCGTGGATGAGGTGCAGCGGATCATCCGCCGGGGGTTGGGCATTTCGCGCCAAGTACCCCTCTGCCTGGGTCGCCAGGTGAGCCGGAAGCCCCAACCGGGCATACAAAGGCCCATCCACCGCCTGCAGGCGGGATGAAAACCAGCCGTGCAGTCTGGCCTGGTATGCGCTACATTCAACTGGGAAAACATCGGCGGGTTCTTGTGGGACGGGCAGGCTGTGAAACCGGCGCATCATCTGGCCCAGTTGGCGTGCGATGTTGAGTTGATTCTCCTGCGAGATGCGGCTGCGGTCATCCCGGTAGCTGTTGCCCCGAATGAGGTTGTAGATCAGGTACTGCCACTCGCTTTCAGTTCCGGGAACCTGCCCACTGAACAGGATACGAGCCACCGCTAAACCGGGTTGAGCCGCCAACGACGCGTCCACAGCCATTTCCACCCGGGCTGAACGCCGGCCTTCAAACAACGGGCCGAAAAACTTGATCACATAGCGATCGTCCAGCAAAAATACCGGAAACGTACCCGCTGTACCAGCCCTAATTTGCCGGCACTCGAGGCCGACGCCGGTGCATATCGCCTGGATCACCGGCGTCCATAGCTCTACTTCCATGAAGTGAGCGGTGTATCCGGCCCGGGTTTGTAAAACCTGCAGATGAGTGATGGAAAGCTGAGGTTCGGTCATGGGATGATTCTACTCGAAGCGATGGATTAGAGACTCATTAGGATATGAGAATCCGGATTGAGTACTTGACTCGCCATACCGGAATCGCTATAATGAATTTACAGGGCGTTCCAAGAAATTGGAGCAACTCACTGACAAAGGCGAAGAAAGTCAATCCTTATAGGTCGGAAGACAGGGGGAAGGGGTTGAACTGGAGCCTAAGGGAGATTAAAGCAGAAGTCCTGATGAAATGAAGATAGTCAATCAGTAATATCATTTTCTATCTTCTGCAGTTTTCAAAAGGTGCGATGAAATCCTGGTCAATAATCCGAAACGGAGAAAGTATTGACTTAAGTGAGAAGCAAAGGTTACTCGGAACCCCTGTACTTTTTTAACCTTTTCCGTTTCCGTTGATGATTTGTTCCGCTTTGAGCAGCCCTACAAAGGGCAGATTGCGGTATTTCTCGCGGTAATCCAGCCCGTACCCCACCACAAATTGATCCGGCAGGTCGAAGCCCTTGTATTTGACGGGGATGTCGATCAGGCGTTTGGCGGCCTTGTTGAACAGCACGCATACTTCCAGGCTGGCCGGAAGGCGGGTGCGCAGGTTGCCCAGCAAATAGTTGAGCGTCAGGCCCGT
>DAISXR010000113.1:7311-10377 GCA_036825755.1 Anaerolineaceae bacterium
CCGTAAAAATCAAGTACTTTGGAAAAGGTCTCTTCGGATGGGTGTGAAAATTTCTTCGAAGCGTTTTTTGAACAGGACGACTCGCTCACTTTGTCTACTTCCGGTTTTCTTTTGATCGGTACCCATTTATTTTATATCAGCTTGACAAAAAAGGAAAGGTATACTATACTATTGGTATAATACCTTTGGATATTTCATGAAAAACAATCCTTCTGCTGCCGATTTGGATTTTTTGCTGGCCAACTGGGAGGCCAACTACAAAAAGGGGCTGCTCAGCTTCTGGATCCTGCTGCAGCTTCATCAGCGCCCATGTTATCCGCTCGAGATGCGCGAACAGCTAGAACAGCTCAGCCAGGGAAGCATCAGCGCGGAAGAGAACAGCCTGTACCGGGCGCTGCGGCGCTTTGAAGAGGTGGGCATCGTCTCCAGCCGGTTGGAACCCACCGGGCAGGGACCGGACCGCCGCTACTATCAACTGACTTCCTCCGGCTTGGATCTGCTGCGGCGGTTCATCCAGCGGAATATTGTCATATTCAGGGCAGCGGGTGTGAGTGAGAAAATCCAGGCGGTACTGGAAAGCGAATAACCGGTGAGGAGGCGAACCATGGACAATACGTCCTTTGCCCATCAAAGAGCAATTCTGCGTGATCTGCTGTTGATCCTGGCAGGCGGAGAGGGGGTGCAGCTGCTGACCTCGCTGGACGGCATTGGATTTTCCACCCTGCCGTACGGCGGACCAAAGGTCTTTTTTGCCTGGTTTGGCCCGTGGCTGGCCCTGCTGGCCGGCAGCCTGACGATTCTGATCTGGCTGACTCTCAATCGGAGCTGGCGGGATGTCTCTTTCGATGAAAAGAGCGCGCTGCTGTTTGGATACGCAGGTGTTGTGTGGGCGTGTCTGGCGGCGTTTGTTCTGGAGGTATCCGATTTTCTCAACCTGGCCCACTTCGTCACGGCAGCATTGGGGATTGCCCTGCTGCTGGGGTACGTGGAATACCGCCGTAGACGCAGCAAACCGCAGGAACTGTTCCCTTAATCCCAATGGCAGCACTCGCCTCCCGGCAATCGGCAGGGGTCAACAGAAAATGTGCAACCGGATCACTGTGATGTGACCCGGTTTTTTTTCGTTAGGATGCAGCGCGTTTATACCCGTGTTTCGATGGCTGCCTTCGATTGACGGATGATTTCTCGGATTTGCGGAAGATGATCGTCGGTATGTTTGAGACCCAGCAGAAAACGACCGCGGGCATCTACAATGCCAGCGCTGGCCCACGGGCTGTAGGTGGTCTCATAATGCGGCGGATCAGGCCACAGATCCAGACTGGCCAGCAGGAATTTCTGGCTTTGTAAGGTAAGCAGGCGAAGCTGCCGTATGGTGGTCACCTCCTGCCAGGGCACTTCATGGCGGGAGCGGCCGTGAAATTCAACACCGCGGGCCAACTCGGCGGCCAGGAAAGCTGATTCCTCATTGGAGGCGTTCAGGTGGACGATGACGTGCGCGAGCGTCCAGGCGATATGCAGTTCCTCTGCATTGAGCGTGTAGGGGTCTATGGCGCTGGGATCTTCAGGTTGAAAGACCACATCGCGGTCTTCACAAACCGAAAGCTGATCCAGAATGTATGTGTACACACTCTCCGCTGCTTCACGCAAGTCATCGGGCGTCATGGCCTCAGCCATTCTGACGATGGAGGTCTTCTTTTGATGAAGAGGCGAAAAATCGAGCATGTTTTTTACCTTTTAATATATACTATCCTCAGTGAAACCAATAAAGTTGTAATTCATAATAACCGGGATTGATCAACTTGTCAAAATCAATCCTGTCAGATCTGGATAACTCACCCCAATCAACGGAGTAAATCATGAACCCTGAAGTATCACTGCTTAAGCCGAAACGTCTCAAAGCGGGTGACACCGTGGCATTGGTGGCACCGGCCAGCCCTCAGAACGAAGATGAAGGCATCCGCGCCGCCATCGAAACCGTCGAATCACTGGGCTTCAAGGTAAAACCCGGCGTCCATCTGTATGAACGCTGGGGATACCTGGCCGGACCAGACCAGCATCGCGCCGCCGATCTGAATGCCGCCTTTGCCGACGAGCAGGTGGATGGCATCATCTGTATCGGCGGGGGGTGGGGCTCACCGCGCATTCTGCCGTATTTGCAGATGGACATGATCCGCGCCAACCCCAAGCTGCTGATGGGTTACAGCGATATCACCGGCCTGCTCAATGGAATCCATAAAAACACCGGGCTGGTCACCTTTCACGGACCCATCGGCGCGCAGACCTTCAGCTCCTACACGTACAGCGAATTCAAAAAAGTGGTGCTGGACGGGCAAAGCAATGTGCAGTTGGGCACCCCGCCTGTCTTTGAGCCGGCTCCCGGTAAAGTGGAGAAAGCCAATCGCCTCACGCGCATCCGCGGCGGTAAGGCGCGCGGTCCGCTGGCGGGAGGGAACCTCTCACTCCTGGCGACATTGTGCGGTACACCCTTCATGCCGGATCTGGATGGACGCATCCTGTTCATTGAAGAGGTGGGCGAGGCCACCTACCGCGTGGATCGCATGCTGACGCAGTTGTGGCTGGCAGGCGCCCTGCAAAAATGCGCCGGGATCGTGTTTGGCAAGTTCACCGATTGCAAGACCTCGGCATCGTGGGCCAAACAGCTCACCGTGGAAGAGATCCTGGTGGATCGCTGCGCGGGGCTGGGTATGCCGGTGCTGAGGGGGTTGATGATCGGGCACATCGAGGATCAAACGACGCTGCCGCTGGGCTGCCAGGCCGAGCTGGATGTGGACGCCGGCACGCTCACACTGCTGGAAGCAGGAGTAAGTGTTTAGTGTAAAGTGTGTAGTGATGAGTGTGTAGGTTGGGTTGAAGACGAATGTCTGAAACCCAACAATTCCCGTTTATTCCGTAGGGGAGCACAGCGTGCTCCCTTTTTTGCTGACGGTCACTGACCGCCCCTATCAATGGTTGACAGATGATCTTCGTTGAACCCGACATTCTCCGTTTGTTTCGTAGGGGAGCACAGCGTGCTCCCGATGGATTAGATTGAAAATAGGCGCCTAT
>DAISXR010000114.1:0-8698 GCA_036825755.1 Anaerolineaceae bacterium
CATGGCTCGGGTCCCTTTCAGGGTATGGGATTTTGTTCATCCGGCAGGTTTGGCAGGAATTTTTTATCATCTTTGGAAAGATCGGCCTTCTCCAGCAGATCGGGACGGCGTTTGAGGGTGCGCAGCAGGGATTGCTGCCGGCGCCATTTGTTGATCCCGGCATGGTTGCCTGAGAGCAGCACATCCGGCACCTTCCAGCCGCGAAATTCCGGCGGGCGGGTGTAATGCGGGTATTCCAGCAGCCCAGTGGCATGCGAGTCATCCGATGAGGCATCCGGATCGCCCAGAGCACCCGGGATCAGGCGGGTCAGCGCATCGATGATGATCAACGCGGGCAGCTCACCGCCGGTGACCACAAAATCCCCAATCGACAGTTCATCCGTCACAAGATGCTCGCGCACCCGTTCATCCACACCTTCGTAACGGCCGCAAACCAACGCCAGCCGGCTGTATTGCGAAAGCTCGACGGCCACCTTTTGGGTAAATTGCCTGCCCTGCGGGGTGAGCAAAATCACCGGGCATTCAGGCGGGTTACCCAAAACGCTCTCTACGGCCGAGAAAATAGGCTCAGGTTTCATCACCATGCCACCGCCGCCGGCGTACGGGGCATCATCGGTCACATGATGTTTATCCAGCGCCCAATCGCGGATGTTGTGTACGTCCACCTGAAGCAGGCCGTTTTCGATGGCCCGCTGGAGAATGCTGACCGAAAAATACGGCAGCAGCATCTCAGGAAAAAGGGTAAAAACGTCAAATCGCTGCATCATGAATCAGGCAAATCAATCAGGGATAGTTCATCCGGGTCGATCATCAAATAAAAAGGATGATGAATATTATCATGAATGCAAGAATGATTGCACATCAATCATAAACAAACTGGATTATAATGTCAGGCTGATAAAACCATTCATCGTGGCTGCCCGTCCTTACGGGTTGTCAAATCTGGGAATGTGAAAATCGCAGAGGAACAATAATGGAAAAGGGATCTTATCCGAATTGGGTTGAAGTGAATCTCGATGCAGTCGAATCAAATGTTCGATTTCTGCTGTCACACACCAACCGGCCTTTATTGGCAGTTGTCAAAGCTGATGCGTATGGTCACGGGGCTGTGGAAGTAGGCAAGGCAGCTTTGGTTGCCGGAGCTTCCTGGCTGGGTGTTGCCCGCTACGGTGAAGCAAGAGTGCTGCGCAACGCCGGTATTACCGCACCCATCCTGGTGCTGGGCATGGCTACCGCCGATGAGGTGGATGAAGCCATCGCGAGCGGCGTGACCCTTAACATGCACAGTTTTGAAGCCGCGGAACTCTATTCACAGCGCGGAAAAGCCGCCGGTAAACCGGTTCTGGTTCACTTAAAGGTAAATACCGGTATGAACCGCCTGGGCGTGCTTCCTGAAGAAGTTGTACCCCTGGCCAAACGCGCCAATGAACTGGGCGGCATTCACATCGATGGTATGTTCAGCCATTATGCCAATGCCACCACCCCCGGTGATCCCTTCACCCCCATCCAGACCGCCCGCATGAAAAAGGCCGTGGATGCCATCACCCAGGCCGGTCTTCTGCCCAAATGGGTGCATCTGGCCAACTCGGCCGGCTCGTATTACGAACCTGATGGTTATTTCAACATGGTTCGCTCCGGCTCAGCCGTCACCGGCCTGGCCTTCCGCGACAACACCCCCTACCCCAGCACCATGCGCCACGCCTTCGAGTGGAAGGTCTTGCTGGCAGCCTGCAAATTCGTCCCCAAAGGCGGAGGCATTGGCTACGGGCAAACCTATACCCTGCAACAGGACGGCTATATCGGCACACTGCCGGTGGGCTACGGCGATGGATATCGGCGCAAAATGGGCAACACCATGCTGATCGATGGTGTACGTGTACCGGTGGTCGGTTCCGAGTGCATGGATCAGACCATGGTTCTGCTGCCCAAACCGTATCCGGTTGGCACCGAAGTGGTGTTGATTGGTGAATCCGGCAAGGAAGCCATCTACCTGGAAGACATCTGCAAGACCTGGAAAACCATCGAAGTGGATGCCTCTACCAACATCAACTTCCGCGTCCCGCGTGTGTACGTTCGCGATCAGAAGTAATCTCATTGTCAAAGTAAAACCGCCGGAGTTGTACTCCGGCGGTTTTTTGTTGATTCTGTGTGGGGGTTATTCCCCAATGGTGAAGATGGTCCCGGCTGAAGCTCCTTCCACTTCAGGGAAGTAGTACTGCCAGGTACGCGCCGGCAGGGTGCGAAACTCACCGGCCAGATAAGGGATGAATTTGTAGGTCAATTCATACGTTCCGGCGGGCAAATAACTGGCCACCCAGAGCACGTGATCGGCGCGGATCTCCGGCTGCCCAAAGTACCAGTTTGACCACTGGTTCGTTTCAGGATTGATCGATCCCATGATCACATCTTCGGAGAGACCCACCGCCTGTTGTGACACCAATAAAGAGGGATCGACGATCTCCGCGCCGGCCGGCAGCCAGTCTTCCACCACCACGTAATACATCTCTTCGGGCACGGTTACTGTGATGTGAGCCAGCACCGGAGCATCCTGATCGCTCAGGTTGTACTCATTGATGAACGTACAACTTTCTACCGAGCAACTCTCACCCCACAGGGAGTAGGAACGCTGAATGGAAAGGCCCTTCTCTAACGGCTGGATCTCCTCCACCGGGCGGTCGAGCTGCAGATAGGCGCGGTAGTACAATCGGCCATCTCCGCCGCCCCTGCGGATGCGCAGCGCGTTCGGTGCATCCTGCAGTAAATCCGCCAGCGGGATCACGCCGGTGACGGTGGTGCGCTGTTCCAGGCCCTGCGCCTGGCCGGAAATCACTTCGTTCTGGTTGAGTGTGGCGGCATACTCAAAATTCGAGCGCATCTCGCCGGTGCCTTTCATCACCTCAATCAGAGCCCGCAACGACCAGGCGCTTTCATAACTGGTTGACCATCCGCCGCCGGCCTTCCGGTGCGCGGTCAAATAGCGGACTGCGCCCGGCAGCAGGCTGGAAGCCGGGTTCAGTTTTGCCAGCGAATAAATCACCACCGAACTGCTGAATAATGTGGAGCCCATGATACGGTAATCCTGCGAGTTCTCAGCCCAATGCACGCCGGTGGCAGTTTGCTGTGCTAGGCTTTCCACCTCGCTGATCAGATTGGCAATCTCGCTGCTTTCCGGCATTTGATCGGCCAGCGTCAATGCCAGCATGGCCTTTGCCCATGGGTTCAGCCGGTCACGGTATTCCATAAACAAAGTGCCGTTGATACCCGGGGCTCCGGAAGCCACCAGCGAATAATTGATATATACCTGTTCATCCAGCTTCTCGGCTTTCATATCCGGGTAGGGGCTTTCAAGCGCCCCGGTCAGGAATGTTTGCGTCCGGCTGATCATCTCCGTATCCACCGTGAAACCTTCCTCAGCGGCCCGGGTCAGACCCATCAACACATAGCTGCTCAAATAGGTTTCGCTTTCGAAACCTTTGGTCCAGCCCCACCCCCCATCCGAATTTTGCAGATTCTTCAGATCATCCAGTCCATTCTGTATCTCAGCGGAGAGTTCATCCGTCAGATTGGCATCGTCCAGTTCAAAGGTACGCACCGCGGCAAGCATTTCCAGATTGGGCAGCATTCTTGAGATAATCGTCTCGGTGAAAGGCAGATCAAAGTCCTTTAATGCCTCCAGATCGGTCAGAATGGATGCCGCCAATGAGGGTGCTACCTCCACCGTCAATTTTCCACCGGTGGGCTGCCAGGTATGCGGCAGGCTGACCGTCTCCAGAATCTCGCCTTCCTCCATCAAAACACCGCTGGTCGCAAATGTCTGCGGTGAACTGTAATGCAAAACCGGGATAGCGCCATCTTCGGGTGTGGCAGCATCCTCAAATTCTCCGGCCGATGCAAACACGGTCACGTCGATCACATCGGTGCTCTGTACGGTGCCCCACCAGTTCACACGCTGCGACCCGCCCGCTGGAATATCCACCGTTTGGGTTTCGGCCGAGCCGGTTCCCAAAGTGAAACCGGTCGCCTGGAGTTTTACATCCACCGTCAGGTCAGCGGCGGTGTGGTTGTACAGCATGGCCGCCATTTGCATGTGATCTCCAGCCACGGCAAACCGCGGCGTCAACGGGTCCACCATCAGGGGGCGGCTCACCACCACCTCAATTTCCGTTTCACCAACCAGGGTATCCTGCGTCAATCCGCGAGCCAGAGCTACCCAGGTGGTCACATTATCAGGCAGCGGCACCACCACTTCAGCCTGGCCGTTTTCATCGGTGACCACGTTTCCATTCCAGTAAGCCGTGTCCTTAAAATCCTCCCGCACAAAAAGGCTCTCCATCGAACCGCCGCCTCCGCCCCGTCCACCAGCCGCAAGCGGATTTTCTCGGGCGGCATACACAGAAAGGGACATGCCTGAATTCACATTCAAAGGCTGGATGGTGTAGAAAGTCTTCAAAATATCGTAGGCATTTGGTTCCGCCAGAGCCAGTACCGCCTTATCCACCAGGCTGATCGAGAATTCTCCCTGCACCGGGTTGCCCTCGGCATCCAGCGCGGTGAGTGAAAGAACCACACTTTCGCCCGGTTCGGCGGCCGGCGGATCAGCCTGCAGCTTCACCTGCAAGGTCAGTTCACGCGGGTTCACCGGCACCATCACATATCCCTGCCTGAACTCGCGCACCCCGTTTCCTACCACATTCAGCAAGGTCACGCTGACGTATACATTTGGCGCGTATTCCGGTTCGATGTTCAACTCATAATCCAGCTGTGAGCTGTTAATCGGCAGCACGGCGGACTGCGATATATCAGCCCGTTCCACCGTGATCAACGCCAGAGCTTGCTCAAACGGATTGGGGATAAACAGATGCGCAGTATCGCCCACCTGGTATTCGTCCTGGTCCATCTGAACAGACAACTGCTCGTTGTTGAGTGATGGCCACGAAACGCTGCCGCTTCCGCCCACCCACACCGCCACCTGGGTGGAAGCATTGCCGCCGGTAACCTCCAAAATATACGTTCCGGGTTCTTCCGGGGTCATTTCAATACGGGATTGACCATTCTCATTGGTGACCAGACTGACGCTGGATTCGGTGATATAGTCCGGCACCGATTCAGTGTACCCGCTCACCTCATTTATTTTGGTCGTCCAATGGATTCGTTTGAGCACAGCCGCCAGTTCAATACCGCCCACCGGCTCTTTTTGCTGATCGGCTGTTTGTATAGCAAAACCAAGCGGCTCGCCGGCTCTGCCGGTCCATTGTTCCGGACGCACACCGATGTAGTACTCTTCCGGGTGCATCAGCATGCTTCCGCGTGTGCTGACCGGCAGCGCGCTTCCATCTGTGATGGTCGCTTCGATGGTCAGGCGCTGTAAATCGCTGCCTCCCACCTGATCAGCAATCTGGTCATACGGGATGTCGATTTTCAGGCTTCCATCCGGGCCGGTTTGCCCGGAGCCTTCGGTAATGTATAAGCCAAAACCCGCGTTCTCACTGTAACGCCAGTAATCCATCTGCCACATGGAGGCCTGATTGCCGGTCTGGTAATTGTATGGCAGGTCAAACGAATCGATCGCCGAATACAACGTCCAGTGAACCGGTACATTGGCAGCCGGTGATCCAAAATAATAGGTTGCCGAAAGATCGGCCCGGAGATCTTCACCCTGGTTGATTTCGGGCCGGGCAAATTCCAGTTCCAGATCAATCTCTGGTTTGCGATAATCTGCCACCTGAAAACCCAGATAGCTGTCGATCAGTTCGGTGATGCGCATGGAGTAATAACCCGCCCCAGAATCTTCGGGGATCACAAACGAGCTCCAGCCGGTACCATAGTTGGAAAGCGGCACGGTGATGGTTTCGATCACGGGCACTTCGCCGGTTTCCTCGATCATCTTGCCGTACACCTCTACATGCACCTCACCCAGATCCGGTACCGTATAGCGCGCGTTATTCTTCTGGCGGGCGATCACCCTGAAATACACCGTCTGGCCGGGTCGGTAGATAGGCCGATCGGTGTACAGATAGGCGGTCAATCCGTTACCGCCGTAGGAATACAGGCCAAAATTGGACCCGCTGACGCCCAGCCGCCATGAATCGGATGCCGCGGCAAAATCCGGATCGCCCGGCTGCCCGTGCACCACCACGAGTGGTTTCATCAAATCCAGCGTCTGCGGAAAAGTAAATTCACAGCGCCCATCGGTATCGGTGGTACAGCTCCCGATTGATTCAGCGCCCGTAGTGTACACATCCAGTGAATAACCGGCCGCCGGCTGGCCGCTTTGCAGGTTCACCACCCACGCCAGCATTTGACCGTCACCACGCTTCAGCAGGATGTTGAAATCGCTGACCACCAGGAAGAACGGCCAGGGGGCGTACTGAAGTTCCGCAGCCGTAACCTGATACAGGTACAAACCGGGTTCCAGCGAGTCTCCATTTTCGGTCAGAAAAATTTCCTCGTCATGTAATGAATTGTCTTCTCCTTGCAAGGCCTGCTGCCAGGAATCGGCCTTCCCGGAAAAACTCAAATCGCCAAATCCATTCGGATCGGTGGCTGCCTCAAGAAAACGGTCCAGCGTGGCGGTTTCAGCGGAAATGCTGACTGCAGGCAGATTCACCACCTGTGATGCCAGAGAAGCATCCTGCGGCGTGACAAACAGAGTCTGAAAACCATACGTCAGCAGGGGGATGGTCAACTGCGGTGAGATCTGCCCGGTGGTGAAGGCAAAGGTCACATCGTTCCCCAGGGCCTGGCCCCAGCGGTCAGTCAATTCACCCGAAATGTTCATCCGGTAGGTCTGGCTGCCCTGGAAATATCCACCAAACATGACCGTGTTGTTTTCGGATTTATAGGCGTACTGATCCAACACTTTGGGTTCAAAGGTGACCAGTTTTGTAAAATCGGTATCTGCCAGCGGCGCGTTGAAGCGCACCTGGATACTGGAATAACCATTGTAGATCATCAATGGTTCGGTGAGCGACGGCGTCACTTCGATCACAGTCAGGTGATCGATCGTCCGGTAGAGATGATACACCTCTCCCATCTGGGTCCCGCCCAGACTGGATGCTCCGGCGCTGAGCGTGAACTGATAATTGCTGCCCCGCTCCAGCAGATTCGCCGGGGTAAAGGTGAGAATAGACGAGTCCTCGCTCCAATCCACCTTTCCTTCAACCGGCTGCATGGCTTCATCCAGAATGGAAAAGTGCTCTTCAACCGATGCTTCATCCATCGGCTGGCTGAATGTGACGGTGAAAGCGGCATCGATGGCCAGGCCCAGGTTGGGATCCGGTTCGACGGACAGGATGTGCGGCAAGGCTGTGATAAAGCTCCACTCGGATTTTTGGGTTTCATCCAACGCCAGACCTGCGCCCTGACGGCTGGTCAAATTCTGATTGAGTTTGAGGGTGTAATCTACACCGCCGCCCAGTCCGGGCCGGGGTGTGAAAACATACGTGCTGGAATTCAACCATTCACCGCTCCCCTCCACCGTCGGGATAAGTTGAAAGGCCGCCGGTGCTGCATCCGATGATTCGCCAAGCGCAACTACCGGCTGGTTAAAGGTGACCATAAGGGTGCCGCGCGGATTGACCGCGGTTTGGTCAGGTTCAGGGAAAGCATCAATCAGCCGCAAGGGGCCGGGTGTCTGAAATTCGAGCACCTGCTCGTCATCAACCGGCAGCCCGGTGGCACTTTTGACGATCTTGGAGAAAGACAGTTTCACCTGGCTGTCCAGAGGCAGCGCCTCGTTGGGAGAAATCTCCAGCGTTCGCTCGTCTGCCCATTCGGTGGTGACTGATATGGCGGGGTCCATGCTGAAACCACTTTCCACCGAAGCCTGGTCCATGGCTTGATTGAAAATCACCGTAAACTTCTGCCGTGTTTCGACCACACTGCCAGGCAGCGGGTCGGTTTCAGTGATTTGCGGGGGCAGGTCTTCGGCAGCCTGTTCCGCGCTGGCAGGCGCAATCTCGATTTGAGATTCCACCACCGGCGCCTGGGTGGACTGTGCTTCGCGATTCAAAAGTGGAATCTGGCAGGCTGAGCTGACCAGTAAAAAGACGGTGATTAACCCCAATACAAGCCTGGTGTGTCCTGTTTTCATGTTACCCTCTGTGCACCACCTCAAATTTGATTCTGCTCAAATTTTTATGGATTTGATCTCTGTTAAAGTATTATATAGCGTTCACAAGCCAACTGAAACGGCATGAACAGATCCTGACCTTGCATCCGCCTGTCATCTGCCTGCGCAGGCATAGACTGACAGAGCGGTTCTGACAATGCAGCCACTGTTCACCCATAAGATGAAACCAGACGGGTTTTTGTTCCCCTCGAAGGGAAATTGAGAGACTAAAGCAGGATCAGCGGAACGGGGGTGATGGTAATCACAAAGATGATCAGGGCCAGGATCGCCAGTACTTTCCGTTTAGGATCCAGCGGGGTGATCATATCCAGCGGTTCCGCATACACACGCCCCAGCAGGAACAGCAGACCGGCCCACAACCACCAGCCATTCCAGAAAAATCCCATACCCACCATGGCTATGAGGATAAACGGGAAGATGCGCTGCGCCCATTTTGACCCAAACAGCACAAAGGTGACGTGTCCGCCGTCAAGCTGCCCGGCCGGGAGCAGGTTTAGCCCCGTCACCAGCAGGCCGGCCCAGCCTGCCCAGGCCACCGGGTGAAGCATCACATCCAGGCCGCCGAAC
>DAISXR010000114.1:8798-10126 GCA_036825755.1 Anaerolineaceae bacterium
GCCGGCCCAGCCTGCCCAGGCCACCGGGTGAAGCATCACATCCAGGCCGCCGAACGGAAACGGCTGCCCGGTGAAAAAGTATTTGATCCAGTACAGCAGCCCGCCCGGGCCGGCGGCCGGTTGCGGCAGAAGCTGCCCAAACGTCACATATTTAGCCAGCAAGTAGATGATGGAATTCCCTTCCATCTGCAGTGACACCTGATCCTGCGCAGCAGCCGGAAGCGTATGCACCTGAGAAAGACTCAATCCGAGCAGCAGAATCGGGATGGCCACCACAAAACCCGCCAGGGGTCCGGCGATGCCCACATCCAGCAGAACGCGCCGGTTTCGCGGGATCCCGCGCATATTGATGAAGGCGCCCATGGTGCCAAACGGGCTGAACGGCATGGGGATGAAATAGGGCAGCGAAACATTCAAACCGTGCTTTCGGCCCACCAGATAATGCCCAAACTCATGGGTGCCCAAAATGGCCAGCAGGCTCACAGCAAACGGCCACCCGTTAACAATGATCGAGCGTACCATCGGCCAGAACCCGCTGGGCAGCTCTTCAGCACCGTACAGCCCGCCGGTGAGTAGCACGCTCAACAGGGTGACGATGAACAGGACAATATTCACGCTGACACGGCTCTGGCGCACCTTTTCCACACCGGGCATCAACACGACGGCGTGATCCTTCCCATCCCAACGGAACAGCGGTGTGATTTCCAGCGGTTTCAGCTCAGTTGCCAATTGATCGTAGGCTGCTTCACTGTCATCGGAATACAAACGCCCGCAAAAGCGGGCCAGGTAGGGTTGACGCTGCCCGCCCCAGGTCACCGAATTAATCTTCAGCACACGCCCCACCGCGCGGGTGATGCGTTCATCGCGATCTGTGGTTGTATCAGCCTGCATGTTTGATGAATATTCCGGTGAGTGGTTCCCGTTGTTTTCGCTCAAGTGATGTCTCCTGTCATACGTAACCGTTGAATGAATTGTAACGCAATCCAAACCGGAAAGTTTACAGGAATGGTTTTGAATCGGTTTTATCGGAATACTAATGGGGGAATGCTGCCTGTCTGCCTGAAACAGGCGGGAATGGATGGGAGTCGAACCCACCGCGGCCTGCTTGACAGCCCGCCACCGATTTTGAAGACCGGGAGACCCACCGGGACCTATCCACTCCCACGCTAAGGATACTCAACTTTTGGGAAATGGTCAACAAGTTTACAAAACTGAGCGGGTGAACAGGTTTCACATCCGCGGTGAGATGACAGTGTTAGAGGGTTTTCTCGCTTCTGGAAATTAAATCCTGTTTTGTCATCTCGGAGTGAAAACGAAGTTTTTACGGA
>DAISXR010000115.1:0-10056 GCA_036825755.1 Anaerolineaceae bacterium
CATCTCTTCAAATATGATTCAAATTATGGAATCTTCCAGGGCGAGGTTTCGTCTTCCGAAAGCGACATCATTATCAATGGAAAACCGATCAAGGTTTTTGCCATGAAAGACCCCGGCCAGCTTCCGTGGAAAGATCTGGGCGTTGAAATGGTGATTGAGAGCACCGGTGTTTTCCGCGATAAGCTGAGCAATCCGGCAAAAAATAAACCGGGCGCCAATGTGCATATCGAAAAAGGCGGCGCAAAGAAGGTGATCATCACCGCGCCTGCCAAGAATGAAGACCTCACCATCGTGCTGGGCGTGAATGATGACAAATATGACCCAAAAAATCATCACGTCGTCTCCAACGCCTCCTGCACCACCAACTGTCTGGCCCCGGCAGCCAAAGTGATCCACGATCAGTTTAAAATCCAGCATGGTCTGATGACCACCATCCATTCCTATACGAATGACCAGCGAATTCTGGATCTGGCTCACGACGATTTACGCCGCGCCCGCGCCGCCGCGCTCAATATCATCCCCACAACGACCGGCGCCGCCAAAGCGCTTGCCCTCGTGATCCCCGAGCTGAAGGGCAAGTTTGACGGCTTCTCGCTGCGCGTCCCCACCCCCACCGTCTCCATTGTGGACTTCGTCGCGACCGTAGAAAAATCTACCACCAAAGAAGAGGTCAATGCGGCCCTCAAGGCTGCCTCAGAAGGCCCCATGAAAGGCATTCTTGGCTTCTGTGAAGAACCGCTGGTTTCGATGGACTTCAAGGGTGATCCGCGATCCGGCATTGTGGATGCCGAAAGCACCATGGTGATGGCCGGTAACATGGTCAAAGTCATCGCCTGGTATGATAATGAATGGGGCTATTCCTGCCGCGTTGCAGATCTGGCAGTGATGATGGCAAAAAGCCTCTAAAAACGACCGGTAACGTGAAGTGCGTGATCCCGGCATGCATGTGTCAGGATTGCGCACTTTTTCAAATCAGGAGGGATAAATTATGTTCGCAAAGAAAACGATCAAAGATATCGATGTGCATGGGAAAAAAGTACTGGTGCGCGTCGATTTTAATGTGCCTATCAAGGACGGCGTGATCGGTGACGATACCCGCATCCAGGCCGCGCTGCCCACCATCCGCTATCTCATTGACCATGGTGCCGCGGTGATTCTGATGTCACACCTGGGTCGACCCAAAGGAAAGGTAGATCCGGCTTTCTCGCTCGCACCGGTTGCGAGTCACCTGGGCGGTCTGCTGGGTAAACCGGTTGCCTTTGCAGATGACTGCATCGGCCAATCAGCGGTACAAGCCTCGGCCGCGCTTAAACCGGGTGATGTGCTGCTGCTTGAAAATACCCGTTTCTACAACGGCGATGAGAAAAATGACCCCGAAATGGCCCAAAAACTCGCCAGCCTGGCTGATATTTTTGTCAACGATGCTTTTGGATCCGCTCACCGCGCGCATGCTTCAACCGAAGGTGTGGCAAAATACCTGCCTGCCGTGGCAGGCCTGCTGATGGAAAAGGAAATTCAGTATCTGGGCGAGGCGATTCGAGATCCGGAACGCCCGTTTGTTGCGATTCTGGGCGGTGCGAAAATCAGCGACAAAATCGGGGTGATTCGCAATCTACTGGGAAAAGCCGATCACATCCTGATTGGCGGCGCCATGGCCAACACCTTCTTCAAGGCGCTCAACTATGATGTGGCCGATTCGTTGGCAGAGCCCGATGCGATGGCAACCGCCGCGGAGATGATCAGCGCAGGCGGATCAAAAATCGTATTACCGGTGGATGTGGTCATCGCGGACGCATTTGATGCATCAGCCCAATCCAAAGAGATCATGGTGGGCAATGTCCCTGCCGGATGGAGGATTCTGGATATCGGGCCAAAGACCGTTCAGGTATACAGCGATCTGATCAAAACCGCGAAAACCGTGGTCTGGAATGGTCCCATGGGTGTTTTCGAGTTTGATAAGTTCGCCCAGGGAACCTATGGTATTGCCAAAGCTGTCGCCGAATCGGATGCCGTCAGCATTATTGGCGGTGGAGAATCGGTTGCAGCCATCCAGCAGTCCGGTCTGGCTGATAAAATCACTCATATTTCCACGGGCGGCGGCGCTTCGCTGGAGATGCTGGAAGGCATTACCCTGCCCGGTCTGGCTGCCCTGCAGGATAAGTAAATCGATCAATAAATATGATGATATTTCACCTGGCACGAAAATTTGTTCAGCAAAAAAGCAAAATAGTCTGGACAATTCTCGTGCCATCGTGTAAAATAGCACCTTGCGTCAGGTAGATAACCGGAGGAGTATTTTGGCTAATATCAAGTCTGCAATTAAAAGAAACAAACAAAACGAGAAAAAACGTGTTTTGAACCGTGTTTTCCGCGGCCGCGCCCGCACCTTCGTTCGTAAAGCTCAGGTTGCCATTGGTAATGGTTCTCAGGAAGAGGCCCAGACGGCAGTAAAAGAAGCTATTCGCGCGCTCGACAAAGCAGCCAGCAAAGGCATTTTACACAAAAACAATGTCGCTCGCCGCAAAAGCCGTTTGATGGCAAAACTGTCTGCCACATCCAAAACCGAGTAATCGTTTCTCATTCAATTGATTCAGGGCGGGAAGGTAATTCATAACGAATTATCTGCATCCCGCTCTTATCGTTTAATTTCCAATACACCGAATTGTAATGCGTGATGCATTCTCAGCCCATCCAGCTCAAAAGACAGGAGTTATGGATAAGAAATGACATGAAAAGATGACCGCTTTTTGAGTCAAACCCGGGCAAAGTAAGGTAGAATTTATTCACTCCACCCACGCGAGGGATTTATGCTCCATCATTCTGGTTCTGTTGAAGTCATTTGCGGGTCCATGTTCAGCGGCAAAACCGAAGAGTTGATCCGCAGACTGCGTCGTGCGATGATCGCCAGACAAAAAATTCAGGTGTTTAAACCGGTGATTGATGCGCGCTACAATGCAACACGGGTTACTTCTCATTCCGGAGCCGATTTTGAGGCGCTGCCCATCAACAACTCGGAAGAAATTATCAGTAATTTACTGGAAGATACGACTGTGGTCGCCATCGATGAGGCCCAGTTCTTCGATGACGGGATCGTTCAAATTGTTCAACAGTTGGCCGACCGCGGTATGCGTGTTCTGGTGGCCGGGCTCGATTGTGATTTCCGCGGTGAGCCGTTTGGCTGCATGCCGCTGCTGCTGGCCCTGGCTGAGAATGTGACCAAACTGCATGCCATTTGTATGGTCTGCGGTGAGGAAGCCACCCGCACACAACGTTTGGTCAATGGACAGCCGGCCAGTTATTATGACCCCATTGTGATTGTCGGCGCATCTGAAATGTATGAAGCCCGTTGCCGAAAACATCACGAAGTTCCCCGTGTTCCCCCCACACCCTCTGCAAAGGAAACAGCATGAAAGATTACCGCTCCTTTCTCAAAGAAGTTCTGATCCCTGAAGATGTGTTGCAGAACCGCATCGCTGAACTGGGGGCGGAAATCTCGCGCGATTATGCCGGCAAGAACCTGATGCTGGTATGCATTCTTCGCGGAGGGGTGATGTTCCTGACCGATTTGATGCGGCAAATATCGGTCCCGCATGCCATCGAATTCATGGCGGTTTCTTCGTACGGGGTGGGCAACCGGCAGTCATCCGGAGCTACCCGCATTACCCTTGATCTGATCACCGAGATTTATGACAAAGATGTTCTGCTGGTGGAAGATATTATTGACAGTGGAAATACGCTTTCTTCCGTGATTGAGATGCTGAATACCCGTAAACCGCGTAGCCTGTATGTTTGCACCCTGCTGGATAAGGAAGAACGCCGGGAAGTACCGGTCCCCATCCGTTATTCTGGATTTGTAATCCCTAATAAATTTGTGTTTGGATACGGCCTGGATATCGATGATTTCTACCGGAACCTGCCTTTCATCGGGGTGGTAGACCTGGAGAAGTACAACGCCCCGGAATAACCGTCCGGGCTCAGGTGAACCGCATGCTGGATGAGTTTGGCTTCATCTTCAACTTCCTTCGCACCCTGAGTACGCCATTCTTTCTGGTCGGAGGAGCGGTTCGCGATTTTCTGCTTGGGCAGCCTGTTCACGACCTGGATTTTGTCGTATTGGGTGACGCTCCTCGCCTGGCCCGTAAAACTGCCAATCACTTTCACGGCGCTTTTTATCTGATAGATGCCGGACGCGGGATTGCCCGTGTATTGCTGGATACTCCTGAACGCAAAAACCTGGTGCTCGATTTTTCCAACGCTCACGACAATTCGCTTGAGAGTGATCTTTTTGCGCGCGACTTTACCATCAACGCCATGGCCCTTGATCTCGCCAGCCAGCAACTGATCGACCCTCTTCAGGGGGCAATTCATCTGCGTGAAAAAAAACTCGTGGCTTGCAGTGAAAATTCGTTTGATGAGGATCCGATCCGGGTTTTGCGAGCGTTCCGTTTTTCATTGCAACTCACCCTGCGCATGTCATCGCAAACAAAGCAGGGTTTGTTCAGGGCTGTGCCGCTTCTGGCGCAGATTTCCGGCGAACGCCAGCGAGATGAACTGTACCGATTGCTGGAGCTGGGAAAAACTGCTCCATTGATTCACCTGCTGGATCGCGCGAAAATTTTTGATGTTCTCCTGCCGGAATTTTCGGCCTTTCTGAACTGCTATCCCGGCGGAAAAACTACCGGTCTTGAAATTTGTACCCGTACGGTCGAAAAAGTCGATCTGTTGCTTGATTTCAGTGAAGGAAAGCGCGACAAGATCGCTGAAACGCTGTTTTCGAGCCTGATTTTCCTGCATTTGGGCCGCCACCGATTGAAGCTGCTGGAACACCTGAGCAGGCGACTGACGATCTCCCGATCCTTGCACGGCTTGATTGCCCTGGCGGGGTTGTATTTTCCGCATTTTCTGGCAGCCGGACCAGAGCAAACACCCGGTATGCTGTCAGCGATCCAGGAGCGGATCAAATATTTGGCTTTCAGCCGCTCCGAAACCCAGTTCTTTATGCAAATACTGTCTCACACCAGCCTGTTTTTCGATTTTCTAAACCAGGCTGATGCCCTGCCGATCGACCGCGCTGATGGATTTTCTTCTGCGGAGAAAACATATCTTACCCGCCGGCAAATATACCGTTATTTCAAATCAGCCGGTCCTGAGGGGATTGAAATTGCTCTGCTGTCCACCGCCTGGGTAGGCGCGCAGGCCGGGCCACAGTTGAACCAGGATGAATACACCCGCATGGTTCGCATTATGAGCGAGCTGTTTGACGCATTTTTTGAGCAGTATGCCCAGGTGATTGATCCTCCGCCCCTGCTGAGCGGCGATGACCTGAAAAATCATCTATCCATGCCGGCCGGAGAAAAACTGGGACAAATCCTCGAAAGAATCAAAGAAGAACAGGCAGCCGGCGCCATTACGACGTACCAGCAAGCTTTGGATTTTGCCAGAAGTTTGAAAAACTGAGCCCTATGGGTGAATTTCCTTCAGCCAGGGTTCATAATGACAGCGGCAACCCTGCGGATGCGAGCATCCCTGGATGGGAAGCTGCGGTACCTGGTCAAGCGGGTAACTGCCCCTCGCCTGCTGGCATACCGGGCAGGCGTCATCATAAACCGAGATCCGCACACCAGAGACGGCCGGATCACTTTGCAGGTTCTTTAATGCGACGGCGTGGTTAGAGTATTCCAGTAAATCCACGCCACAGTTCTGGCAGTATCGATCTGAATCATTGTTGAGTTGCTGGCAATTGGTACAGGTCTGCATTATCATCCCCCTGCAGTAATTTTTTTCTCGGTGAATTCATTGTAACCGATCGTGTGGGTTTCAGGGATCAGGAAGAGTGAAACGGGATCGAGATCCGTCCAAAATAATTATTCTCCCCCCGGCTGCGAGCAATAAGACCATTCAATCTCGCCAGGAGCAGTGTTTTAGAAATGGGTTTGATCATCAAATCATCGGCGCCCGCATTCAAAGCTTTCGCCACAAGATCAGGGTTTCCGATCACGGAGGCCATCAGGATGGGTGAGGAGGTGCTTTCCCGAATTTGGGTGCAAAAGGATATGTTCCGGTCGTTGGGCGAAAAGGTGTCGAAAACAATGACATCGGGATTGAACTGATCAACCTTTGTCACCGAATCTTCTCCAATTCTGATACTCGTAACTTCCAGCGGGTAACATTCGACCAACAACTCGAACAGATCAGCTTTCTCGATGTCATCGTTAATGACAAGAATCCTCACCAATATCCTCCAAAAATGCAATAATAATGATGCATCCATTATCCCAAAGAAAAAAGCCTTTGTACCTTACAACCAATTTACAAAGGCTTTTCTACTTTATCCCACAAAAAGGGATGAAATTACGCTTCTTTTAAAATGGCGCGGGCATCCAGAGCCAGAGCACCTTTCCCCTGCTCGTACACCAGCAGCGGATTGATCTCGATTTCGGAAATGCGCGGGAAATCCACTGAAAGCTGCGCCAGTCGGAGCAGGATATCTACCACGGCATCCATGTCAGCGGGTTTCTGACCGCGTAAACCGGCCAGCAGGGCGCCAGCGCGTGTTTCCATGATCATCTGTTTTGCAGCGCTGCGATTGAGCGGTGTAATGCGAAACGCGATGTCGGTGAATAATTCCACATAGATGCCGCCCAAACCAAACATGATCAGTGGACCAAACTGCGGATCACGGCGCATGCCCACAATGATCTCGGGCCCTTTGGGAGCCATCTTCTCTACCAGTACGCCTTCGATCCGGGCATCTTTTTTGTATTTGAGGCTGCTTTCCACAATGGACGCAAAGGCGGCTCTTGCTTCAGTGGCGGACGAGATGTTGAGCCGGATTGCGCCGGCGTCGGATTTATGCAATATATCGGGCGAGATAACCTTCATCACCACCGGGTAGCCCATTTTTTCGGCTTCAGCAGCAGCAGCATCGGCTGTCGCCGCAGCGGCGGCCGGTACCAGCGGGATGCCGTAGCTTTCCAGCATGGGGCGTACAGTTGATTCGCCCCAAAAACGCTCACGGGAGGCTGCTTCAAAATATTGTTTGGCAGAACCAGTATTGATGCCGCTCAAAGCGACCTGTTTTTCTTCTGGCTGCTCCAGCCAGGCCTTGTAGCGATCCATGGCAGCAAGTACCGGACCCAATTGTTCCGGAGAGGTGTAAATAGGCACATGCCGTTGATTTAGAATACGGCGGGCTTCCTGGATGCTGGCAGAGCCCATCAGACAGGCCAGTACCGTCTTTTTCGTGCCGGCAACTGAATCGGCGATGCTGTTCGCCATATCCTCCGGGTTGACCAGCGAAGTGGGAACGTTTACCGGCAGGATTACGTCGATCTGGTCATCGTTGATGCCCGCTTCAATCCCCATGGCGTATTCCTGCGGGGTGGCGCTGCCCAACATGTCGATTGGGTTGGATACCTGGGCTGCCGGGTTAAGATGTTTACGAAGCCCCTGTTTGGTTTCCTCGCTCAAATTGGGCAGACGGTATCCACTCTCAGCGATGCTATCGGAAGCCAGTGCAGTGGGTCCACCGGCATTGGTGACGATCAACGCCCGTTTCCCCGTGGGGAGGGGCTGGTTTGCCAGCGCGTTGGCAATATCAAACAGTTCCTGGGCTGAGCGAGCCTCAATCACACCCGCCTGCTTGAACGCTGTTTGGTAGGCGGTGTACGTTCCGGCCAGAGAACCGGTGTGAGAGGAAACCGCTTTGGTGCCTGCCTCTGAACGACCGGCTTTGAGCATGACAATGGGTTTCTGACGGCCTACTCGTTTAGCCACCTCGATGAAGCGCTCGCCATTGCGGATGGCTTCAATGTAAGCTGCAATCACTTTCACCTGCGGATCTTCGCTGAGGAAGTCGATCATATCGGTTTCATCGACATCCATTTCATTGCCCATGCTGACAAAATGGGAAAACCCGATACCCGTTCCTTTCACAAGGTCAATCACTGCTCCACACACGGCTCCTGACTGTGAAATAAAGCCGATGCTGCCCTTATCCGGCAGCCCGCGGATAAAGGTGGTATTCAGCCCGCTATACAGGTCCACCGTACCCACACAGTTGGGGCCGATCAGACGCATATTGTATCGGTGCGCAATTTCCAGGCACTGTCGTTCCAGCTCTGCGCCTTCCGGCCCGACTTCCTTGAAACCACCGGAAATAATGGTGGCCGCTTTGAGCCCGCGTTTTCCGCACGCTTCCAGGGTGGCCGGCACGTGAGGAGCGGGAATCATAATCACCGCCAGATCTACCGGATCAGGGGTGGCAGAAATATCGGGGTAGGATTGAAACCCCAGGATTTCGCCTCCCTTTGGATTCACCGGGTAGATTTTGCCTTCATACCCATAGCGCGACATATTTTCCAATACACCATAACTGAGTTTTTCAGGATTAGAGGAGGCTCCAATCAGGGCAACTCCGCGTGGACGAAAGAAGTAATGAATCGGGTTCATGCATGTTTCCTTGTTTTAGGGATTGGTTTTCATCTATTATATCTGAAACGCATTCTATTGAAAATACCAGTAATATTTCTAAAGGATTACATGACCCTCCTTGCAGGCAGGATTTGAACAGCATTAAGATCCTGAATAGACTGCTCTTTTTGAAATAAATACAATCCAGTCATGGTAAAATACATAATTTGGAATAATCGTCATCATTTATTCATCTCAGGAGGTTTTGAATGGCAAAAAAATGGGTTTATCTTTTCAGCGAAGTAAAAGAAGCTGAAGCAAGCGTACAGGGAGATTGGGAAAAAGTACGCGGTTTGTTAGGCGGCAAAGGTGCCAACCTGGCCGACATGACTCGCATTGGCGTACCGGTTCCCCCCGGTTTTACGATCACCACCGAAGCCTGTAATGCCTATCTGGCAGAAGGCGAAAAATTCCCGGAAGGCTTGTGGGAGCAGGTTCTCACCGCCCTGCATGAAACTGAACAGCAGACCGGCAAGAAATTTGGCGATCCCAAAAATCCTCTGCTGGTTTCCTGCCGCTCCGGCGCTAAATTCTCCATGCCCGGTATGATGGACACCGTCCTCAACATCGGTTTGAATGACGAAACCGCTAAAGGCATGACCGCCCTGACCGGCAACGAACGTTTTGTTTTCGACTCTTATCGACGTTTGCTGCAGATGTTTGGGTCTGTGGTGCTGGGCATCACCGACGAGGCTTTCGAGGATGTTCTGGATGCCTATAAACAGGAAAAAGGCGCCAAAGACGATACCGATCTGACTGCCGCGCAGTTGAAGGAACTGACCGAGAAATTCAAAGTTGTGGTCAAGAAAGAAAAAGGCTTTGATTTCCCCCAGGAACCCATCGAACAGATGCGTCTGGCCACCGAAGCAGTCTTCAAATCCTGGAACGGTCGCCGCGCCATTGATTACCGCCGCGCCGCCAACATCGCCGATGACCTGGGCACCGCCGTCAACATCGTGACCATGGTGTTCGGGAATATGGGCTCCGATTCCGGCACCGGCGTTGCCTTCACCCGCAACCCCGCCACCGGCGAGAAAGTTCTGTACGGAGATTATCTGCTCAACGCCCAGGGCGAAGATGTGGTAGCCGGTATCCGTAATACCAAGAAAATCCAGGATCTCGGACAAGACCTGCCCCAGGCCTATGAAGAATTTGTTGAGATCACCAAAAAACTCGAAAAACATTACACCGATCTGCAGGATGTTGAGTTCACGATCGAGCGCGGAAAGTTGTGGATGCTCCAGACCCGCAACGGCAAGCGCACCGCCAAAGCTGCTATCAAAGCGGCTGTGGATATGGTGAATGAGGGCCTCATTACCAAGCAGGAAGCCATCAAACGTGTGACACCCGAGCAGGTTGATGCTCTTCTGCACCCCCAGTTTGACCCCGCCGCCAAACAGCAGGCGATTAAAGCCGGTAAGCTTCTCTGCACTGGTGTAAACGCCTCTCCGGGTGCAGCAGTCGGCCAGGTCTACTTTGATGCCGATACCGCTGAACACAAAGGCAAAGTGGAAAAGCAGGATGTCATCATGGTTCGCCCGTTCACCAAACCGGATGATGTTCATGGTATGCTGGCTGCCAAAG
>DAISXR010000116.1:0-5236 GCA_036825755.1 Anaerolineaceae bacterium
CTACGAAAGAAACAGGCCATCTTCTGGCAGGGGCACGGCAATCATTCACCCGGTGATTCGTTCATCACTTCAACACGACAGGCAGGACCGCGCAGATTCCCGGACAAACCATCCCATAACTGTCAAATTTTCGGACAGGTCTGGTATACTTTATTTATCGTTTTCATTTATCAAGCAGTTATTTATACAGGGTATGGAGCCATGGCAAAGGTAAGCATTGTAACAGACAGCAGTGCGCATCTCCCCCAGCAGTATATCGATCAATACGGCATTCATGTAGTGCCCCTCAATGTGATCTGGAATGGTAAAACCTACCGGGATGGGGTGGATATTACTTCTGATGAGTTCTATGAAAGATTGGAACAGAGCAGCGATCTGCCCACCACCAGCCAGACCAACGTGTTTACGTATCACGAGTTGTTTGAAAAACTGATCGCGCGCGGTGACTCGGTACTGGTGCTGCCCATTTCGTCCGGCCTGTCAGCCTGCCTCAAATCTGCCCTGGAGGCGCGCGAGAGCTTTCCCGGCGCCCCGATTGAGATCATGGATACCCGTCTGGTGGCCATGGCGCTCAGCTTTCAGGTGCTGACCGCCGCGCGCGCGGCGGAAGCCGGCGCCAGCCTGGCGGAGTGTAAAGCCTCCGCTGAAGAAGCCTACAAAAAAATCGGCGTGTATTTTACGGTGTCATCGCTCAAGTATCTGTACAAGGGCGGGCGCATCAACAGCGCCAAACACCTGTTTGGCACGGTGCTCAAGATCCGGCCGG
Source organism: Anaerolineaceae bacterium (assembly GCA_036825755.1). GTDB lineage: Bacteria > Chloroflexota > Anaerolineae > Anaerolineales > Anaerolineaceae > JAJFTV01. Next base: position 767 of record DAISXR010000116.1, read on the forward strand.
TTCTGCAAATTCAGGATGGCAAAATCGAACTGGTGGAAAGTGTGATGACCAACCGTAAGGCGGTTCAGCGCATGATTGAGCTGGTGGAACAGGATATTAAAGGCAAGGAGCGGGTGCACATCTCGGTTTTTCACGCCGGCGCCGCCAAGGAAGCCGAAGAACTGCAGGTGGAGGTCAACCAGCGCATCCAGCCGGTGGAGAGTATTCTCAGCAAAGTCAGCCCGGTGATCGGCACGCACACCGGCCCCGGCACCCTCAGCATCGCCTACATGTATGAGTAACTGGCGTACAGGCTGCGCATAGGCGACGAAATAATCCTAGATAAATCAACCGGCGCTGTCATCATGACAGCGCCGGTTTGCATGCTAAAAGTGCTTTACCTTTAACCCGCCGATCAGAGCGGTGGACTCCAGGCGGATCCGCCGCTCCGCGCCGGCGTAGGTGGGCGTCTGCATCTCGGCAGGCGACAGGAAGGCATCCTGTTTCTGCCCGAACAGGTTCAGTTCGCGGATCAGCCCGGCGGAGCTGACGATCATGGGCAGGTCGGGTGAGGCGATCACCTTCATATCGCCGATGAGCATATTGGCGCGGATAACCGTCTCGCCTACGGGCAGCTCGGCATCGGTCAGGTCCAGTTTCACATCACCAATCAGCATCCAGAACGTCTCGTTGGCCGGTTTCCAGCGTCCGCTGCGCACCACATCCCCGAACAGCAGGTATTCATCCCTGCTATCTTTGGAAACTGCCGGCCGAAACAGCAGCCAGATCCCCAGCAGGATCAGCAGGATGGCCCACACCGAACCGCGCAGATCGATATCGAACAAAATGGCGATCAGATACAACAGGCCCGCTGCCATCAGCAGTCCGCCCAGTACAAGTTGGCCTCGGTTTTTCATGCTTTCACCTCTCCCTGTGTTTCCTCGCTCAAATTAGTATATTCGTCCATCCAGAAAAAGCCGCTGTCGCGAAAGGTCTGCAGAAAATCGAGGTTATTCAGCGGCATCTCGTTGGCAACATAATGCAATCCAAAATAATTAATGATGGGGTTGATAAAGCCATCCTGGTGTACGCGGGCCAGGCACTTTTCGGCAAACTCGGGGCCTGCCACCTGCTGGCAAACGGTTTCGATGGTCTCCAGCCGCTCCGGGGTGATCTGAAAGTTCCGGTCGCCGTATTTCTCACGCATGGCTGCCTGCAGCACATCATCAGGCAGCTCTTGATAGGTTTCGTCGTGTACCAGCACATCGGTTGGGAATTTCTTGCGCAGGGCAGGCGCCTTTTTGGGATAGCCAAAACACACCAGCACCAGCGGGAAGACCCCCTGCGGCAGCTTGAGCCGCTCACGCAGTTGGGGGATGTACTCTGACACCGTGCCCAGATACACCGAGCCCAGCCCCAGCGCGTCGGCTGCGGTGCACATGCTTTGGGCGGCGATGAGGGTATCTTCAAAGCCCACCCAGAAATGACGGAATGAACGATTGCCCGTGAAGGGCGCTGTTTCCAGTTCAGCCAGACGCTGCAGGCGGTGAAAATCAAGGCAGAACAGCAAACTCACCGGGGCGGCGGCGATAAAGCCCTGCCCGTCCAGATCCACCAGCCAGCGTTTGGTTTCAGCGGAGGTGATTTTGATCACCGACCAGGGCTGCAGGTTGCCGCCGCTGGCGGCGTGCGCCCCGGCCTCCAGGATCTGCTGCAGTACATCCTCCGGAATGGGTTTATCGCTGAAGCTGCGCAAACTGGCGCGCTGCATGAGCAGGTTAATGGTCTGGTTGGCGTATTCGCCACTGGCCGGGGTTTCCGGTCCGTGATGGTCAACAGGTTCTGTCATGGGATGAGCCTCCTGTAACGAGATAAGGTTCAAGCAGGCGTGCCTTTTCGGTACGCCCCATCAGCAGATAAGCATTGTGTTCATACTCCAGTGATAGCACCGGAAGCCGCATGCCCTGATATTCCACCCACTCGCGATAACGGGTCACATCGGTGGGTTCTTCCCAGACGCCGTCAGGCAGCCGCTTTTGCATGGCGCCCATGATTTCCACAGTGATCCCCTCAATTTCCAGCACGGCAAAATAAGAATGGATGCACTCGGACGGCCGCCAGTACAGTTTTTGCCGGCTGTATTCGGCCAGCAAGGCGTCCATGCGCTCCGCGCCGGGTTGGTCGGTCTGGAGGTCGATATCATGGATCTCCAGTGGGATGCCGTGCAGAGCCCAACCGAGGCTGCCGGTGATCACCCAATCCACCGCGCTGCCTTCCAGCCGCTCGGTGATAATGCGCAGCGGCGGCAGAAAACGCTCGGGGATGCAGGGGGCAGGCAGGTTCATTCCGGTTGCTTGCGGGTGATGGAGTACACGCCGGCGCAGTAGGAGATTTGCCGGTACTCGGCCAGAAAACCGGCCTGATCCAGCACCGGCAGGGTTTCATCGGCGATCCAGTACAGCTCTTCATCCCAGGCCGGGCCATAATGCTGGCGGGCTTTATCCAGGTGGGCGGCTGTTTCAAAGGACAGGTCGCCGATCACAATCCGGCCGTCCGGTGATAGATGGCGGCAAAGCGTGTCCATCAGCTCAATTTTTTGGCTGAGGGGAAAATGGTGAAACACGTAAGCCGATACGATCCGGTCAAACGGTCCGGGCAGTGAAACAGGCCAGGGCTGGCGCAGATCCTGAAATTGAAAGACGATGGCGGGGTACTTCTCCCGGGCGATCCTGAGCATCTCGGGTGAAAAATCGGTGCCGGTTACCACGCAACCCAGCGCCTCAAAACGGGCAGCCAGTTCGCCGGTGCCGGTACCCAGATCCAGCACCTGCATGCCGGGCTGCGCACCTGCGCGCTGAAGTTCAGCGCGCTCAACAATCTCATCCATCACGGCGCTGAAGCCTTCAAATGGAAAGCCGGCTTCCGCTTTGATATCTTCGTCGTACTTACCGGCCCAGTCGTCAAATGCACCTGCATCGAAGACCGGGAATTCCTGATCAGACATCCTGCTCCTTTCGGATAATCCACGCCCGCTCGATAAAATCACTGCCAACCTGGTAAATCACCGCAGCTTCTCTAAATGGGGAGACGGGCGGCTCTGCAATATGCTCGTGGTCAATCACAATCCTGCCCAGCACGATCCGGTTGGCGATCTCGCCGTGCAGGGACGGATTTCTAAAACGCTGCTCATAGAGGGGACGAATCTCAGCACGGCCGCGGGCAATCACCGCGCCGCTCATCTGGTCGACCAGCTCGGCATCCGGGCTGTAACAGGCCAAAAAGCCATCCAGATCATGCCGGTTATACGCTTCTAACTGACGTTCAATGATGGATACAGGGTCAGAATTCATACTGTCTCCTTTTTTACAATGGATGCGTCTTCATTCTAACATGGAGGGTTGAAAAAACAGAACACCCTGGTGAAGGGATCACCCGGGTGTTTTTGACTGTAGAGGGAATTGACACTCCCCGGTTCTGCCGGCAAGTATTACTCGGGCAGCACGTTATCCTGTTCAAAGGTGAACTCTTTTTCCAGGTCATATACCTTAACCGTGTAGGTGCCGGCAGGCAGACCGTTCACATCCAGCGGTACATTCACCTCAAAGGGAACCAGGGCTTCAGTGCACATGGCATCCACCGGACGCGTGGTTTGAATATGCACCACGAAAGTGGTTTCATCAGTTTGCTCCGCCCAGCTATTATGAAGGCTGGTGCAGCCGTCGCGGAACTGGCCTTTGATGTTGACATTTACCTGCAACGGGAAGGATTCCAGCATCAGGATATCCATTTCTTCCACAATGGCGTTTTCTTCAATACGCACATCGTCACCGGGCGGCGTTTGAGAGGGCATGGGCGTGTCATCCGAACTGACCGGCTCCTCAGGCGGTGGGGTCAGCGAATCTGGTTGGCAGGCGGCGAACACCACGGCCAGCAGAAGAAGTAAAATGCCTGTTTTGAATGTTTTCATTTCCTCACCTCATTTTGATGATACCTGATTCAAAAACGGCTGAGGTGCGCAATTGGTTCCACTGTCCGCGAAGATCATTCAGGCAGAAAATCCAGTTGATATTTGATGTGGTTGACGCCCTTTTTCATGTGGATTCCCAGGATCTGCATGGGGCCTACCTCACCGGTGCGGCGCACATGCGTACCGCCGCAGGGGATGGCCCCAAAAGGACCAATCTTCACCACCCGCAGCGGTTTGTCGGCGGGCAGGTTGGCGGGGACGTATTCGCAGATCTGTTTCAACTCATCCAGGCTCACCTGACGGAATTCCAGCGGGTAGTCGGCGGCAATGATCTCATTGCACTTCTGCTCCAGGGCGGGGGCCAGATCCGCGGGTATGAGCGGGTCGCCGGCGTAGTCGACATACAGTTTTTTGTGATTGCCCTTGAGCGGCGAAACGCCCGCCATGCCCGGCAACTGCACCAGCGCGTCATGCAGGATGTGACCGGCGGTGTGCGCGCGCATGTTGCGGTGCCGTCCCTCCCA
>DAISXR010000116.1:5336-8262 GCA_036825755.1 Anaerolineaceae bacterium
AAACCAGATCTGTATCGTAAAGCATGCTCAAGTTCCTTTTAGCGGTATTGTTCCATCCCGCTCTCGAAGGCCTCGCGGTCGCCGCTCTTGACGCCGTGCAGGGCTTCCTGCAGGGCAAAGGTGCCCTTGATAAAGCGGGCGCGCGGCAGCAGTGTATGCAGATGCGGGTAGGAGGAGGTCATGTTTTCAATAAACGGCTCGCCGAAACACGAAGCGGCGGCGATATCCTGGGCGGGATCACCCAGACCGGCAAAGCCAAAATCGATCACGCCGGTGATGGCATGCGAGCCGGGCTCATACAATACGTTTCCGGGGCCGAAATCGCCGTGTATCAGGCAGGGTTTGTAGGGGTGCAGGGCGGTATCCTGGAAATAGGCTTCAAAGTGATCGGTCGTCCAATGCCGGGCATCCGGGCGCATATGCGGGAACAACAGCGTGCGGATTTCATCATACATCTGCTGCCAGCTTTCCGGTGTGCCGCCCAGGGGCAGATCAACGGTGACGCTGGAAGGCCGTACGTGGTGCAGCGCATCCATAAACCCGGCCAGTTGCACCGCCAGACGGTGGACGGTCTTTTCAGACTGGGAAACAGCCTGCAGGGTTTCGCCACGCAACAGCACGCCGGGCAGGCGACGGTAGCCTACAAAGACCTGGCCGGGGGTGCGGCTGTCCAGGCTGCGGTACGCAAAATTGGGCACCGGCAGCGGCAGGTGATAACACACCGCATCCAGAACTGCGGCCTCGCGTTCCAGAACGGTGATGCCCTCTTCATAACGGGGGAAACGGAAGATGTACTGTCCGTTGACCAGCAGCACAAAGTTGAACTGGCCGGTCGTATCGGGCACCGCGCTGGTGATTTGCAGTTCAGGATAGGCGGCCTGGATGGCGTTGATGCAGTTGGGGATATCGAACATAAGCGGTTATACCATCCTCTGGCAAAAGATGAACCTATTGTATCGCAACCGGCGCTGATTTTTCTGCTGATCAGGCCGCGACAGGCTGTATGCATCAAAAAACATATCTCTCTGCGGGAATTTCTGATTTAATAGTGGTATCTGTGATGCCGGAAAAGGAGCAAATATGACAAATCGCTGCGGCTGGGCTCAGGGTGGCACGTCAGAACGTGGCACGTCAGAACGTGGCACGTCCTCACGCGAAGCGATACTTCGCGACGCGATGACCGTTTATCATGACGAGGAATGGGGCGTTCCGGTGCGCGATGATCGGACGCTGTTCGAGTTTATCACGCTGGAGGGTGCGCAGGCGGGCCTCACCTGGGCCACCATCCTTAACCGGCGTGAGAACTACCGCCGGGCGCTGGATAACTTTCAACCGGAATTGATCGCCGAATACACCGATGAAAAGGCTGTAGCGCTGATGCAGGATGCCGGCATCATCCGCAACCGGCTCAAGATCCGCTCAGTGATCCGCAACGCGCAGGTTTTTCTGAAGATCCAGCAGGAGTTCGGTTCGTTCTCAAACTATCTATGGGCGTTTGTGGATGGGGTACCCATCCAGAACCACCTGCAGCATATGAACGATATACCGGCCAAAACGCCGCTATCCGAGGCGCTCAGCAAAGACCTGATCAAACGTGGTTTCACCTTTGTGGGACCCACCATTTGCTACGCTTTCATGCAGGCGGTTGGCCTGGTGAACGACCACACGGCGGACTGCTTCCGGTACGCGGAACTGGGCGGGGAATGAACGGTTTGTGGCGGCGACCAGACTTCTTAAAGCTGTGGTCGGGCCAGACCATCTCACTGCTGGGCACGCAGATCACGCTGCTGGCTATCCCCATTCTGGCGGCGGTGCTGCTGCAGGCCACCCCGGCGCAGATGGGCATCCTCTCGGCGCTTGAGCTGGCTCCGGCACTGCTGCTGGGTCTGTTGACCAACCTGTGGATCGACCGGCTGCCGCGCCGCCCGATCATGATCACCATCGATGTGCTGCGGGCGCTGATCCTGTTCACCATCCCGGCCGCCGGGTGGATGGGTTTTCTGTCGATCCGCCTGCTGTACGGGCTGGGATTTCTGCTGGGGTCGGCCAATTTTCTGTTCACGGTGCTGTGCCGCGCTTATCTGCCCGCGCTGGTAGAAAAGGAAGACCTGCTGGAGGCTAACAGCAAGCTGGAGGTGAGCAGCGCCTTGGCCGAGATCGCCGGGCCGGGCTTTGCCGGTTGGCTGGTGGACTGGCTTTCCGCGCCGTTCGCGATCATTGTGGATGCCGCCTCTTACCTCGTATCCGCGTTCAGCCTGGCATGGATCAAAGAACCAGAACCCGCGCCTGCCGCCAGCGATGACCGCGAGCGAGTCGGCTCCAAGCTGACCTCCGGGCCGCGGCTGATCTTCAGCAACCCGGTGCTGCGAGCAATCACTTTCTCGGCTATGACCTCCAATTTTGCCGGTGGATTCTACAGCGCGCTGCTGGTGCTGTATATCACCCGTGAACTGGGGCTTTCCGCGCTGTTTCTGGGGGTGATGTACGGCGTGGGATCCTTCAGCGGGGTGGCGGCCACGCTATTGATCAAACGGCTGCAGAAACGTTTTGGGGTGGGACCGTTGTTTATTGCGGCCAATCTGCTCATTGGGGTCGGGTGGTTGTCCATTCCGGTGTTTAGCTGGTTTTTTGCCGATCCACGCCCGGTGATTTTGCTGGGCATGCTGGTGGCGGGGTTTGGCAACACCACCACCAATGTGACGGATACCAGCCTGGCCCAGGCATCAGCTCCGTTTGAGCAGTTGGGGCGTTATTACGCCACGGCTGAGTTCATCGGTCTGGGCGGGTTGCCGATCGGCTCGCTGCTGGGTGGGGCGCTGGGCACTCTGCTGGGGGTGCGCGGCGGGCTGATTGTGGGCGGGTGCATCATGCTGACGGCTTTTCTGTGGCCGCTGTTCTCGCCGCTGAGAAAGATGAAGAGCCTGCC
>DAISXR010000116.1:8362-9959 GCA_036825755.1 Anaerolineaceae bacterium
CCAGATATGGAACCATACAAAGATTGTTCCTTAGCCGATCCTTCACTTCGTTCAGGATAACAAAATTAGCGGTCGTGCGCGCAACCAGCCATCGAGCTATCCCGCCCGTTTGTCATCTCGTAGTGATAACGGAGTTATCACGCAGAGATCCGCCCGAGGGCTCACCATAACGGACCCAGATATGGAAACACAACCAACTGATCCAGATCCGGTAGGGGAGGTTCAAGAACCTCCCTCTACAAAGACTGTGAATGATGTTTTTCGTCTCATAACCGGGACTTTTCATTTTTATGTATAATGATGTATGCTGAACGGTCAAACCGGCCGGCGGCCCAGCGAAAAAGAGGAGCGGCGTAATGGAAAAATTCACCGGACAGGTTTTGCTGATCACAGGCGAACGAAACAGCGGAAAAACCCTGCTGTGCAAACGTGTGGTTGAAATTGCCCGCAAGGCAAACTGGCAGATCAAGGGTCTGATCTCGCCGGCCATCCTGAAAGGCGACCAGAAGGCAGGCATTGGCGTGGAGGATCTTTTCACCGGTAAACGCTTTATGCTGGCCCGCCCACCGGAAGAAACCGATGCCGCCGCGCCGGTGCGCACCGAAGGATGGGTGTTCGATGAACGCTGCATCGCCTGGTGCAATAATGTACTCGAGCAATCGACGCCCACTGACCTGCTGGTAGTGGATGAAATCGGTCCGCTGGAACTGGTGCAGAACAACGGCTGGACTGCCGCCATCCCGGCGGTGGCAAGTGAAAAATTCCATCTGGCTCTGGTGGTGGTGCGCGATGAACTGCTGCACAATCTGCAGGAACGTTTTCCGCAGGCCGACGTGGTACGCGTGACCACCGCGGACCGGATCGACGACCTGGTGGAACAGATGATTGGTACGATGATGTCAAACCAGGGTATTCTGGGGGAATTGGGATAAAAAATGGGATTTCATGGAATGGGGTGGTGGGGTTACCTGCAATCGAATGACGAAAAACCCCGCGTAACCCGCAGCCTGCTGCTGCGGGTTTTCAAATACAGTAAACCATACCGCTGGCAGTTGGCTGCCATGCTGGTTTGTATCCTGGCTTCAGCCGGGCTGGGGCTGCTGGTGCCGCTCATCTTGCGCGATCTGATCGACCATACACTGCCGTCCGGTGATTTACCGCGTCTTATCCGATTGTCTCTGGCGCTGCTGGCGGTGCCGGTGCTGAACAGCGCCGTGAGTGTGATCCAGCGCCAGTTGAACGCCCGCGTGGGTGAAGGTGTCATCTACGATCTGCGCTCCGAGCTGTACGGGCACCTGCAGCGCATGTCGCTGCGCTTTTTCACGCATACACGCGTGGGTGAGGTGATGAGCCGCCTGAACAGCGATGTGGTGGGTGCGCAGAATGCCGTCAACAGCACGCTGGTCAATCTGATTTCCGATATCATCCAGGCGGCGGCGCTGCTGGCGGTGATGCTCTCACTGGAATGGCGTCTGACGCTGGTGAGCATTGTGATCCTGCCGCTGTTCTTCCTGGCGGCGCGCACCATGGGTTCAAAACTGCGCGTCATCGCCCGCCGGCAAATGCAGGTGAACGCCGAGATGAACGCCATGGTGAA
>DAISXR010000117.1:0-1214 GCA_036825755.1 Anaerolineaceae bacterium
TTTTGCACCGCCCGGATGAAACAGGCGTCGATTTCCGCATTGGCCTCTTTGAACTGCCGGTATCCCACATCCTGCACGGATTCAAGCGTTTTTTGTTTTTGCTCAAACTGGCGGTAAGGCGCTCGATTCAGGTGTTCGCGTACCGCATCGGTGAAATACAACGTGCGGGGCAGGAAATAAAACCCACGGATATCAAAATAGAAGGATTGTTTGACCCATGCAGGGCTGTATGCGCCGGAGAACAATCCGGCCATCAATGCCTGATTGAGTTTCACAATGGATTCATCCAGCACGATGGCGCCGTCGCGTTTGGGTTTGAGCTGGATATCCTCATAAAAGCCAGGCGACTGGATAAGTTGTTCGATCTCATGACAGGGCGGGGTGTGGACCGTCTCCCAGCCGGCGGCGGGGTGCCAGGGGTGCATGCAGTAGCGGAACTCGTACGGCTCAAGTTCGGCCAGTCCGGGGTTGATGCAGGTCATGCGGGTGGAAAGGGTCTTTAATAATTCGGTTTCAGTGAAAGAAATTGTTTGATGGGTCATGGCTATCCTGTTGTGAGGGGAATTTATACCCCCACCCCTTGATCCCCGCCCCCGAGGGCGGGAAAAAATAAATTGGTGAAATTTGCGCGGAAGACCGCGCAAATTTCACCAAAAAGGCGGGTTTGTCGGGATGACTGCTGCGTTGTGAAAGATTTTTGAATGATACAAAAGAATAAGTCATCGATTGCCCAGATTATGTCACGAAAAAGTGAATCCTCGCTGTTTAGTCCTGAACCCCGGCGCCAAGGGTAGGAAAAAGTAATGTACTGTCGTGCATCGGATGCTTTACGGGCTGTATTTGGCCACCCGGAAGGCGTTGGCCATGGCGATCGACATGACCTCTTTGGCCGGGATGGTGCCCAGGCTTCCGCGCGCGCAGGCCCGCTCGCCAAACTCGGCCACGCCATCTTCGCGTACGTACCTTCCGTACAGCAGCAGCGGCACCGGGTGCCAGCTATGCGATTTGAGCACCGCCGGCGAAGAATGATCGCCGCCGATGATGATCACATCCGGGTTCAGCGCCGTCAGACGCGTGAACTGCCGGTCAACCTCCTCAATCACCTTTACCTTGGCGTCAAAGTCGCCCAATTCGCCGTACGTATCTGTTTGCTTCACGTGCATATAGAAAAAGTCATAGTCCTTCCAGTATTTTTCCAGCGTGCTGAACTCGTC
>DAISXR010000117.1:1314-7642 GCA_036825755.1 Anaerolineaceae bacterium
TCGCCTTCCCGGGCCGGGAAAAGCCTTCCCTGCCCCAGCGTCATGGCCGCGTAAGTACGGCGTGTCTTCTCATAGTTTCCATCGCGATCCAGAGCAATTCCGCGCCCGGTGCCGGTGGCTACCTGTCCCAGGCCGATCTCCGCCAGTTGGGCTTCCAGTTTGGCCAGCAGTGTCGGCGCGCTTCCCGGTGCGGTGCTGCGGCCGTCAAAAATGATATGCAGAAACACCTTCTCCAGCCCGGCTTGTCTGGCCATTTTGATCAATGCCAGCGGGTAGTCAATTGAGCCGTGTGAGCTTTTTTCGGTTAATAATCCGATCAGGTGCAGCGAGCTCCCCCGTTGGCAAACATCCTCCATCACCCGCGTGAACACCTCATTTTGGGCAAAGGAGCCGTCTTTCAGAGCCTGATCCAGGCGCACATCATCCTGCGGGATGACGCGCCCGGCCCCCAGGTTGAGATGCCCGGCCTCCGAGTTTCCAGCCTTGCCGCTTTGCAGCCCGACTTCCTCGCCGGATGCCGCCAGACGGCTGTTGGGGTAATCACGCAGCAATTCATCCCAAACCGGCGTATTCGCCAGGAAAATCGGGTTGCCCTCGTTCTGCTCCCCGATGCCCCAACCATCCAGGATGATCAACAGCACCTTACGAGGGCCGCCCCAATCACAGGACGGCGCCAGGTCTTTACCCTGCATGGCTTCCGGCGCGTTAATCCCCATGGCGCGTAAAATGGTGGGCGCCACGTCCGCTAGCCACCCGTCTTTTACCAGCGACGGTTGGCTTTGCCGTGGATCTACCAGAATGAACGCCACCGGGTTACCGGTGTGTGAAACATGATCGGAACCATCGGGGTTGGTCATCACCTCCAGGTTACCGTGGTCGGCGGTGATGAGTGTCACATAGCCTGCCCGGCATGATGCATCCATCACCCGGCCCAGATGGGTATCTACCAGTTCTGCGCAGCGGATTTTGGCTGGTCGATTGGAAGTATGTCCGATGACATCCCCGTTGGCGAAGTTGGCCGCAATGAATTCAATCCCTTCCTCCAGCCCCTGGATCACACGGTCGGCCACCTGTGGCAGGCTGAGTTCCGGAACCTGGTCAAACGGTACGCCTTTGGGTGACGGGATACGCACATCCTGCTCGTTTTCATAAGGCTGGTTGTTTCCGCCGTTAAAAAAGAAGGTGATGTGCGCGAATTTTTCAGATTCAGCCACGTGCAATTGACGCAAACCGGCCCGGCTGACGATTTCGGCCAGGGTGGGGCTGATTTTGGATGGTGCAAAGGCCACCGGCAGATCCTTAAACTTTTCGTGATACAGGGTGAGGATCACGAAGGTGAGGTTCTCCAGATACTCGCGGGAAAAATGGCTGAACTCCCGCTCGGTGAAGGCTTCGGTGAGTTGTATTTCGCGCTCGCCGCGCCGGCAGCAGAAAATAACCGCATCTCCATCCCGCACCAACCCCACCGGCTGGCCGGTTTCATCCGTCAGTACCAGCGGCTCAAAAGAATAATCAGTCTGCCCTTCAGCATACAGAGTTTGGGTTGCCGCAGCCAGCGTCAGAGCGCCGTAACCACATTTTGCCTGTTCCATATCCGGCTCCATTCTATCAATTCAACAGACGCGCGACCGGGTCATTCCCCGTTTACGCCCTGAAAATGATCCAGCAGATCGCTCAGGCGGCCGATGACCAGATCCGGGCGGGTGGTATCGCTGAACGGCTTCTGGCGGGCTTCTTCATCCAGCATGAGGATCACCATGCCAAAACCGGCCGCCCGGGTACCCTCCACATCACGATCGGGGTTATCGCCCACATAGGCGCAGCAGGCCGCTTCCACCCCGGCGCGGCGTGTCGCTTCTTCATAGATGGCAGGATGAGGTTTGCGGTAACCAAACACCGAGGAGAGCATGACCGATTTGAAATAAGGTGTCAGGCCCTCCTCATCCAGCCAGTCAGGGATCTCCTGGGTGGTGATCAGATTGCTGATGATACCCATCACGTATCTGCGCCGGGTGAGTTCAATGATGGTGCCTTTGGCGTCCGGGGGCACAATCCGCCGGCCGGAAGCCTGGCGGTATTGGTAGGTGAGTTCATGTGCGGCAGCCCGAATGCATTCGGCGGGCAAATCCGGCAGCAGCCAGCGAGTCCACAGCTCTTCTTCGGGGGCTTCGCGCATCTCCTGAAAAGCCCACTTGCGGTAATCCTTATAGCGGGCGTCGATCTGAGCGCAAAACGCCTCGGGATCACAGTCAACCCCGGCCAGCCGAGTGATTTCCCGCCGGGCTCTGGCCTGATGCTCAGGGTCTTTGATCAGAAATCGCAGGGTGTTGCCGACATCGAGAAAAATGGCCCGGATGGGTTTGTCCATGACTGCTTTCCTCCTCATGCCTGATTCTAGCAACTGTTACCTATGTCTCCGAACGGGTGTTACCTATCTCTCCGGTCTATACACGCAGGGGCGGGGAATTTTTTAATGAGCGCAGTTGTGCAGCAGACTGCACAACTGCGCTCATTGGCGGGAAAATCCTACCGAGCGGTAATCGTCGCCCAATAGATTCGAGTGAATAACGGTTTTGTTGTTTTCCCGCTTTCGGAGGCTGCATGGAAAACAAAGTGTTTCGAGAGGGGATTTTGATGAATGGCATGCGAACTTCCCCTCCCATCTCCTGGGGCGGGGAAATTTTAATGTGAGCTTGGTGGCGCAGCGGACTGCGCCACCAAGCTCACAGGCAGGAAAATCACACTGAGCGGCGATCATCGTCCAAAGGATCTGAGTGAATAACGGTTTTGTTATTTTCCCGCTTTCGGAGGCTGCATGGAAAACAAAGTGTTTCGGGAAGGGATTTGGAAGAATGGCAAGTAAACATCCCTTCTTCTCCGCTGGGGCGGGGAAAATCTTTTTTGTGAGGTAGACCGGAAAACCCGGAGCAAACATTTACTTTCCTCGCGGCGGGTATAAATCCAGTAAATCGCTGCACTCGGTGATGTAATGATCAGGCGTGTTCTCACCGGTGGGCGGCTCTTTGGCCAGCGTATCCGGTTCCACAATGATCAGCGCCTGGGCATAACCCGCCAGCCGCGCCCCAAGAATATCACGTGAGGGATTGTCACCCACATAAACCGATCTCGCCGGGTCCACGCCGGCGCGCCGGCAGGCTTCCAGATAGATCTCGGGGTTGGGTTTGCGGATGCGGAACAACGAAGACAGCACCACTGCCTTGAAATAACCGCCCAGTCCGTCCTGTTCCAGCCAGTCAGGGATCTCAGTTTCCGTGATGGTATTGGCGATGATCCCCAGCGTGTAACCGCGCCGGCATAATTCAGGCACCACGTCCTTCACGTCCGAGCGGGCCACACGACGGCCATCGCGGTCGCGCCATAAGCGGGTCAGTTTGCCTGCCAGCGGGGCAATCCTTTCCGGCGGAAAATCCGGGAGCATATACTCGGTCCATAATACCCGCTCGGGTACATCCAGCAGAGTCTCTTTGGCCTGTTTGCGGTAGGCTTTGAACCGAACTTCCAGCTTTTTGCAGAATTCAACCGGCGGTTCATCTGCCCCAACCAGGCGAACAAGTTCCAGCATGGCGGCCATGGAAAAGGCTTCATCCTTTTCCACAATTCGCAGCGTGTTCCCGACATCCAGAAAAATGGCTTCGATCTCAGAGGACATGGCGGTTTCCTTTCAGCGAAAAACGATGAGATTACGGGGGAAATCCGGGAGATTTAAACAGAAGAAAAACAGAAGTGTCTTACAAATGAAAATAGTACAACAATTCACAAATTTTTGCAAGTAATCTTTCAAAAAGTGCTTGACTTTTGGGTAAAAAATCTGTACACTAACCTTATCCATTGCACACGTGTGCAGAAGGAGTTCCCTATGTCTGTCACCATCAAGGATATTGCCAGAAAAGCCGGCGTGGCGCATACCACCGTATCGCGCGCTCTGCGCGGCAGTCCGTTGATCGCTGCAGACACCACCCGGCGCATTCTGGAGATCGCACGGGAGATGGGATACAACCCCAGCGCCGCTGCCCGCAGCCTGAAGACCCACCGCTCCAAAGTGATCGGCGTGATCGTGTCCAACATCGATGATCCTTTCTTCAGCGAGATCCTGCAGGGCATTGAAGAGGTGACTCAGGTCAGCGGTTACAGTGTGTTTATGAGCGCCAGCCAGCGCGATCCCGAACGGGAACGCCTGATTGTACAAACGATGACCGAGCATCGCATCGACGGATTGATCATCTGCTCCACCTCGTTCAGCCCCCGGCAAAGCGGGCACATCTCACAAAATGGAATCCCGATCGTGGTGATCAACAACCAGTCCGCTGAAGATTATCGCTTTTCGATATACCATGACGATGTGGATGGCAGCCGAAAACTGACCCGCCACCTGATCGATCTCGGCCACCGGCGCATTGCCTATCTGGGCAACCTGCTGTCCGGCCGCTCCACCCAGGACCGTTTGCGCGGTTTTCAGCAGGAGATGCATGCCGCCGGGCTGGATGTGCCGGAGGAGTACATTCATCAGGTGGAGGGCAGCCTGCCCGAAAGCGGTCTGCAGGGGCTGCAACACTTTTTAGGGCTACCCGTCCGCCCCACTTCCATTCTGTGCTACAACGATATGATGGCTTTTGGGGTGCTGAAGGGTCTGGTGCAGGCCGGTATACAGGTGCCGTCTGAGATATCGGTGACCGGTTTTGACAACATCGTCTTCTCTGACTATACGCATCCCCTGCTCACCACCTTCGAGCAGCCCAAACGCTCCATCGGCAACCAGGCTGCCCGCCTGGTGCTGGAACTGCTGGAAAAAGAGCATCCCTCCCAGGCAGATATGGAACCCAAAGTGATCATCCTGCAGGGCCGGCTGCTGGAGCGAGAATCTACCGCGCCACCCACCCCTGCCCATTGAGGAAAACGCCCATGGAAACACAACCCATCCTTCCCACCATCCCGGGGCTCAACCTGTTTCCCAGATCGTTCGTCATCCATAACGGGTCAGAATTCTCACTGGCCAGTGTGGATGACACCACCTGTCTGGCTATTCTGACGCCCTTCCGCAACACTCCCTTTAGAAACTTTGAGGGAGAGCGAAACGAAATCGGGCAGCACACCCTGTTCACAGGCCCGCTCTCGTCCAAAAACGCCGCGGCCATGCGCGCACACCTCCCCTGGCTCAACCCGTCGTTGATGGGGCTGAATACCTCCGCCGGGCTGGGCGACCGCCTGGGCCTGGCCACGCCGGGACATGTGCGCGCGGTTAAACATTTCGAGGGGCATATCACCCCGGTTTTCGCCCAACAGTCCATCCGCGAGATGAACCGCACCGGCCGCACACCACGCCAGGTGATGGATGATGCCACCTGGGGTGTCTTTCTGGAAGGCTGGAAATCTCCCATGGGGGCGGACGCCGATCACTTGAAAACACCGGCTGATATTGACCTGTGCCTGGAGGCCGGTTTTACCTTTTTCACCATCGATCCGGGCGATCATGTCGATAACACCGCCGAAAGTCTCATGGTGGCCGAACTGGAAGAGTTATCCTCCGCCCTGCCGGCCGAGCTGCAGCCATCCAAAATGGGGTTATCCGGCCGGACCCTCCTCATCGAAGATCTCATGCTGAAGGTAAGCGAAACAGAACTTCTGCGCGCAGCCGTGAAATATGGCCGCGCACTGGTGCATGTGGCCGCCATGTACCGCCACCTTTCGGATGCCGCCGGTTCCCGGCCTTTTGAGCTGGAAGTCTCGGTGGACGAAACCGAACAGCCCACCTCGCTGGTGGAGCATGTTTTCATCGCCATGGGATTGAAGAAAATGGGCGTCCGCTGGGTCAGCCTGGCGCCGCGGTACATCGGCCGCTTTGAAAAGGGTGTCGATTATCTGGGTGATCCCGCCGAATTTGAACGCTCGCTGGCCGGGCACGCCGCCATCGCGCGCCAGTTTGGCCCGTACAAGCTCAGTCTGCATTCCGGATCGGATAAATTCAGCATTTACGCAGCCGCCGCGCGCCAAACACGCGGGCTGGTGCATCTCAAAACCGCCGGCACCAGTTATCTGGAGGCTTTGCGCACACTGGCCGCGGTGGATGAGCGATTTTTCCGCGAAATTTATCTGTTTGCGCGCGAGCGCTATGTGCAGGATCGTAAAACGTATCACGTTTCAGCCGAGTTGGACAACGCCCCTGCGCTGGAGGATCTTCCCGGCGCGTCCGACCTGCGCAGCTTAACCGAATTACTGGAGCAGTTCGATGCGCGCGAGATCCTGCATGTCACCTTTGGATCGGTGCTGACCGCCGCCAACAGCGATGGCAGCCGGCGCTTTTACAACCGTC
>DAISXR010000117.1:7742-9944 GCA_036825755.1 Anaerolineaceae bacterium
GGATCGGTGCTGACCGCCGCCAACAGCGATGGCAGCCGGCGCTTTTACAACCGTCTCATCTCTGTGCTGCGTAAAAACAGCGAAGCCTACGCGAGCAACCTGGAAAGCCATTTCATCCGGCATCTGGAACCTTTTTCTCACGTTTCCATCCACTGAGAGGTGAACCATGACCCTCATCGATCCTGATACTACTCATCTGGCCGGTAAAACTGTTGTGATCACCGGCGGCGCGGGGGTTCTGTGCGCCTGCATCGCTGAAAACCTGGCTACCCTGGGTGCGCGCGTGGCTGTGCTGGATATCCGCCCGGATGCCGCCGATGAAGCCGCGGCCCGCATACGCTCCGCCGGAGGTCAGGCGGTCGGGTTTTCGTGCGACGTACTGGAACGTGCCAGCGTGGAGCAAACCACCAAACGGGTGACTGAAACCTTCGGACCGGTGGATATCCTCATCAACGGCGCCGGCGGAAATAAAGCCCAGGCTACTACTGGAGTGCAGCAAACCTTCTTCGATCTGCCCGCCGAAGCGTTGCAGTGGGTGTTCAACCTGAACCTGATGGGCGCTATCATCCCCAGCCAGGTGTTCGGGCGCGTGATGGCCGAACAAAAACAGGGCATCATCCTGAACATCTCCTCCATGAACGCATTCCGGCCGCTGACGCGCATCCCGGCTTACTCGGCTGCCAAAGCAGGTGTGAGCAACTTCACACAGTGGCTGGCGGTGCACATGGCGCAGGAATACTCGCCCGCCATCCGCGTCAACGCGATCGCGCCGGGTTTTTTCCTGACCGATCAAAACCGCTTTCTGCTCACCGAGCCGGAAACCGGTGCTCTGACCCCTCGAGGGCAAAAAATTATCGAGCATACGCCCATGGGGCGCTTCGGCAGCCCCGAGGACTTGATTGGCACGGTGGTATGGCTGATCACCCCCGCTTCCGCCTTTGTGACCGGCATTGTGGTGCCTGTGGACGGCGGTTTTTCAGCTTACAGCGGAGTGTAAGCCATGCTGATCAGTACCGGTGACGAGACCCGCTTTCTGTCTGAAGATGAAATCCGCGCTGTCGTGCAGCAATCGCTGGATACCCTGGCGGTCGACGGCAGAAAGGTGCTGATTCTCATCCCGGACGGCACCCGCTCGATGCCCATGCCGTTGGTTTTCAGCCTGTTCGATGAACTGCTGGCCCCCCGCGCGGCCGTGCTGGATTACCTGGTGGCGCTGGGCACGCACCAGCCCATGACCGACGCGCAGTTGAGCAGCCGGATCGGGCGGCCGGTGGCGGGCGGGATGTGCGGGCACAGCCGCATCTTCAATCATGAGTGGTCTGATCCGGGCGTCTTTGCGCAGGTCGGTACGATTGCAGGCGCGGAGATTGAGCAGATCACCGGCGGGCTGCTGGCCCAGGATGTAGCCGTACGGCTGAATAAACATATCTTCGATTATGACCAGTTGATCATCTGTGGGCCGGTTTTTCCGCATGAGGTGGTGGGTTTTTCAGGCGGTAACAAATATCTCTTCCCGGGCATCGCCGGACCGGAGATCATCAACTTCACCCACTGGCTGGGCGCGGTAATCACCAGTTACGCCGTCATCGGCAGCGGGTATACCCCGGTGCGGGCCGTCATCGACCGGGCTGCGGCTATGGTCGACCGCCCAACCGCCTGTTTATCATGGGTGATTCAGCACGAAGGGGTTTCCGGGTTATTCTTCGGTTCCGCGCAGGAATCCTGGCAGGCGGCCGCGGATCTCTCGGCCAAAACGCACATCCGGTATGTGGACAGGCCCTTTCAAAAGGTATTTTCTATAATGCCGGCCATGTACGATGATCTGTGGACGGCCGCCAAGGGGATGTACAAGCTGGAACCGGCGGTAGCGGATGGCGGTGAGGTGATCATATACGCCCCGCACATCACCGAAGTGAGCTACACGCATGGGAAATTGATCGACGAGGTGGGTTATCACTGCCGTGACTTTTTCCTGAAACAATGGGAGCGTTATGGCAGTTATCCGGGCGGTGTGCTGGCACACTCCACCCACCTGACCGGTATGGGTGTGTATGACGCCGAACGCTGCATGGAGACCCCGCGCATCCAGGTCACGCTGGCCACCGGCATCCCGGCAGAGCGCTGCAAAAAGATCAACCTGGGTTATCTTGATCCGGCGTCCATTCATATGGAAGAGTGGCTCAACCGCGAAGACGAAGGCAT
>DAISXR010000118.1:0-4145 GCA_036825755.1 Anaerolineaceae bacterium
TGGAACTCGTTTTAATTGACCCATAGCCGATCCCTCGTCGCGGCGCGGACACCGCATCCTCGGGATGACAAAATGCGCAATCATGCACAATCGCTTTGACGCAGTGACACTTTCTTTCAAATATCGCGCTTGACAATATAGAATATTAGTTCTATAATCAATTTACTTTATCCAGTCCGTTTTCATTCTATTCGGAGGTACTATGACCCATCACTGCGATCTACTGGAACTGCAATCCCAGCCCACGCTCTCCATCCGCACGCATACCGGCGCGTCCCAGCTCCCGGCCACACTGGGTGTAGCCTATAAACAGATCTTTGAATACCTGGGCCAACAGGGCGAAATGCCCGCCGGCGCCCCATTTGTGGCCTACTACAACATGGATATGGAAAATCTCGACCTCGAGATTGGCTGCCCGGTCTCTAAAGGGCTGCCCGGTGAAGGCGCCGTCCAGATGAGTGAGATCCCGGCCGGCCGCTACGCAACCACCCTGTTCACCGGCCCATACCAGGAAATGAGCGGCGCCTATGATGCCCTCACCCAGTGGGTGCAGGCCAACAAGTACGAACCCACCGGCATCGTCTATGAGATCTATCTGAACGAGCCGGGCCAGGTTCCCGATCAGGATTTGCAGACCCAGATCCTGTTTCCGCTCAAGTAGCAGGTCCAAATTAAGCCCAAAAAGACAACAGCCCCGCATGCTTCGCGGGGCTGTTTGGTTATTGTGTCCAGACAAATTATTGCTGACGGGCCAGAATACGGCCGCCAAAGTGAATCCACTTGATCTGCCCGCTATCGTCGCGTAAAAAGGTAATTTTGGCATCCTTCATGGGTTCATCCAGGACCATAAAACAGTCCTTTCCAAACGCGCGCAGGTTGACCGGGGGTTCCGGTTCCGGGGGCACTTCGGTGATATCGGAATGATCCCCGAACACCTGGTTCGCCATCAGCCCTCCGTCGTGAGGGGTGAACTGGATCAGATCGCCGGTGCCACCCATCATAAACGCCATGTTGAATTCAGACAGCTCGGTTTCCGGCAGCGTGTAAGTCTGCGGTTCTTCCTGCTTGACGCCCAGGAAGTGCTCATACGCCCATTTGGTCAGATCGCCGTGCAGCGCGCCGCCCATGTTCTGGTTGGTAAACACGTTGAAAGCAAACTTTTGATCTGGAGCCATCCAGAAGGCAGCCTTCTGCCCGTTGGTCGAGCCGCCGTGCGCCACAATGCGCACACCGCCGATATTGCGGACGAACCAGTTAGTGCCCATCCAACCGTCATCAAAGGCAGATTTGTTGGGGGTCTGCATGTACTGGAGCGTTTCGGGTTTGAGGATCTGCTCGCCTTTGCTGCTTTTGCCGTCGCCCATGTGGAAGCGGGCAAACACCAGCATGTCGTGCAGATCGGATACCACGCCGCCGGCCGGGCAGACGTTGCGGTCAAAACCCCACGGGCGGGCCAAAATCAGCTTGCCTGCATGTTCCTGATGCCCCGCAGCAAAGCGGTGCAGCATGATCTCCATGTTTTCGGCCGGGAAGTACAGCGTATTGGGCATACCCAGCGGCTCAAACAGCATCTCATGCACCACGGTCTCATACGGCTTGCCGGTGACCGATTCGATCACTTTGCCGGCCAGGCAGAACGAGGTATTGTTGTAGCCGAAGAACATGCCAATCGGTGAGACCTGCGGCAGATCCGCGACTGAAGCCACGTATTTATCCAGCGCGTCTTCGCCCACGCCGGTGCTTACCAGATAATCGCCCACCCAGCCGGCGGTGTGGTTGAGCAGATGGCGCACAGTCGCCGCGGCGGCTGCACTTTCATCTGCCACCTTGAACTGCGGGATCCATTTGCGAACCGGGTCATCCAGCGAGAGTTTACCCTGTTCCACCAGGCGCATGATGACGGAACAGGTGAAGGTCTTGCCCGTGGAACCGATCTGGAACAACGTTTCCGGGGTGACGTCCATGGGCTGCTCGATGCTAGTCACACCCAAACCCGCGGTGTACTCTTCATCTCCAGCCACAATGCCGATGGACACGCCGGGCACCTTGCGCACTTCCATCCGTTCCTTCGCGTACTCCAGCAGGGCCTCAAACTTTTCTTTGTTCGAACGCATGTCTTCCATTAATAACTCCTGTAATAATTGATATTTTCAACCGGTCTTGCCGATAGTTCGTGTTTACCGTTTTTTGATGATGCGCCCGCCGATGCTCATCCACGCTACCTTGCCGTCCGGGCCGCGCAGGAAGCCGCCCTTCAGATCTTTAAACGGGTCATCAATGAAGATGTAGTGATTGAGTTCGTAGATACCCAACCGCATGGGCGGATAGGGATCCGGAGGAGTTTCAAAAATATCGGAATAATCGCCGACGGTGTGCGTCATCACCAGAACGCCATCCTTAGGCGTGATGGTGAAGACATCGCCGGTCTGGGCCATCACGTAATCGCCGGTGTACTCGGCCAGTTCCGCCTCGCTGAGGATCAACGGTTCAGGTAAAGTCTCCACCGCGCCTAAAAAGTGCTCCTGTACCCACTTGCTCAGCCGTTCATGCAGCACAATACCGCCGTCCTGGTTGGTGAGCACGGTCATGGCCACTTTTTCAGCAGGTGCCATCCAGAAGGCGGACTGTTGCCCCACCGTGGAGCCGCCGTGCGAGACAATACGCACGCCGCCTATATCGTTGATATGCCAGGTAATGCCAATCCATGTATCCCCACTCGCGTCAATGACGGGGGTCTGCATGAGCCGCATGGATTGTTCGCTCAGCAGGCGTTCGCCTGAAGGAGTACGGCCGTCACCCATATGGAAGCGGGCATACTTCATCTGATCCACCGCATCGGAGATCAACCCTCCGCAGGCAGCGGAAGCGCGGCTTTCAGCGTAGGGCCGCCCGATTTCCAGCTTGCCGTCTTTGAGCATATGCCCCATGGCAAAGCGGTGCATCATCACCTCGCCCAGCGAGAAGTAACTGTGGTCCATGCCCAGCGGGTTGAGCACCATTTCCTGCACAGCGTCTTCATACGTTTTGCCGGTAACCACCTCGATGATACGCCCTGCAATATTGAGCGAGGCGTTGTTGTAGGTGAACAGCTCGCCCAGCGGGGTCTGCTGCCTGACCTCGGACATTTTGATCACATATTTGTCCAGTGCATCGTCGCCCGCGCCGGTATCGAAGAAGATATCGCCGTCCCAGCCGGCGGTGTGGTTGAGAAGCTGCCGCACGGTCACGTTGGCTGAGGCGTATTCATCCTGCACCTTGAAGTTGGGCAGGTATTTGCGCACCTTGTCATCCAGGTTCACCATGCCCTGATCCACCAGCATCATGATGACCTGCCCGGTGATGGTTTTGGTGGTGGAACCAATGCGGAACAGCGTCCGCGATGTCACCTCGAGCGGGTTTTCAATATGGGTGATGCCGAACCCGAAGGTGTAATCCAGCCCGTTGACCGTCAGCCCCACGGCCACACCCGGTACCTGAAGCTCGCGCATTTCCCGCTGGGCGATCTCCTTCAGCTCCTGTACCTTTTCTTCGACACTGCGCGGGTCCACCACGCGATCTGCCTGCTTTGCTATCATATCAATTTCTCCTGTTATAAGTTTCAATCAACTGTAATTTGTCTGTTGAAAACGCGGCCGCCGAACCGGAACCACATCACCCGGTTGTCCGGATCAATCAACCTCATCCGGCATGGGTGCATCCAGAGGTACCTCCGCCGTTTCATCCAAAACGAATAGTTCAACCTGCGGCTCATGCACCTTTCGGAGCAGCAGCAGGCTGACCGCCGCACCCAGCGCGCCGAGCACAAACAGGCCGTAGTAACCCAGGTAAGCGCCCGGTTTGGCATTGTTCACCAGATCAATCAGCGGACCTTCCAGCTTGCTGAAAGCGCCTGCTCCGGCGGTGGCGAGATTGGTCAGTCCCAGGAATTTGCCGGCTTCGGCGATTGGAGCCAAACGGGTTGCCAGCGCCCAGTTGGCCGTGACGAACAACCCGATGCCCGCTCCCAGAATGCTGCCGTAAGCCGTGAGAGCGGCGGTGGTATGGGCGGTGAGCAGCAACAGGCTGCCCAGAATCCCCAACCCGCCGGCGGTATACAGCACTCGTTTGGCTCCAAAGCGGTCGCACAGCCAGCCGCCGGTCACCGA
>DAISXR010000118.1:4245-6490 GCA_036825755.1 Anaerolineaceae bacterium
TCAGGCAGCAGCCCCTGCATGGGGCCATGAGCGATGTTGGAGGTAAACTGGAGACCGATGTATCCGACTGCCATCCATAAGAGACCGCCGCTCCAACCCAAAAAGGCCAGGAACAGCAGATCAAACAGAGTGCCGGCTACAATCAGTGGACGTCGGCGGCCCCAGCGCGAGGCCCAACGGTCACTCAGCGCGCCGGAGAGCGGTTGGATCAGCATGGCAATGATCAACCCGGCAAAGGTTAACAGCCCCAGCCAGGTGTTTTTCTGGTTCTCAGGAACCAGATTGAGCAATACGGCAGGGAGTACGATGGGGTGAAGGCTGTTCCACATAAAGGAGATGCCCACCCAGTATGCATTGACCACCAGCATTTGCAGAACGGTAACCTTTTTCATGGCATCCTTGTCCGCTACACTTGGTTTCCTGGTCCAATCCATTCGTCATACTTCTACACACGTTTTTTCCAAACCAAATCGCGTTATTTTGTTCGCGGTTCGCTTACCTTCTACTCAGTCATTTGTTTAGCGAAATTCACCGCGCATGGCCTCCGGCAGCAGCACCGCGATGCGCAGCATCACCGTGCGGGTGAGCAGCAGATCCGTTTGCCGACGGGTCAGCAGCCGGAAGGTAGTCAAATCCACATCGCCTGAGGCATGTGAGTGAGGTTCTCCCAGATCATACGGCCGCCCGAAATGCACGACAATCTGTCCTTCTTCTTCATACAACCCCACCGGCAGGATGCGGTAACCCATGCGGTTGAGGT
Source organism: Anaerolineaceae bacterium (assembly GCA_036825755.1). Lineage (GTDB taxonomy): Bacteria > Chloroflexota > Anaerolineae > Anaerolineales > Anaerolineaceae > JAJFTV01. The sequence continues at coordinate 5,006 of DAISXR010000118.1, forward strand.
GATACACAAAACGACCGGCGGCGTACGGAGGCCAGGCCAGTTGACCGTTTCCAAAATCGCGCCCTTCGGGTATGAGCCCGAACGCCGTGATGTTGCCGTCGCGAGCCAGGCTCAGCACCTTTCGCACCGATGCACCGCGTTCCGCTGCATCTTCATCACACACCGGCACGGGGGGTGTGGTGATCAGGCCGTACATATGCGCCAGGCGGGCGAAAAGCCAGCGCGTCACTTTTTGTAAAAAGCCGGCGTACCATTTTCCCTCAAAGTTCCACCGGCTGGTCATGATCCACGAGATATCCTGCCCGGTCAGGGCGCTGATCACCAGCGCAGCCCACCAGACGTTGAAATGCGTGCGGGTGTAATGGTTGATCGTAAAAATATATTTTTCTTCGGGAGAAATGTGAGCCGCACCGGTCACTTTTAGAGAGGTGCCCCGGCGGGCAAGCAGCCAACTGGCGTCTTTTTGAAATGAACGTGGTCGCCCCAGTAATACACTCAGGCCGGCGCGCAATAAGAAGTCCAGTGGGAGAGTGTAACGGGTGCGTTTACGTGGTGTCATGATCCAATCGATAAAAGAGCTGGAAGTCGTCACCGGCAGTCCTAGTGCCGGGCAGCGAGCTACTGTGATCAGCGCGCTGTGTCCATCAGAATGAGCCTGTGCACAATCAGAACGGGTTCACCGACCTGTCTGTCCCGATGGACTTTGCCTTCCACCACCAATGGATCATGCCGGCTCAGGATTTCCCGGTGAGAATTATACACTGTCTCACTCACCAGAATATGCATGCCGTCGGTTAAATCGTCCAGAACGGTGTGAAATACCGCACCGGAGGTAGGGCTGATGCGGCTGCCTTTCTGTTTTCGCCAGCTCTGGCGCAGGCCGCCGATGCGAACCGTGCGTCCAATCTGCTGTTTAGCATCGCGAACCGGCATCACATTCAGACGGTTGAACTGCTCCTGCACCAGCTCCAGTGGGTGAGCGATCACCGCAATCCCAAGCAGTTCCTGCTGAGCGGCGGCTTTCTCTTCGAGCGTCCAGTCCGCTGCATCACCCTCTTCTTCAAGCGGCTGAAAAAGCTCCATCTGCCCCATCCGCCGGCCGTTGGAGCCGATCTGCTTCAACAGAACCGGAATAGCGCCCAGACCCTCCAGCGCGTTTACCCGCACCAGGTGCTCGGCCTCTTTTGGGCGCGGAGCTACACGGGCAAAAAAATCACCAAATGAGGTGAAAGGCCGCTCACGCAGGATGCGCTGCTGGGTGCCGCGTGTGAGCTCGCGCACCTGATCCAGACCCATAAAGAGAACCGGACTTCCCTCAAGGTCCACCGCGCTGAACTGGATCTCCGAGTGGTTGACATGCGGACCGCGTACTTTCAGCCCCATCCGGCGAGCCTCCAGCAGGTAGACATCCTGGCGGTAATACCCACCCCAGTTGGCCAGTACAGCCGCCAGAAACTCGGCCGGGTGATGCACCTTGCAATACGC
>DAISXR010000118.1:6590-9611 GCA_036825755.1 Anaerolineaceae bacterium
TGACGGTTGACAAAGGCATCCTTGAGCCCGCCGGTCATGGGACCGGGCCGGTACAGCGACAGAGCCACCATCAGATCATCCGGTGTGGATGCCTGGATCTCGCGCAGGGTATGCTGCATGCCCGGGCTCTCGATACCAAAACACCCCACTGTGCGCCCGGTACGGATTAATTCAGAAACCGCCTCGTCTTCATTAGGGATGGTTTCTAGAAATGCAATTTTGCCGGGTGAATAATTGGCTATACGCATTTTATCTGCCACGTCGCCCAGCACTGATAAGCCGCGTGTGCCCAGCAGATCCATCTTCACCAGGCCCAGCCGCTCTACCTGATCCAGATCAAATTGAATGGTGCGGATGCCCTTCTCGGCGGCCTGGGTGGGCGCGATCTCATGCATGCGGCCCGGGGAGATGACTACGCCGCCAGGATGCACCGACAGATGATCCGGGATACCCAGCAGCGTGCCGGCGTCCTCGATCACCCTGCGAAAACGCGGCGCGGTGAAACGCTCCCATAGCGGGGCAAACGATTCCGGCAGATTGGTTTCCTCGTCCAGTTCTTCTTCGCGCGGCGGTCCCCAGCGGCCCGGCAGCGCCCGCACCATCTGGTCGATCTCGGATGTGCTCAAACCGTGCGCTTTGGCAGTCTCCCGCAGAGCGGAACGCGGCCGGAAGCGGTTGATGGTGCACACCATGGCCACCTGATCGGTGCCGTATTGATCGTACACATGCCGGATCACCTCATCGCGGTGGTTGGAGCACAAATCCGTATCAATGTCCGGCGGGGTGCAGCGTTCGGGGTTGAGGAAACGTTCAAAATACAGATCCAGACGCAGGGGGTCCGGCGAGGTGATGCCCAGACAGTGCGCCACCAGCGAACTGCCGGCCGAACCCCGTGAGCTGTAGGGCACATCAGCCCGACGGGCAAACTGGATCACCTCTTCCATGATTAAGAACAGACTGGCGTATCCGCTTGACTCGATGACCGACAGCTCGTGCTCCAGGCGGGTCTGGATTTCAGGGGTGATGCCGCTGTACAGCCGGCCCGCCCCGAGGAAGGCTTTCTCACGCAGGGTTTCCATGGCTGTTTTGCCGTCTGGTAGATGGATGCGCGGATACACCTGCTTGCCCAACGGCAGCTCCAGCCGGCATCGCTCCAGCACTTCCTGCATACCGGCCAACGCCGCGGGATAGTGAGCAAAACGGGCTTCCATATCCTCTGCACCGGCCATCCATGAGCCCTGTGGCGCGGAAGCCCCGGGCGGCAAAGCGCTGAGAGGTGTATTCAAGCGGATGGCGCTGAGCAGTTCCTGCAGGCGATGCTGTTCCGGTTCCAGGTAATACACGCTGCCGGTACCCACCAGTGGGATGCGCGTCTGTTGCGACAGGCGAGCCAGAGCAGCCATCCCCGCCCCATCCGGGCGGACAGCCTGCATTTCAAGATACAGGCTGTCTTTGAATATTTCACGCAGCCCGCCCAATACAGACATAGGAGTAATCTCATCGACCCCGGCTGTTGTTTTGACTCCGTTGGCCGCCCAGCCCCCTGCCCCGGTCAGGCACAGCAAACCGGTGGAATTCTGCTGCAGCGCATCCAGCGTCAGCGCTTCTGCCGCTCCGTCCGCGCCGTCCAACAGCAGACTGCTCAGGCAGCACAGGCTCGTCCAGCCCGGCAGATCCTGCGCCAGAAACACCAGGTTGTCCTTCCAGCGTGGTGAAAAACGGACCGGTATCTCCAGACCGATGATGGGCTGGATGCCCGCGCTTCGGCAGGCGTCATAGAATTCAATTTCGCCGGTCAGGCGATCATGATCGGTCAGCGCCAGAGCCGGCATCCCCAGCCGGGCGGCGCGTTCAGCCAGTTGGGATGGGGATGGGATACCGGCTAAAAGTGAAAAATGCGAGTGTGTGTGCAGGTGTGAGAACATGGACGCCGCCTTTGAAAAGATTATACAGGGGGCCGGCATGTTGATCAACATGCTGTTGTGCGTACTTTAAAGCCACGTTTTCAAACTACGTCTGCTCTTGGTGCTATAATGAACCAACCGCCATGAACAATCAGGCGTAATCCATCTGGCAATGCTGTTTCGCCAGCCCTCAGCCCCCTGCGAGTCTGCAGATGACTGCTTTCCTGAAGTATCTTCTAAAGCAATTGGCTGCTGTTTGCCTGAGCTTTCTGGGCATCACCTTTGTGGTGTTTGCCAGCCTGATGTTGTATACGCCCGAAGAACGCGCGGATCTGTATCTCAGTCCAAACACAAAGAACCCTGAGGCCGTTCAGCGGGCGATTGCCCAGGTGATTGCCGACCACCATTTTGATGAACCGTTTCTGCGCCAGTATGGTCGCTGGCTGGCCGGTCTGTTCAAAGGCGAGTGGGGGTACAGTCCGGTCTATGACACCGATGTTTTCCAAACCATCCTGCGCTATGCGCCAGCCTCTCTTGAACTGCTGACCTGCTCTTTGCTGTTCTTCATCCCGTTCGGTATCCTGGCCGGTGTGCTGGCCGGGCGTAAAAAGGATACCTTTATTGATCATGTGGTGCGTGTGACCGCCTCGATTACCGGCTCCATCCCTCTATTTATCCTGGCGTTCATTTTTCTGGCCGTCTTTTATGTGTCGTTAAACTGGTTTGCGCCGGGCCGTCTGGGAACACTGAACGCCATCTATGTAAAATCGGATGCCTTTCAGCTGATTACCGGCTTTTACACTATCGACGGTTTTCTGAACGACCGGGCGGATATCAGCCTGGACGCGGCGCGGCACCTGGCCATGCCGGCTTTTTCGCTGGGACTGCTGCAATGGGCCACGCTCACGCGCATTACCCGCTCCTCGGTGATCGATGAAGAGAAAAAAGATTACGTTACCGCGGCGGTAGCTCGCGGCGTCAGGCCCGAACGGGTTACCTGGCAGCATGTATTTCTCAACAGTCTCTCTCCGGTGATGACCGCCAGCGGTCTGACCGCCGCCACCCTGACCACCGAACTGTTTGTGGTGGAACTGATCTTCAACTACGAGGGCATGTC
>DAISXR010000119.1:0-5383 GCA_036825755.1 Anaerolineaceae bacterium
TTCAGGATGACAGAGAAATGATCTTGTTTACATAAACGGCAGTTGTGCACCCTCGCTTATCAGCACCCCAAGGGCCGGCGTCCGCGTTGGCAATTCGTTGATGGTTTTACACTCCCCCAGCTGGATTTGGAAGTACAATCATAGTAAGTGTTTGATTCGTCTGAATGGCTGGGTCTGCCAGTCATTCTATTTATAAGGTGAGAATTGCTTTTCCTCTACATCATCATCGGCTTAAGCGTGTTGTTCGACCTGCTCAACGGCATCCGTGACGCAGGTAACTTTGTTTCCACGCTGATCTCCACCCACGTGTTCAGGCGGCACACCGCTTTGATCGTCAGCGCGGTGGCCGAATTTGTGGGGCCGCTGGTATTTGGCACCGCGGTCGCCAGAGCCTTTGAAGAAAAGCTGGTGGCGCGCGAACAGATGACCTTGCAGGTGATCGGCGCGGCGCTGCTGGCAGCCATCCTGTGGAATCTCATCACGTTGTGGCTTTCCATTCCCAGCAGTTCCACCCACTCACTGGTGGGCGGTATTTTCGGGGCGGTGATCGCTGCCGGGGGTATGGCGGCCCTGCAAACAGAAGGCATTTTCAGCATTTTGCTTTCGCTGTTTCTTTCCCCCCTGCTCGGTATCGCGGCCGGTTATTTGATGACTCTGCTGTTCTACTATCTGGCCCGTGATGCCACCCCCAATGTCAACGGGGTGTTCATGGCGCTGCAGGTGCCGTTTTCGGTGCTGCTGGCCACCAGCTACGGCGCCAATGATGCCCAAAAAACCATGGCCATGATCACGCTGGGGTTAATCGCCACCGGCCAACTGGACTCGTTTGACGTGCCCACCTGGGTGATCCTGGTCAGCGCGGGGGCAACGGCATTGGGCATTCTACTCAGTGACCAGCGCCTGGTGCACAAGCTGGGCAGCAAGTTCTTCCGCCTTAAACCCATCCACGGTAGCGGGGCTGAAGCCGGTGCTTCCATCATCCTGCTGGGATCCGCGCTGTTGGGGTATCCCGCCAGCAGCAGCCAGGTGATCACCTCGGCCATCCTGGGTTCCGGGGCCGCCGACCGCGTCAACAAAGTCCGCTGGGGAACCGCGTGGCCCATTCTGCAGGCCTGGCTGATCGCCATCCCCGTCAGCATGGGTCTGGCAGCCGGTTGTTACTGGCTGCTGGGAAAGCTGGGATTTCTTTTCTAGCCCAATCACTCCGCCATAAAACATAGAAAATCTGTTTCAATATCAGCGTTCGGCAAGTATAATACCTGCATCATGAGTCTTTTCATCCTGATTTTGCGGTTCATCACCATGTTATGGATGTTCTGGATTCCGCTTGGGTTCTGGATGGGCGCTCGTCGCGCGTCATCCACCGGGCGGCGGCTGCTTTCAGGCGTGGGTTGGGCCTGGGGCATGTGGGTGGTCACAGCGGCAGCCTGGGTGGCGTTGTTCTGGGTGGATGAACAGCCCGGCGGCTGGCTGACCGATCCATCGGTGCGCTACGCCTTTATGATCAACGGCTTCCTGCTGGGCAGCATCTGGGCAGTGCGCCAGGTTTTGCTCATGCTGCATCAGCGCCGCATGCAAAACGCCGATGATGCCCTGGATTGGTTAAAAGATATGCCCGCCGGCGAATTTGAAGCCCTAATCGGGCGATATTTCAAATCGACAGGCTGCGTGGTACGGCATGTGGGCAAGTCCGGCGATCACGGCGTGGATCTGGCCATCTATACGCCGCGCGAAGGCAAATGGGTTGTGCAGTGCAAACGCTACAAAAATCGCACGGTGGGGGAGGGGGCGGTGCGCGATCTGTACGGGGCCATGATGCATGAACACGCCGACCGCGCTTTCATTTTTACAACCAGTGTCTTTTCGCAGCCGGCGCTGGATTGGGCGGAAGAAAAGCCGATCGAACTGGTGGGGGGAGAAGAGCTGGTGACCCTGCTCAACAGCCACAACGTGCGCTATATACAAAAAGGGATCGCCATACCGCCGGCGACCCCCAATGATCCAACTTCATAAAGCAATTTATTTCTCTTTGACGCGCGGGCCTTCCGCTGTGTCTTCCACCACATAGCCGGCGGAAGCGATCTGGTTGCGCAGCGCGTCGGCGTCAGCCCAGCGTTTTTCCTTGCGGGCCTGCTCGCGCTGAATAGCCATCGACAGGATTTCCGGCGGGATGGCGGCCCGCACCGGCTCCCACTCGCCCAGGCGCAGCCCCAGCACCCGGTCAAACACCAGGATGGTGGCTTTTTTCACCGCCGGGGGCAGATCGCTCTTCACCAGCTCCCAGGTGAGAGCCATGGCGCGCGGCATGTTCAGATCATCGTTGATCTGGTCGGTAAAGCGCTCCACAAAGTCTTCATCGGCGGTGCCTGACAAACCCCAGTCATACACGGCATTGCGCAGCCGGTCCAGTGATTTAGCGGCCGCGTCGATACTCTCCCAGTTGAAGTTCAGCTTGGCGCGGTACAGCGCGCTCATGCAGAACATGCGATAAGCCAGCGGGTCGTAACCCTGGTCGATCAATGTCTGCACACGCAGGAAACCGCCTGTCGATTTGGCCATCTTGACGCCCTCTTCCAGTTGAAGGAAGTAGCCGTGCATCCAGAAGTTGGCCAGCCGGGTGCCAAAGCAGGCTTCGGTTTGAGCGATCTCGTTGGGATGATGCACTGTGATGTGGTCTTCGCCGCCGGTATGAATGTCAAAAAAGCTGCCCAGGTAACGCGCCGACATGGCGGAGCACTCGATGTGCCAGCCGGGGAAGCCGGTTCCCCACGGGCTTTCCCATTCCATCTGGCGCTGCTGATCTTTGGGGCTGAACTTCCACAGCGCGAAATCGGTGGGGTTGCGTTTCTCGCCCATATCCACGCGCGCGCCGGCCTGCTGACCTTCAATATCCAGCCGGCCCAGGAAACCATAATCCGGCTGTTTGGAGGTGTCGAAGTAGATGCCGTCGGAGGTCTGGTAGGTGAAACCCTTGTCCATAATGCAGCGGATGAAATCGATCTGCTCTTGAATGTGATCGGTGGCGCGGCACCAGGTGACCGGCTCCTGAATGTTCAGGGCCTCAAGATCCTGGCGAAAGGCTTCGGTGTATTTTTCAGCGATCTGCCAGGCGGTCATGCCGGTGCGGCGGGAGCCTTTTTCCATTTTGTCTTCGCCGGAGTCGGCGTCCGAGGTGAGGTGTCCCACATCGGTAATGTTCATGACGTGCTTCACCTGGTAGCCGTTGAACTCCAGCACCCGGCGCAGGATATCTTCAAAAATGTAGGTACGCAAATTACCGATATGCGCGTAATCGTAGACAGTAGGACCGCAGGTATACAGACCCACTTCCGGCGGGTTGAGTGCCTGAAAATCGCGTACGCTGCGGGTGTAGGTATCGTAGAGTCGAAGTTCTTTCATAATGTCCGCCTTAATCCAATGATGCTACTATTATAATGTGTGCAAAATTTAAATCAATTGTACACGACTTCAGAGTGAAGCCACGACTTCAGAGTGAAGCCACGACTTCAGAGTGAAGCCACGATTACATGAGTGAGATCGTCGGGATAGTGGCTATGATGTCATGTAACTTTGATAAGAGGGGGGATAGGCAATGGAAAAGAGCTTTCTGGTCACGTATGCCAGCAAATACGGCTCCACGGAAGAGATTGCGAAAACGATCGCTGAAACCATCCGCAGCCACGGCGCGGCAGTGGATGTGCTGCCCTGGGGCGAGGTGAAATCGCTGGAGAGATATGACGCGGTGATCATCGGCAGCGCCGTGCGTTTTGGCGCCTGGATGAAGGAAGCAATTGAGTTTGTGAAGACCAACCAGCGCGAGCTGGCCGGCATGCCGGTGGCGATTTTCAGCGTGTATATCCTCAACCAGGGTAACGAGGTCGAACACCTTGCGGCGCGGGAATCTTATACGGCTCTGATCCATTCGCTCATCCCGCCGCGCACGGAAGCATTCTTCCCCGGCGTTATTGAAATGGATCAGCTTTCACTGCCTGAGAAGATGATCACAAAGACAGTGAAAGCCGGTACAGGTGATTTTCGCGATTGGGGCAAAATCAAGGAGTGGGCTGAAACAGCCTGGCATCTGTTATCGCTGGAAAAAGCACACCACCAGCGTCCGGATCAGCCGGCCTGAGCGATTTCCTGCTGCAGCCGTTCTTTGATCTGCGCTACGGCGGGCTGCACCCCCGCAAAGCAAACCTCGTCTCCAAACAGTAAGGCTGGGGCAAACTTCGCGCCGTATGCCTGGAACAGAGCCAAAATCTGATCACTCTGCGTTTTCGAAAGACCGCCGCCCCCGGCCAGCAGGGAACCCAGCGACACCTTGCGCAAATCCACCGGGATGCCCAGCTCGCCGGCTGCCTGGTGGATTTTCTTTTCCAGTTCGCTGTCCAGTTTGGCCATATGCGGCATGCAGCACGCACCGGATACCAGGATGATAGAGAGAGATGTGTTGTTTGTCATGGCATAAACTCCTGAAATTATGAGATCCAGTTCAACAGATAACCGATGAGGATGGCGGTGAAAACCATCGCCAGCGCAAAACCGTACACATATTTTTTCTTGAACAGCGCCGACAGCATAATGATTTCTGGCGGGCTGATGGTGGTGGCAGTGATCAGAAAGGCCAGCACTGCGCCCTGGCTCATGCCCTTGAGGGACAGCGTATAGATGATGGGCACCACAGCCGCGGTGTTGACGTACAGAGGCACCCCCAGCAGGGCGGCCAGCGGCACCACGTACCATTCGGCTCCACCTGCGTATTTGAGGATCCATTCCTCGGGGATAAAGCCGTAGATCAGGGCTCCAATGGCGCTACTGATAATGATGATGAGCAGCAATTTACGCGCAAAGCCCAGCGTGTAGAACCAGGCCCGCGATACTTTGGCCTTGAAGCTGTCATCGATCTGGATGAGCGGCATGCTTCCCACAGCGGGCAGATCCGGAACGGCCGGCCCGTCAGCGATGCGAATTTGCTTCTGCCAGCCGAGCTGCTGCGCCGCGAAACCCCCGGCCAGCGCGATCACTCCGCCCGCCAGGAAAAACGCTACCGCAGACGGAACGCCGAAAAGGGGGGCCAGGATGGGGATGGCAATCTCGACCGGGTAGGGAGAGGCGTACAGAAAGGTGGTCATCACGCCGATGGGGATACCCGCCTTGACCATGCCGGCCAGCACGGGGATGGTAGAGCACGAGCAGAAAGGCGTCACAAAGCCCAGCAGCATGGCAGCCACCTGGGCGGCAAAACCTTTTTTCCCGCTCAGCTTCTGGCGCAGGGTTTCGGGTGAAATGTACTCCAGCGCCAAACCGGCCAAAAATGTGACAATGAAAAAGAGCGGGATCAGTTCCGCCAGGATGGTCAAAAAGAACTTACCGGATCGCAGCA
>DAISXR010000119.1:5483-9499 GCA_036825755.1 Anaerolineaceae bacterium
TAAGACAAAAAAGCGTGTCAGACTCATGTTGACAAGTGATTTCCAGTACTCGGGGTCTTCAAGGTTCATAGTCGTCCTGATGAATGGGGGGAGAGATTTGTATTATATTGATGGTCGATATATTGAACATCGATAGTATATCAAACTTCTCTCCAAAATTCAACAGGAAACGCCAATGAAAATGCTGTTTTGTCATAACTAAACAGGATTGACAAATCAGGTTTTGTTTTGTATGATCTTTTTATGAAGAGCGCCGATCTGGAAGTGATCATCCCGTTTCAGGCAGCCTACGCGCTGTTGAAGGATGCCGCCGAACGCGACCGAACTACCGCGCGCCGTACAGCGCTGACAGAACTATTGTGGCATGAACGTTATCTCAGCCGAGAGAATCTGATGGAGAGGGTGGGGCAGCGTCTGGGCGCCGGCTGTTTTGGCGAATCAGCCTGGGAAGATACCTTCAATCGCGATATGCAGGCTGTCAAAGAGGCGTTTGAAAGCTGCAGCGGCGGATTGGCCTTCTCGCGTACAAAAGGGATGGCCGGTTATTATCTGCGCGGAGAGGGGCGTCTGCACGCACAGGTGGAACAGGCGATTGCGCATAGCATTGCGCAGGTGGATACCCGCCAGTTGCTCATTTACCGTTCCCTGGGCGTGGTTCAGCGGGTGAGGCAGGCTTTGCGTATCACAGACCAGGATCGCTGGGAAAAACGATATGTCCGGGGCAGGCGGGATCCCTGTGCGGAGAATCTCACGACAGCGCAGTTTCTAAAAACCGTGATCCAGGCGCTGAAGGATGCCGGGCTGGTATACGCTTTGGGAGGTACAGCCGCGGCCTGGGTATGGGGTGAGCCGCGCCCGCTGCAGGTTCTGGAGGTCTGGCTCATGCCCTCAGGTGAACGGATGGAGAAACTGGCAGAGTGTTTGAAAACAGCGGGCTTTGTACTTAGTGGAATGGCCGGGCTGCAAAATGAGGCACGGAACCGCAGGCTGGCGCGGGTGCAGGCGCTGCTGCCGGACGCAGATCTGCGGGTTGAGTTCACCATCCCGCCGGATGGGGATGAGTTTTTCTTCCAGGGGCTGCGTTCAGCCGTGCAGGTGGACTACGGACGTGAGATTGGCTCCGTTTACATTTTGTCCGGCGAGGTTGTGATTCTTCAATCACTGCTGGAGTACAACCTTAAGCACAGTGAAGAGTCGCTGCGCCGGATTGCCGCGGTGGTTTTGCATCAACAAGCGAAACTGGATTCGGCGTTTATCAGCACGCAGGCACAGCAGAAAGGCTGGCAACGCATCTGGGAAGGCGTTCTGCAGCATATCAAGCACTCAAAAACTTGATGATTGGGGTATTTCAGGGTGAAATTTATTGATTAGTATAAGAGTTGTTATACAAACCTAACAATCTTCCTGACAAAGGATTGATTCTCACGCAAGTCACCCGCCCCGGATGGCGTGTAAAGCAGCTCATTTTGCGGCAGCATGCAGTGAAAGCCGGACCGCCCTTCTCACACCCATTTTTCGGTATTCACCCGATGAATTTATCCAGTGAGATCTTCAGATCGCTCAGGGCGCGCTGATAATCATCGCTTTCCACCGCGTCCACCATGCAGCTTTGCAGATGATCTTCCAGGATCACCCGTCCCACGCTGTTGATGGCTGAACGAACCGCCGCGATCTGGATGAGCACATCCGGGCAGGCGGTTTCATTTTCCACCATGCGCCGGATGGCGCGCACGTGGCCCTCGATGCGGGCCAACCGGTTGAGCACCTGCTGATGGTGTTCGTGGCGATGCCCGGCGTGTCCTCCATCCGCATGGACTGTCTCCTCCGCGTTCTCTTGATTCGGCTGTTCTACATCAAATTTCTCTTCCTTCATTGAACCCCCGTTTTGGTTTGTCTGGTTTTCTTATCATTAATCAATCTTGCCGAGTTGGCCAGTACGGGCAGCGCGGAAGCCTCGTGCATCAGCGCCCCCAGCGCCGGGCCGATGATGCCAAACCCGCCCAACACCACCGAGAGGACGTTCATCGACATGGAGAAAATCACGTTCTGCCGGATCACCCGCAGAGTTTTGTTTGAAAGGTCGATCATCTGCGGAATCCGTTCGATTTCATCGGCCATCAGCCCGATATCGGCCGTCTCCATGGCTACATCCGTGCCGGTCACACCCATGGCGATGCCGATCTCCGCGGCAGCCAGCGCCGGCGCGTCATTCACCCCATCACCCACAAAAGCCACGCGCTTTCCCTGCGCCTGCAGTTCGCGGATGATCCTCAGCTTATCCTGCGGCAGCACCCGCGCATACACCCGGTCAATCCCCAGCGCCTGTCCGATCTGCTCGGCCGTGCGTTCGTTATCGCCGGTGATCATAATCACTTCTTTCACGCCGTTCTGTTTGAGTTCCTTCACCACCTGCCGGGCTTCCGGCCGCGGGGTATCCGCCACAGCCACCAGACCGGCCAGCTTTCCATCCACCGCCACGGGCACCACGGTCTGCCCCAGTTCTTCCAGCCGCTTGATACGCAGATCCGCTTCTTCGGCGCAATCAACTCCCTGTTCCTGCAAAAGCACACGGCTTCCGACCACTACCTTCCGGTCATTGACCTGCGCGAATACACCGTAACCGGGCAGAATGGTAAACCCACCCGCCTCCAGCAATATCACGCCCCTTTCGCGGCTATACGCCGTGATGGAGTGCCCGATTGGGTGCTCGCTGCCCCGTTCCGCGGCCGCGGCCAGCGCCAGTATCTCATCCGCTGCCAGCCCGTTCAACGCGATGACATCCTGCACTTTGGGCTGCCCCAGCGTAAGCGTGCCGGTTTTGTCAAATGCCACCACATCAATTTTGCCGGCCTGTTCCATCACCGCCCCGGATTTCACCAGAATCCCCTTTTTGGCAGCGTTGCCGATGGCTGCCGCCACCGCGGTGGGCGTGGCCAGCACCAGCGCGCATGGACACACCACTACCAGCACGGTGATCGAGCGCACCAGGTCGCGCGTCAGGAAAAATACCAGTGCCGCGATCCCAAACGTGACCGGTACCAGAATGCGCGCGTAGCGGTTGGCCAGCCGCTGCACGGGAGCCTGGGTCTGGCGGGCGTCTCTCACCAGTCGCACAATCTGCCCCAGCGCCGTATCCGGGCCCAGCTTTCTCACCTCAATCTCCAGCATACCCACCTCGTTGAGCGTGCCGGCGTACACCTCATCCCCCTGCCCCTTCTCCACCGGCATGGATTCGCCGGTGATGGCCGCCTGGTTCACGGATCCGCTGCCGAGCAGCACACAGCCGTCTACCCCAATGCGTTCGCCGCTGCGCACCACCGCCCGGTCCCCCACCCTGGCGTGTTCCACCGGAATGGTGAGTTCCGCCCCGTCGCGAATCACCCGCAGCGTGGGCGGGATCAGCCGGGCCAAGTCGCGCAGCGCATTATCGGCGCGAGCAACCGTCAGGTTCTCCAGCCAGTCGCCGATGGCGAACATAAACACCACCAGCGCCGCCGCGCTGTATTCACCGATCAGAATAGCCGCGATCATGGCAACCGAAGCCATGAAGCCGGCCGTGATGTCGTGCTGGATGAAGACAGCCTTACCGGCCAGCATAAACAGCGGGATGCCGCCGATGACAGCTGACGCAAAGTACAGCCATTTGCCCGCCGTCGTATCCCCTGCCAGCGAAACCAGAAAACCGGCCAGCAGCAACACGCCGTTCAGGAAGGCAATAATGGTCTCTTTGGAGAGCAGGAATGAGCGATAACGTGTGAAAAAGCCTAGCCGGCTGGTATGGCAGGTTTCACAAACATCGGGAGCGGCAGTGCTGGAAAGAGTCATGGTCAATTCCTCAGTTGCAGGATGAATAATATCCCCCCTGGGGGGATATGACGATTCTCACCCAGGTTCAAGCGTCTGTCAAGGGATACCGTTTTTAGTGATTTCCGAAAGTCGAAATGTGCTTCTCCTTCCCCATTGATGAACCATTCGCGTATAGGGTGAGCTGCAGTTCCAGATCAGGTGTGCTGTAT
>DAISXR010000120.1:0-9370 GCA_036825755.1 Anaerolineaceae bacterium
GCTCTGTGCGACCGGATTGTGTTGATTAATGAAGGCCGCTCGGTTCTGTATGGTGATCTCAACGATGTGCGCAAGCAGTACGCCCGTGATGAGATCAATATCCGCACAACGGAACCGCTTTCAGGCGATATCCCCGGTGTGGCCAAAGTGGAGCCGGTCAACGGGTCGGTGCGGCTGCATTTGCAGGAAGGTGTGACCGCACAGGAAATCCTGCGTTCACTCGTCAACCGCGGCGTTGTACTGGAACAGTTTGAAATTGCGCTTCCCACGCTGGATGAGATTTTTATCCGGGTGGTTAAAGAGAAGGAAACCACGCATGATTAAGATGTGGCGTGTTGCCGTACATGATTACCTGCGGCATGTCCTGCGGAAACGCTTTATTTTTGCCCTGCTCAGCCTGCCGCTGGTCATTCTGGCCATCGCGGCGGTGGGGGGTATCAGCGTTCTGGTGCAGGTAGATAACAAAGCCGCCGGGTATGTTGACCTGGCCGGGATCACCCATCTGGCTGCCCCGGTTGAACCCGATAGTGGAGGCTTTTTCACGAGCGCTGATCTGGTGGAATATTCCAGCGAGGATGAAGCACGCAAAATGCTGGACGAGCGCGAGATTAGCTCGTATTTTGTAATCCAACCGGATTATGCCGAGAGCGGCAAGGTCCGGATGGTGGCATATGACGCCCCCGGCGATAATGTGGAAGCCGCATTCCGCAACCTGCTGCGCCGCAGCCTTCTCAACGATGTTGAGCCGGTTATCCTGAACCGCATCATCAGCGGCAGCGATGTGACCATCCGCTCCAGCACCGATGACCGGGAAAGCGGGGCTGATAACTGGTTCAATTTGATCCTGCCCATTTTTGTGGGAGTCATTTTTATCGTGGTGATTAACACCAGTGGCGGGTATCTGCTGCAGGCTGTTGTGGAAGAAAAAGAAAACCGCACCATGGAAATTGTGGTCACCTCGCTTTCACCGCAGGAATTGATGATCGGCAAGATCATTGGCAACCTCAGCGTGGGCCTGACCCAGATGCTGGCCTGGGCGGTCATCCCGCTGATTGTCTTTTTCCTGCTGCGCTCTCGAATCCCATTCTTGCAGGCTGTCAAGATCGATCCCCAGTTTGGCTGGCTGACCATTATCACGCTAATTCTGGCCTTTCTGATGATTGCTGCTCTGATGGCCATGGTGGGCGCTACCACCACCGAAGCGCGTGAAGCCCAGCAGGTTTCGGGTATGTTCACCCTGCCGCTGGTGATGCCGATGTGGTTCACCAATCAGTTTATGATGAAACCAGATGGAATTCTGCCCACCATCATGAGCATTTTCCCGCTCACCTCGCCGCTTTCTCTGCCGCTGAGATCTGCGTTTACCCACATCCCGGCCTGGCAGACGGCGCTATCGCTGGTCTTGTTGTTCATCAGCGCGGTGGGGGCCATGTGGCTATCAGGCCGGGCCTTCCGCATGGGCATGCTGCGCTACGGGCAGCGTCTGAAACTGGGCGAGATCTTTCGCAGGGAGAAGGCATCATGAACACAATTATGACAGTCATGAAGCATGAATTTACGTCGGCAGTATTCCGCCGCTCCTTCCTGATCATGCTGTTTATGGTGCCGTTGGTGGGTCTGGCCGTAATGCTGTTCACCTCGTACGCCAAAGGTGACGGGCAGGAAACCGCGGTGGGAAATATGTTTTCCACCGAGCAGGATCCCACTGTGGACGGATACATTGATCAGAGCGGGTTGATCCAGGCTTTGCCGGATCATCTGGAAGATACACTGGTGCCGCTGGCGGATGAATCTGCCGCGGAGAAGGCCATCCAGAATGGCGAAATCAACGGGTACTACATTATCCCGTCTGATTATCTTGAGAATGGCGAACTGGAGTACATTCAGGCGGATTACAGCCCGTTCGCGGGGTTGGAGAGCGTGGGGACGATTGACGAAGCGATCAATTTCAATCTGCTGGGCCGGAACCAGGCACTGGCAGATCGAATCAAAGAACCGTTCACTTTGGAGACGCAGCTTCTCAGCGGTCAGGTGCAGCGTGATCCCAATTCAGGGTTTACCTTTTTCCTGCCCTATATCGTCACATTCCTGTTCTACTTCATCATCTTCGGGTCAGCCTCTTTGATGCTCAACAATCTGACCAGTGAAAAGCAGAACCGCATGATCGAGGTTCTGATGACTTCCGTCTCACCGATGCAGTTGGTAACCGGCAAGATCATCGCATTGGGGTTGGTAGGTTTGCTGCAAACCATTGTGTGGAGTGCATCCGGTTTGCTCATTCTTCGTCTGGGTGGCCGCACATTGCAGATCGGCGATGCATTCCAACTGGATCCATCCATTTTGATCTGGGGAGTGCTCTTCTTTATCACCGGATACGCCGTCTATGCCAGTTTCATGGCCGGGGTAGGTGCGCTGGTGCCCAGCCTGAAAGAAGCCTCACAGGCTACCTTTGTAGTAATTATCCCTTTGCTGGTGCCGATGATGCTGATCCAATCGCTCATCTCCAAACCGAATGGAACACTATCCGTCATTTTGAGTATGTTCCCGCTTACCTCACCGGTGTCGATGATGACGCGTCTCTCCGCTACACAGGTTCCGCTCTGGCAGATTCTGACGTCTCTGGCACTGGTGATCATCACCGCTTATCTGGTGATCCGCGCGGTAGCCGGGTTGTTCAGAGCCCAAAACCTCCTGACCGGGCAAAAATTCACGCTTGGAAAAATGATCCAGGCCATGCGAACCAGGCCTCAGGAATCCTGATGCTGATTATCAGGTGAACGCTGATCGATGACGTACACCACTGAAAAACAGTCAATCTTTGATAAAGGGTCGGATTATCCGACCCTTTGCTTTTTATCTCCACAGGTTGCAGAAGTCAATCGGTTTGTGGACGATGTGTATCCATCTCTGTGTATGCGTGATTGTGTACTCCAGGGGGGTGTAATGCAATAAAAAACTCCCGCCATAGGCGGGAGCAGCTCGCGTTAAACACAACCCACAACTGTGGATCCGCCAAAATGTGGGGATCAACTGTTCGGGTGGACGTTAATTTCCGGCAGCCGGAAGGGGCGCCTTGCGGATTCTTCTCATCGTGCGGGGAAGCAGGTTTTTCCAATAATGAATGAGCCTGGCAAGGGTACATACCGTTTTCGGAAACAATAAATAGGCCTGTATGAAGAAGTATTCCATACAGGCCAAAGATGCACAAAATAAGCCAGATTCGCTTTTCAGCCTGCTTCTGGACTCGATTCCTGGATCTGGTTCCAGGTTTCTTTTTCACGCAGCAGCAGACAGGCAGCCCTATGCTGCCCATCTCCATAATACGGCGGGTCGATCTTTTTGCAGTCATCAAACGCGAAGGGGCAGCGCGGATGGAAGCGGCAGCCGGATGGAATCTCGATCGGATTGGGCACCTCTCCCTCCAGCACCACACGCTCGCGTTTACGGCGCGGGTTGGGCGCCGGGACGACTGATACCAGCGCGCGTGTGTATGGATGCTGCGGGTTGGAGAGGATCTCGGGGGTGGGGCCGATCTCGACGATGCGCCCCAGATACATCACGGCCATCCGGTCGGTGAAGAAGCCGGCGGTGGCCAGATCATGGGTGGTGTACAGGATGGTGATGCCGCGTTCCTGGCGCAGCTTGAGCAGCAGGGTGAGGAACTCAGCTCGAATGGAAACATCCAGCATCGATACCGGCTCATCAGCTACAATCAGCTCCGGCTCCAATACCAGGGCACCGGCGATCACCACTCGTTGGCGTTGCCCGCCCGACAGCCCATCCGGGTAACGGTCCCAGAAATGATCGGCGGGGGTCAGCCCGCTATCCTCCAATGCTTTGCGAACACGCTGTTCTTTTTCTTCATAGGAAGCAGTGAGTTTATGGATCTCCAGTGGTTCAGCCACAATTTCCCACACCGTCTGGCGCGGGTTGAGCGATTCATAGGGATCCTGAAAGATCATCTGAGCGCGCCGCCGCAGCGAGAGCACCTGGTCACGCGCTGAGATGGCTTCAGGTCGGGGCGTTCCCGGGCCGTACTTAAGCTGTCCCTGCGCCCAGCCGGCCACATCGCAGCCATCAAATAGAATTTGGCCGGAAGTGGGTGTCTGCAGACCGAGGACATTCATACCGATGGTGGTTTTCCCGGAGCCGCTTTCACCGACCAGCGCTAGAATCTCACCTTTTTTCACATCAAACGAAACCCCGTCGACGGCATGTACCACCCGGCGCGGTTTGCGGAGCAGGGTGCGGCCAATTCCTTGCGGCAGAGGGAACGTTTTGAACAGATTTTTCACTTCCAGCAGCGAACGATCGTCACGAATGGGTTCCATAGACGCAGCGGTACTGTTACTTATAACTTGGGCAGGGGGTTGTTTTTGTTTCATGACAACCGCCTTTGCATGACATGACAGGCAAAGCCGTGCCCGGGTGGATTGAATTCCAGTTCGGGCGTCACCTCACGGCAGATTTGCTCGGCCAGATGGCAGCGTGGATGGAACCGACAACCGGTGGGGAGCGCATCCAACCTGGGCGGGCTGCCCGGGATCCATTCCAGTTCGCCTCCCGGGTTTTCGATATCGGGAAAGGCTTTCAGCAACCGTTGCGTATAGGGGTGACGGGCATGGTTGAAAATCTGATCGCTGCTGGCAACTTCAGCCGTTTTGCCGCCGTACATCACCAGCACATCATCGCAAATTTCAGCCACCACGCCCAGATCATGTGTCACCAACACCAGGGTGAGGTTCAACTCGCGCTGCAAATTTTGCAGCAGGCGGGTGATCTGCGCCTGGATCATCACATCCAAAGCGGTAGTAGGCTCATCCGCGATGAGGATGTGCGGGTTGCAGGCCAGCGCCATGGCAATCACCGCGCGCTGTTTCATCCCACCGCTGTATTGGTGAGGGTATTGTTTCCCGCGTTCGGCCGGTATGCCTACCAGCTCCAGCAGTTCGGCGGCCCGTTTCTTCGCTCCGTTGTTGGCTGATCCGCCGTTGTGCACGACGATCGCTTCCACGATCTGGCTTTCAATGGTGCGAACCGGGTTGAGGGCATTCATGGCTCCCTGAAACACCATCGATACCTGCTGCCAGCGTACCTTGTTCATCTCATTTTCAGTGATGCGCAGCAAATCCTGCCCATTGAGCAGCACCTGCCCATCGACAATACGGCCTGCTTCCGGCAGCAGCCGCATGAGCGACAGGATGACGGTTGTTTTCCCGCAACCGCTTTCGCCTACAATTCCCAACGAGCGGCCGTTCTCCAGCTTGAAACTCACATCCTCTACCGCACGCAAGGGGGTGCCGTCTTCCTTTAAGTAATTCACAGAAAGGTGATTGACCTCGAGAATGCTCACGGCGTCACCTCACTGGGTTCCTTTTGATCCGGTTCACGCGGCGGAAGGCGCACCCCAACCAGGGCGATCATGCGGCGCGGATCAAACAGGTGATGGGTTTTCAAACGAGGGTTGACGATCTCTTCCAGAGCGGTACCCATCAGAATCAACCCCAGACTGACCCATACGATGGCAAACCCGGGCGGGAGCAGGAACCACCAGGCTCCGCGCGAGATGGCGCGTTCAAATGCAAAATTGAGCATCATCCCCCAACTGACCAGCGTGGGATCGCCCAGCCCTAAAAAGCTAAGGGTGCTTTCGGCAATAATGGAGGCGGATACATCCAACACGGTTTGCGCCAGCACAATGGGCATCACCTGCGGGAAGATGTGTTTGGTGATGATGCGGAAGTTGCTGGCGCCGATAGCCCGGGCCCGCAGGATAAAAGATCGTTCCTTGATGGAAAGCACCTGAGACCTCACCAGCCGGGCCGTGTAAGTCCAGTAGAGCACACTGATCACCAGGATGATCTTCCATAGCCCGCGGCCCCACACAGAAATGATCACCAGCATGAGCGGCAGATCGGGGATCACCATGAGAAAATCGGTCAGGCGCATCAGTACATTGCTCACTTTTCCGCCGTAATAACCCGCCAGCATGCCCACTGTGGTACCGATAAACATGGACATGAAGGAGGATACAAAACCCACAAACAGCGACACCCTGGCGCCATAGATCAACTGGCTCCAGACATCTTTTCCGGCATCATCGCGCCCGAGGAAATGCTGTGAATCGGGCGGTGCCAGAATATCACCCGGTTCAACCTGTACGCGTTCATACGGGTCGTAGGGCGCAACCAGGGGCGCAAAAACAGCCAGAAAGATGACGATGAAGAGCATCAGTGTGCCCACAATCGCCATCGGTTTTCGGCTGAACGCATTCCAGACAGTTTTGAAATTGGTTCGGTTCATTCGGTTCCTGTAAAGAAACGCATGGATTTTATAAATAGTACCGGCAAGCTAATCCGGCTTGACTCGCGGATCCAGCACCGAGTACAACAAATCGGCCAGTAAATTGGCCAGAATCACACTGACGGCCAGTAACAAAAAGATACCCTGAAGCATGGGAAAATCCTGCTTGCTGACCGAATCATACATGAGACGGCCGACGCCCGGCCAGGAAAACACTGTTTCAACCTGAATGGCTCCACCCACGGTAAAACCCAGTGTGAGAGCAATCAGAGTGATCATGGGCAGCATGGCGTTCTTTAGGGCGTGATCGCGCAGGATTTGAAAGGTACTGAGCCCTTTGGCTTTGGCGGTGAAAATGAAATCTTCACTCAACACCTCAATGATGCTGCTGCGCATGATCAACAGGTATTCGCCGGTGTACAGGATGGCGAGCGTGATGGTGGGCAGAACCAGATGGCGGCCTAAATCCAGCCAATACTTCATGCCGTCTTCCGGCCTTAACCCGGGTGTGACCATCATGCCGCTGGGCAGCTTTCCCTGCGCCAGAATGAGCAGGATGATCCCAAAGAAAAAGGTGGGCAGCGACCAGGTGAACAAACCCCACAACAAAATGGAGGTATCCAGCTTTGAGCCGCGCCGCCAGGACGCCACGATACCCATCAGGATGCCGATGATGATGGCGATCAACTGGCCGAAGAACAGGAGGATCACTGTCCTCCAGATCCGTTCGGCCAGAATTTCCTGCACGGGGGAGCGGTTGGCAAAGGAAACACCCAGGTTCCCGTGAAACAGATTGCTGATGTAGGCGGTGAACTGAGTATCCAGCGCTTTCGCCAGAACACCTTGTTTAAGCGCCTCGGTGTTCAGCCAGACCGGCTTATCCAGCCCGAACTGTTGGCGGATACGCTGCTGGGTTTCCTGGGTCATGCGCGGGCTGTGGATTAATCCCTTAACGGGATCTCCTGGCAGAACGCGGAACAAAAAGAAATTGAACACAATGACCACAATCATTGTGGCGACTGCCAGGAGTATTTTTTTGATGACGTAATCGCTTCGGTCCATTATTCGGCAGGTTTGCCTTGCAGGAAACAGAATTTCCAGGTCAGATCACCGCATTCAGTACTGAAGCCGGTGAATTTGGTGTTGTTATACGCCTGAATAACGGAGTAATTTACCAAAACGATATAAGGCTTATCGGTATATAAAATTTCCTGCATCTGCCAGATGACATCGCGCCGGGCATCCTGATCTACGGTGATGCCCTGTTGGGCATACAGTTCATCAAACTGCGGATTGCAGTACCCGCTATCGTTCCAGCCAAATTCCTGGGTTTGTTCACAGGTGAAAATCATCATGGAGAAATCAGGATCTGGATCCACGCCCCAACCCCAGTACAGCAGGTCAAAGTCAAAAGCCGGGTAGAGAGCAATGATGCTGTCTTCATCCATCATCACCGGGGTGGCTTCAATCCCAATCTGGCTGAGACCGTCGGAGATGATTTCCATGATACGGGCATTCTGCGCGCCTTCTGTGCCGTAGAAGCGGTAGGATAGCGCGTTGCCGTCTGCATCTTCGCGGATGCCGTCACCGTTTGAGTCGAGATAACCGGCTTCTTCCAGGATCCGGCTGCCCTCGGTGGGATCAAATTGGATCGCCTGCAGGTCGCTGTTGTACCAGTCGCCCATGGGTTTTGGTACCGGCGAAATGAGCGGTTCACCATAACCGAGATAAGCTACATTAATGATCTGCTGCCGATCGACGGCGTATTCCATGGCGGTACGTACCTGCGGATCTTTAAGGCTGGCCGGCTGTGTGCCTTCGGCAAATGAATTGATGATCAATTCATCAAAGCTGAGGGAAGGCATGATAGGCACCTCGATCCCCTCTGTTTCCTGCAGGGTTTGAACCGCGGTGAAAGGTACGGCATCGCCCACGATCATGTCGATTTCGCCGGCCGTCAGCGCCTGCACCAGGGCATCCTGATTGGCATACTCATGCCAGACCATCCGGTCAATGGCGGGTTTGCCCTTCCAGTAATTTTCATTGGCTTCCAGGATGAGATACTCGCCCTCCGACCATTCGGTGAGTTTGTACGGCCCTGTACCGGTACTGGCGGCAATATCTTCAAATTCGCCGATTTCGGCGAGCGTTTTCCCTTCCCACACCGAAGGCGGGACGATCCACAGGAATACCAGCAAATAATCCATATTGCCGACCGGATTAGAAAGGGTGATCTGCAAAGTGGTGGGATCGATGGCGGTTACCTCGGAGAAGTTGACCACGTAGGATGACAAGGTCTCAATCTCATTGTCAATCACCCAGTTGATGCTCCATGCGATTTCTTCCGCGGTGCAGGGGGTACCGTCGTGAAAGGTGAGACCCTCGCGAATTTTGTAGGTCCACACCAGGCCGTCATCCGATACCGACCAGGACTCTGCCAGACCCGGAACAAATTCGTCCAGTGTTCCCCATTCCACCAGGGTGTCGAAAGTGAGATTGCGTAAAGAGTAGTTGTACCATCCGATAGCCGGGTTGGCCGAGTCCCAGATATAGTCGGTGCCCACATTGATGGTGACTGGTTCACCGCTGCCTGTCTGAGGCTGGGTCTCGACGGGCGCTTCAGTTGCGGCGGGGGCTTGTTCAGGGGCAGTGGTTTCAGCAACCGGCTGGCAGCTTGATAATGCAAAAGCCAGGGTCAATGCGACGGAGATAGCAATCAGTAACCAGTTCCTTTTTTTCATATATCCCTCCTGAAAGCGAGCTTGTTGTATCAGCGTATAGGCGGAGAAACAAATACCCTGCCGGCATGGACAGGGATGGAATTTGCTGTATGGTGTGGATAAAACACGGAGCAGTGTGGCGAGTGGGTTCTGCTGCTGGTGCGAATGGTCGCGTAAACCATCACCGCGTTGGA
Organism: Anaerolineaceae bacterium; assembly: GCA_036825755.1. Taxonomy (GTDB): domain Bacteria; phylum Chloroflexota; class Anaerolineae; order Anaerolineales; family Anaerolineaceae; genus JAJFTV01. The sequence goes on from DAISXR010000120.1 coordinate 9,218, forward strand.
AGGTAGAGGATCGTCGTCAATGGATGACAGCATGTTGGTGGGTTACTGACATGAAATGATGAATTGAAATCATGATAAATAAGTTATAGCATGATTGCATTAAATGTCAACGGAAAAAGAGACAGTATTAATGAGGTATAATATGTGCGAACG
>DAISXR010000121.1:0-5201 GCA_036825755.1 Anaerolineaceae bacterium
ACTTGCGTTTTCCGTATCTGGTAATTAAAAATACATTATTAATCCAAAATTTCGTTGTTTCCTTTAAATGTATTTTGTATAATGAATTGTGATCTGGATGGGGAGCACGTTATCGGTTTTACATATTCTATAAATCTTTTTTGATTGTTCTTTTTGTTCATTCTATCCCAATGCTCTTCATCTCAGACAAAGAGAATAGATGAGTAAACGTATCAGGAAATTTATCAGTGTACTGGTAAGTTCAATTTGGCTAAGCTCCAATCCTATCGGTAAACAGTTCCATAAGCAAGAAAGGTGCGCCTTATTGCGAAAATACCGAGAAGAGCTGTTGCATAATCTCTTCACCGGTATCAGCGTATTTGCGGTACTTTCTCTTTGCAGCGCCTGTATGGTTGATACCTCTGGTCAAGCTGGTAAACAGCTTGTGCGGGTGGGCATTTATGAAAATGCGCCAAAAGTCTTCACCAACGATAACGGTGAGGAGGAAGGCTTTTTTGTAGATCTGCTGCGTATGATTGCCAGAGAGGAAAACTGGGAACTGGAGTATACCCGCTGTGAATGGTAAGAGTGTCTGAATGCCCTTGAAACCGGTGAAATCGATTTGATGCCGGATGTGGCTTATTCTCCCGAACGCGATGAACGCTTTGATTTTCACAAAATACCCGCCGCAGAAAGCTGGTCACGCTTCTATACCCATCCGGGTATCAGTATCGATCGTCTCGATCAGGTGAACGATAAATCGATTGCTGTTCTACAGGGGTCCATACAGGCGGGAAACCTGGAAAGGCTTAGGCAAGACTACGGTTTGTCCTTTAATATCGTCACCGCCGAAACGCAGACCGACCTGTTCCAGATGACATCTGATCGGGTGGTGGATGCCGCTTTTACCAATCACTTTTTTGGTGACTATTTTTACAAGGATTACGATCTGGTACCCATGCCGGTCATGCTGGATATCGCATCCCTGTACTTTGCTACCGGTGAAGGGCGAAATCAGGACCTTTTAATGGCGATTGATTCGCATCTCAGCATGTGGCGCAACGATAACAATTCAAAATACTACCGGCTACTGAACAAATGGCTTGATGACACCTCCGCCGTCCAGTTGCGTGATTTTCTATGGGTGGTTGGAAGTATTGCGGCGTTGCTCTTACTGGCTGGCCTCTGGATTTTATCGTTACGAAGACAGGTGAAACTCCGTACCATGCACCTGGAACAGGCCAACAGACAGCTCGTCAGAAATGAAGACCTGTACCGCAGCATCTCATTACTGACCTTTGACTATATCTATTCGTCCAGTGTGCTTCCTGGCGGAGGGCTTCATCTTGATTGGGCAGCTGGAGGTTTTGATACCATCACCGGTTATACACTGGAAGAGTTTGAGGCGAAAGGAAGCTGGCGTGCTATCATCCATCCGGATGATCTGGGTAAGGATGAAGAACTCTTCGCTCAGGTACAACAAAACCAGCCTGCCACGGCGGAATTACGTTTGATACGAAAAACCGGTGAGATCGTCTGGTTGCGTATCTTTGCTCAGCCGGTATGGGATCCAATTCAAAACCGGCTTGTAGGAGTGAACGGCGCCACTCAGGACATTACTTTACGTAAGCTCGCTGAAGAGAGCCTGAATAAGGCTAATGCATTGCTCAACATCACCGGGGTAATGGCTCGCGTAGGCGGGTGGGAATATGATGTTGAGAGCGGTAAGCTGAACGGCACCGATGAGTTACATCACATCTTCGAAATGCAGCCTGGCGCAGAATTATCACTCACCAGCCTGCTGAATTTATTCACCCCGGATGCGCGACCGAAAATGTCTGAAGCCTTTCAAACATGCATCCTCCAGGGTACCCCGTTTTACCTGGAGCTGCCATTGATCACCATGCGTGGTACGTCGATCTGGGTCAGCGTGCAGGCTGAGGCCGAAAAGGATGGAGAGAAAATCACCCGTCTGTATGGAGCAGTGCAGGATATCACAAGGCACAAGGTCGCTGAAGAGAAGATCCGTCAGCAAACGGTCCGAGCTGAAGCACTTGCGAAAACCACCTCACATATCAATTCCAGACTGGATCTGGATGTGGTGCTGAATTCGGTTTGTGAGGAGACGGCAAGAGCGCTAAACGGGCCGGCAGTCGCTTTGAATATGTACGACCTGCAGAAACAGACCATGTCGATGGTCGCCGCTTATGGGCTTCCAGCTATCGTGAAAGAATCCTTCCAGAATATTTCACTTGAATTAATGCCCTCCGAGCTGACACCCTTGACCGGTGCGCCCGTCATTCTTCAAGATATGTGTAATTTTCCCGATTTTCCAAAATTTGAGCTGATGGAATCAATCGATGTGAGGACTGTGGCGTTGGTACGCATCAAGAGCAAAGATATCTTTATCGGCTCCCTGGCAGTTTTCTCAATGGGTGAAGTCCGAGAGTTTACCGAAGAAGAACTCAGCCTGTTGGAAGGGCTGGGAAACCAGGCTGCTCAAGGAATCACCAATGCGCATCTTTACGAAAGTACAGAGCGGCAATTACGCAACATTCAGTCCCTGCATACCATTGATACTGCCATCGCCAACAGTATGGATATCCAGTTAGCCCTCAAGGTGGTTGCTGAAGAAACCATCAAACAACTTAACGTTGACGCAGTCAGTATTTTGCGGTACAGGCCTTCCTCGAACATGCTTGAAAACAGCGTCAATCATGGTTTCCGGTTGACCGGCCAAAATCGTACCACACTGCAGTTGGGAGAAGGGTTTGCCGGACAGGTTGCAGTCAACTGGCAACCGATTTTTGTTCAAGATTTGGTTAAGTACCATGAACAACACCCCGAGGCCCCTTTGTTTGTAGGAGAAGATTTCGTTTCCTACTACGCAGCTCCATTGCGGGCAAAGGGTCAATTAATCGGTGTGCTGGAAGTATTTACACGATCACGCCTGGAGCCAGGAGAAGAATGGATCGATTTTCTGGAGACACTGGCAGGACAGGCTGCTATCGCCATTGACAGCATCAAATCCTTTGAGGAGCTGCAAATATCCAATTCCCGGCTAATGCTGGCTTATGACGCCACCATCGAAGGCTGGTCGCGCGCCATGGATATGCGGGATGAAGAGACGGAAGGACATACCCGGCGCGTGACAGAACTGACTGTCAGAATCGCCCGGCGGGTGGGTATTTCGGAGGATGCCATCGTTCATATTCGCCGCGGAGCCTTGCTACACGATATAGGGAAATTGGGTATACCCGATAGTATTTTACTAAAACCGGGTAAGTTAACCGAGGGAGAATGGGAAATCATGCGCCGGCACCCGCAGTATGCCTATGAGATGCTTTCATCGATTGAATACCTCAGGCCGGCGCTGGAAATTCCATACAGTCATCACGAACGCTGGGATGGTACCGGCTATCCGCGGGGGTTGAAAGAGAAGCACATCCCGCTGGGGGCGCGCCTCTTCTCGGTCATAGATGTATGGGATGCATTGACATCCGATCGCCCGTACCGCCCTGCCTGGAGTCCGGAGAAAGCCATCCAATATATCACCGAGCAATCCGGTTCGCATTTTGATCCGCAGGCAGTCAAAGCATTTTTGGATGAAATGAAGGAGCATCATTTTTCCTCCGGTTCGAATTGATTTCCAGATTGCGAAGGGGCAACCCCGCCTGACGAATTCCGCCGTGGGGTATAATGCTTATCCAATGAGACAAACGTTCTGGTTCGGCTGAAAAGGGAATCATTTCAGCCGAACAGTTGTTTGCCCAATTGGATTGTGAGGGAATGGATTTCATGGATGAACAGCGGCCTTTCACTGCAGGTGAAATGGAGAATGGAAATAACCATCTCCGTGCATACACACCCAAAAAAATCGAAAAGAAATGGCTGACCCAACCCGAGATCACCCCTGAAATCGACCAGGCGCTCAGCGGGTACCCTCAGGGTTTCAGACAGCTTTTGTTCAACCGGGGAATCCTTACCACTGAAGATGCCGAACTGTTTTTGAACGCCGAAGGCTCTCTATACGATCCATTCTTGCTGGATGGAATGGAATGCGCTGTTGAGCGGATTATGAAAGCGTTGAGTAATCAGGAACCAATCGTCGTGTATGGGGATTATGACGTCGATGGGGTATCCAGTACAGCCCTGCTGGTTTCGTTGCTGACCCGTTTGGGCGGGCGTGTGCAGGCTTACATCCCTGACCGATTCGACGAGGGATACGGCGTAAACACGCAATCCCTGAAAGAACTGGCTGAACAGGGCGCCAGGCTGATCATTACCGTCGATTGCGGAATCCGTTCTGTGGCAGAAGTGGAAATTGCCAATGAACTGGGGCTCGATATCGTTCTGAGCGATCACCATTACCCCGGCGGACCCATCCCCCCTGCTCTGGCGGTCATCAACCCCAAAAAACCGCTGGATTTGTATCCCAATAAAAACCTTTCCGGTGTGGGCGTTGCCTTTAAAATCGCTGAAGCATTAATTCTACGCATGCCCGAAAGCGGAATCGATTCAGCCAGTTATCTTGATCTGGTTGCGCTGGGCACCGTGGCGGATATCGTCCCTCTGGTGGGTGAGAACCGCGCCCTTGTAAAGGCGGGCATCAAAAAGATGCGTGAGGGCCGAAATATTGGCTTACGGGCTCTGGCAGGCGCGGCACGGATCGATCTTGCCAATGTAAAATCGAGGGATATCGGCTTTATGCTTGCCCCCCGTTTGAACGCAGCCGGCCGCATCGATTCAGCCCGCATCTCATTTGACCTGCTGATGTCAACCGATCCGGGTGCTGCCAGCCTGCTTGCGCAAAAGCTGGATGACCTCAACAAGCAGCGTCAGAACTTGGTTGCTTCTATGGCGAATATGGCCCGGCAGGAGATTAATGGTTCCGCCGACCAAAACATCCTCGTATCTTTCCATGCTGACTATGCGCAGGGTGTGGTAGGCCTGGTCGCTTCCCGCCTTACCGACGATTTTTACAGACCCTCTATCGTCGGACAAATCAAAGGCGATTATGCGGTGGCTTCCTGCCGCAGTATTCCTGAGTTTCATATTACACGCAATCTCGACCTGTGCGCGGATCTATTTGAGCGGCACGGTGGGCATGAGATGGCTGCCGGTTTTACCATTCGCACCGAGCGGATTGAAGAACTGAAAACACGCCTGACCGCCCTTTGCGATGAAGAGCTTAGCTGTAAAGAGATCGCACCCAGTCTGCG
>DAISXR010000121.1:5301-9273 GCA_036825755.1 Anaerolineaceae bacterium
TGACCGCCCTTTGCGATGAAGAGCTTAGCTGTAAAGAGATCGCACCCAGTCTGCGAGCTGATTACGATATCCCCCTGCGGAAAATCCCGGTAAATATCCTGGATTCCATCAACCGCATCGAACCGACCGGGCAGAATAATCCTGAGGTAGTCTTTATCTCGCGCGAAATCGAAGTGGTGTCAAAAAGGCGCGTCGGAAGCGACGGCAGTCACCTGTCGATGGTCGTGAAGGATGGCCTTCGAACCTACCCGGCCATTGCTTTCCGTAAAGGCGACCTGATCACCAACCTGCCAGAGCGGATTGATGTGATTTATAACCTGGCTCGCAATGATTTCAATGGAAACGTTACCACCCAGATGAATATCATCGATATCAAGCCTTCAGCGTCGGAATAAAAATTCATCATTTCAACAGTTCTCACCTGATATCAATGAAGTGAGAATGATTGATCCTCTGCAATAAAAAAAGCCGCTGAAATATCAGCGGCTTCGATATCACAATCAATCAAAAACTCAATCCACAAACCTGTACTTCAGCAGCGTCCACACCGCTTCAAAAGCATCTTTCATGCGGATCTTTTTCCCCTCGGAATATTCACGCGGATTGAAACGAATCGGAACTTCGTAGATGTGAATCTTACGTTTTAAGATTTTGGCGGTGAACTCGGGCTCAAAATCAAACCTGCGTGCATGCAAAGGGATATCTTTCACGGCATCTTTAACAAACACCTTGTAGCCGGTTTCCATGTCACTCAGGATGTTGTTATACAGAATATTGGTCATAAAGGTGAGCATTTTGTTGGCTACCATGTTCCAAAAATACAGCGAGCGCCGTGCACCGCCCAGGAACCTTGACCCGTATACCACTTTGGTGATGCCTTCTTCAATGGGCTTTAGCAGATCAACATAATCGCGAGGATCATACTCCAGGTCAGCGTCCTGAATGATGATAATATCCCCTTTAGCGTTCTGGATACCGGTGCGAACTGCTGCACCCTTCCCCATGTTCTTCTCATGTAAAATCACACGCACCTTGTCATCGCGCAGGGCTGTCAGCCATTCACGCGTACCATCAGTCGATCCGTCATCGACGACAACAATTTCTGCTGGTATTCCGGTGCTTTTTACACGATCGAGAATGGGTTGAATGGTATCGATTTCATTATATGCAGGCATGACGACTGTAACGTTCATGGCGCCCATTATATGATATGCCTGACAACCTGACAAGGTGATCATCTGTCATATGGGTTCATTTGATAGCATGCTATAATTCATTTCGGTAACTTCTGTTGCAATTGTTGTTTTTACTGCGCCGAAAAATAAGTGTGAGGAGAGTTAATGTTCCCTGTTGATACAACCATTCAGGATAATACTCCATTTATGCCGCCGCAGATCCAGTCTGTCGAGCAAACAGGGCTTTCCATGCTCTGGCTGCAGGACCTGGTGCTGAAGGTGATGTACTTCGGCGGCTACCTGTCCGGTTTTCGTATCGCAGAACTGGTAGCACTGCCCTTTGCCGGCGTCGTAGAGGTTATATGTGATGCCCTCAAACGAGAAAAACTGATTGAGGTGCGTTCAACAGGATTTCAAAGCAGCCTGGGCGGTGAGGGAACGTATCAATATGGGATCACGGCAGCCGGGATTGAGCGTGCCCGCGAGGCAATTGACCGGTGTCAGTACGCCGGTCCGGCACCGGTGCCGATCCACTATTACTACGAGGCCTGCCTGAAACAGGCTCGAGAGCGTATTCACGTAACCCAGAATGCGATGCATCGTGTTCTTTCCAATCTGGTGTTGCCTGAAAAAACCTTCCACAAACTCGGTCCTGCGATCAACTCGGGTACCTCCATCTTCATTTTTGGTCCTCCCGGCAACGGGAAAACCAGCGTCGCGCGTGCACTGGGGGATCTGTACGGTTCACAGAATATTTTTGTCCCATTTGCCCTGTATATTGACGGTCAAATCATTAAGCTGTTTGACAATGTCAACCACCGTCTGGCGGATGGCGAAAACCTGAACGACCGCAGCCCATCCAGCCTTAACTATGACCCCCGGTGGGTGAAGATCAAACGACCCTTCATCATGGTGGGCGGTGAACTGAACCTGGCCGGGCTGGACCTGGTTTTTGACAGTACGCTGAAATATTACGAAGCGCCATTCCAGTTAAAAGCCAATGGGGGTGTTTTCCTGGTAGATGATTTTGGCCGGCAACATATCCACCCGCGCGATTTGCTCAACCGCTGGATTGTCCCGCTGGAGAACCGTATTGATTTTCTCACGCTGCATACCGGGCGGAAAATTGAACTGCCATTTGACGTGCTGGTGATCTTCTCAACCAACCTGCCCCCCATGGATCTGGTGGATGAGGCATTCTTGCGCCGCTTGCGTCATAAGATCGAAATTGGCGACCCGAGCTTTGAAGATTACCGCGAAATCTTCAAGCGGGTCGCTGCCGCCAAGGGCATTCCGTATGATGATCAGGCGTTGGCCTATCTGCTGCAGGAATGGTATATCCGGAAAAATCGAAATTTGCGATCCAATCAGCCGCGCGATTTACTCGACCAGGTGCTGGATATCAGCAGTTATCTGGACGTGGAACCTCGCCTGACCCCTGAAATCATTGATCGAGCCTGTGAAGCCTATTTTGTAGACCTATGAACAAACTGAACCAACTACCGCATCCGGCTGTTTACGGCCATCGCGGCGCGTCAAGCTACGCGCCGGAAAATACAATGTCTGCCTTTCGTCTGGCAAAGCAGCAGGGCGCTGATGGTATCGAATTTGATGTCAAACTCTCTGCCGATGGACAGGTGGTGATCATCCATGATCCCACCGTGAACCGCACCACCAACGGGAAGGGTCTGGTCAAAAATCTTTCTCTGTCAGAGATCAAGCAACTGGATGCCGGCAGCTCTTTCAGCAGTCAGTTTGCGGGTGAACCCATCCCCACCCTGGCGGAATTATTCGATGAAATGCGACACAGCCTGTACATGAATGTCGAAATGACCAACTACACCACTCAATCCGATCTTCTTCCGGAAAAAGTAGCTGAACTGGTGCGGAAGTACGACATGTATGACAGCATTGTATTTTCGTCCTTCAGCAAGAAAACCATCACACGTATCCATGCGCTCCTGCCTGAGATCCCGGTCGCCATGCTGGCCAATGAAGGTTTACCAGGTGCGATTAACCGTTCATCCATCGGCCTGAAAGCAGCTCCTGACGCGCTTCATCCTCATTTCTCTGATGTAACCCCGGCGATGATCGAAAAACAGAAGCAATACCACCGCAAGGTGAATGTATGGACCGTCAACCAGGAAGCGGATATCCGTCGCATGATCGCTTTGGGCGTCGACGGGATCATCACGAACGATCCCATACTGGCCTTGATGTGCAGAGATTCTGGATGAAACGCTTCCAGTCCGTTCTTTTTCTCCTCCTCATTTTGCCGGGTTTACTCGGATTTTCCATCCTGGGAACAACCCATGCTTCTGCGCATATCAGGCTGGAGCAGGAATCGATCGACGAAAAGGTTCAGCATCTTTTCAACTCGATGTCACCTGAAGAACGGGTTGGACAGCTTTTTCTCATCAGCTTTCAGGGAACTGATGTTGGACCTGACAGCAGTATCTACAATCTGATCAAGAATTACCATGTTGGAGGGATTATTCTCATGTCCTCCAACAACAATTTTACGGGATCAACGACTGTTGCCGCTGACACCTATTCCATGATCAGCGACCTGCAGCAGATCAACTGGGTGGATACCGGTGTGCAAACCGGTGACACATCCAGCCCGTACATTCCGCTTCTGGTTGCGCTGTCACAGGAGGGAGATGGGTATCCCAACGATCAGATTCTGAGCGGTCTGACGCCGCTGCCCAATCAAATGGCCCTGGGCGCAACCTGGTCACCGGAACTGGCCGCCAGTGTAGGTGAGGTGATGGGCAGCGAATTGGCTGCTTTGGGG
>DAISXR010000122.1:0-2963 GCA_036825755.1 Anaerolineaceae bacterium
GATGGGTTTGGTGCTGGGCAGCCGTTGGGCCTACGATGTGCTGGGTTGGGGCGGATACTGGGCCTGGGATGCGGTTGAAAACTCGGCGTTAATGCCCTGGTTGACCGGAACGGCCTTTCTCCATTCGGTGATGATCCAGGAGAAACGCGGCCTGTTCAAACGCTGGAACATCATCCTGATTGTGCTGACCTACTCACTGGTCATTTTTGGCACGTTCTTAACCCGCTCGGGTGTGTTTTCATCGGTGCATTCCTTCAGTGAAAGCGCCGTGGGTCCGCTGTTTTTCACATTTATTGCCATTACGCTGGTGGCTTCACTGGCCCTGCTGTTGTACCGCTGGCAGGACCTGGCCGGTGAAGGTCAGATGACCTCGCTGCTCTCACGCGAGGCGCTGTTTCTGGTGAACAACCTGCTGTTTATCGGCATTCTGGCGGTCACCTTCTGGGGTGTTGTGTTTCCGCTCATCTCTGAACTGATCAGCGGCCAGAAAGTGACGGTGGGACCTCCGTTTTATGAACGAGCCACATCGCCTCTGTTTGGCGGGTTGATCCTGTTGATGGGGCTGGCTCCGTTATCGGCCTGGGGACACTCTACCATTAAAACGTTGGGACAGGCGGTCTGGAAACCACTGGCGGTCTCGGTAGCCATCCTGATCACGCTCTACATTACCGGTACGCGCCAGTGGGTAGCCCTGCTGGGTTTGTGGCTGATTTCGTTTGCCATTCTGGTGACGGTGTATGAATACTTTCGCGGCGCCGCGGCGCGCCGTCACAGTACCGGTGAAAATCTGGCGGTATCGCTGTGGAAGATTGGCGGCAAAAATCGCCGCCGCTACGGTGGGTATATCATCCATATCGGGCTGCTGTTGATGGGTATTGGTATTCTGGGGATTGAGTTGTTCCAGGAAACCACTCAAACCACCGTATCTCAGGGGCAGAGTGTGACGCTGAATGAATATCAGCTCACGTTCCAGTCGATGTCCGTCTTCGATACTACCGATGGACGCAATGTGGCTCGAGCGGTCCTTCAGGTGGCGCAGGATGGGCAGGTGGTTGGTGAAATCTACCCGCGCCAGGATTATTACTACGCTTCGGAGCAGCAGGTTACCGTACCGGGCGTGCTGTCCAGCCTGAAAGATGATCTGTATGTGCTGTTGATGGAATGGCAGGTTGAATCGCAGCCCACAGCCACCTTCAAGGTGTATTACAATCCACTGGTCAACTGGCTGTGGATTGGAAGCATCGTTTTCATGGCCGGCGCCATTGTAGCTGCCTGGCCGGTTCGGAACCTGACTGCAACAAAGGGGAGAACTCGCTGAGGGTGATATGATGAAGAGAAACCCGCGTTTTCTGCCTTACTTTCTGGCACTCCTGCTGTCATTACTGATCACGCAGACGGTGTATGCCCAGGAGCAAATCCCCACACCCTCGGATGATGATATCAACCGTGTCGCCGCCCAGATGTACTGCCCAGTGTGCGAGAATATCCCGCTGGATGTGTGTGACACCACTGCCTGCGTGCAGTGGCGCGAGCTGATCCGTGAAAAACTGGCGGCAGGCTGGACCGATCAACAGATCAAGGATTATTTTGTCCTCCAATATGGTGATCGTGTGCTGGCGGCTCCGCCTGCCAGCGGGTTGAACTGGCTGGTGTATTTGCTTCCGGCAGGGTTCTTTTTAGCCGGCGTGTTTGTGCTGGTGAGGATCTTCAGTAAAGTGCGCAAGACCTCGAACAATGATGGGGCGGATGAGGTCAGCAGAATCCACCGTGATCCGTATGAGAATCGCGTGGAAGAAGCCTTGCGCGAAAGGCGAAAGTAACTGATATGGAATTGCCGAAAAATCAAGCCGCATCTGAAAAAATCAACCAGAAGAAGTCCGTGCCATATTGGGCGATCATCGCGGCGTTTGTCATCCTGTTCGCCTTTTTGGGTTTGCTGGCTGCAGGTGTTTTGAATATCAACGACCGCCCGATCCGGATGGGCGAAAAAGTCCAGCCGTTTGAACTGACCACCTTTGACGGGCAGGTGATCAACACCGCCGACGCGGCGGGAAAAGTGGTGGTGATCAATTTTTGGGCCTCCTGGTGCCAGCCCTGTGAGAGCGAAGCCGCCGATCTGGAAGAAGCCTGGCGCGCTTATCAACCGGACGGTGAGGTGATATTCCTGGGCGTGGATTATGTGGATACCGAGACACCCGCGCTGGCGTTTTTGGAGCGGTATGACGTCACCTACCCCAACGGGCCTGATCTGGGCAGCAGTATTTCGAGCATCTTCCGCATTCGGGGTGTGCCCGAAACCTATATCATCGATTCGGATGGAAACCTGGCTTTCATGAAGAAAGGCCCCTTTGCCAGTACGGATGAAATTTTCTCGGCCGTGGATGCGGTGCTGGAGGGAGATGCGGAGTAAACCATGCTGGTAGGAGCCCTCTTTTTAACCCTGGCCGTGGCGGTGGCTGCCACAATGTATATCATCCTCCCGCTGTGGGAAAACCGCGGTTCGGATGAACTGGTACCCCGCAAAGAAGTTTTGCAGAGCGAATACCGGCGCTCCACTCTTATGGCGGATCGCGACCGTCTGTTAAGCGCATTGCTTGAACTGGACGCGGACTACGAACTGAACAAAATTCCGGCTGGTGAATACGCACCGCTGCGTGAAAAACTGGTTCACGAGGCAGCGCTTACACTGCGTAACCTGGATGAGATCAATCTATCCGGAAGACGCCCGTCTGCTATCGGGACCGATGCAAACCCTGACGATCAGACCGATCTGGAAGAATTAATAGAATTGCGCAAACGGGAGCAATCCGAAAAGCGCGCAGTGCAGGAAGAGACCCCCAATTTGCCTGACCAGACTACTTTACCTGACCAGAATTCTTTACCTGACCAGATTGCTTTATCTGACCAGATCACCGCATATCAGGCTTACTGTACGCATTGCGGAAACCCCCTGATGGCCGGTG
>DAISXR010000122.1:3063-9171 GCA_036825755.1 Anaerolineaceae bacterium
ATCACCGCATATCAGGCTTACTGTACGCATTGCGGAAACCCCCTGATGGCCGGTGACCGATACTGCCCGGCCTGCGGTTCAAAAATCCCCTCCTAAGAAAACGGCTCCCTCACTGTTCATATTTGGTAATATTTTGGTTAGCAAACATTGCAAAACCGTTGGATGCGGTGTTTTGCGTAATTTACCTGAACCGGACCGGTCTGTTTTCAGGTAAAATTATGATGCCAGTCCTGTATAAACAAAATCATAAGGCAAATGGGAAGCACCAGACGAATCGCCGGGTTTTCTCTGTATGAGAAGACGAAACGGTCAACCGTTCGTCCAAAACGAAGCCTGACAGCGTCAGAAGTAATTCTGATTATTGCTCGTTGAACACATTGATTTTCGCTTTTTTGTTGGATCACAACATTTCGGTAGGAGGGCATTATGGACAATCCGGAGAAAAAAAGCTGTCAGAAGGTGGTCGAAGACACCGATTTTCGATCCATTTTGGAACTGCAGCAGGATGGGATTGTCATTCTGGATGAAGGATATTCCATTCAATATCTCAACCAACCGGCTGCTCAGATGCTAAATCTCTCCTGGTCGGACAGTCTGGGATCCTCTTTTCCGTTTGCGGTAGCGGCCAATGTGCGGCAGGATCTGAGCATCTCCAGCGACCCGGAACGCTGGGTTCGGCTCAGTACCAGCGAAACGATCTGGAAAGGAAAAAAGAGCTACCTGGTTCAGGTACGTGAAATCACCGATCATAAACGCGAAGAACAACGCCTGAGCGTGGCTGCCAGCGCGGCAGAAACCCGTGCGATGGAACTGGAAGCGCTCAAGTTTGTGGCGGATCAACTGAACCAGATCGTGTTACGAGATGATACCATCCAGGCCGGTCTGCAGACAGTTTTGGCTCTGTATCCATCAGAAATGGTATGGGTACTGCTCCCCGCCGAGCACGATAGCTATCAAATGTACGCCGCTTACAGTACCCCTTCACCGGTGCTGAGCGAAAAGCGCATGCTCAAAGGCGACATTCAGTGTATGTGGATGGAAAACGTTCTCAAAGGCGAACTGGCCGAACCCTGCATGCTGAACCTGAAAGACTGCATGGCCCAAATCGGATTTTCCGCTTCCATCCCGGTGGTTAATTATTCCATTCCACTGTATGCGAATGGGAAACCGATGGGCCTGCTCAATCTGGTTCCTTCCAGCGAGAAAGAACTTGATTTTGAAGAATTCAAAATCCTGAAAACAATCGGGCAGCAATTTACCTTTGCCATTCAACGTGCCCTGCCGCCCATGCTGGCTGTCAGCCGCACGAACTATTATGCGGCGGCTGATCTCACCGACCGGATGGCGGGCAGCGAACTGGATCTGGTAGCGGTCACCAAAAATGTACTCAAACTGGCCGTTGAGATCACCGGTGCTGAAGCCGGCACATTGGGTCTGGTGAACGCCAACCGAATGAACCTCGCCTTCCAGGCCGTGCTGCCCGAAACCCTGCCACAACAGGTATTTACCCGTTCTGATGATCTGCTGTGGGACGTCATCGACAATGGCGCCACAGCTCTGCTGACAGGTGAAGCACTAGCAGAAAAACTGCCCATGTTTTTCACCGCCAGCGCAAAGAGCGTTATCCTGGTTCCGGTCAGTCTGGGCAGCAAGGTACTGGGTGTGTTGGCGCTGTACTCATTGCAAGAGGAACGCCCGTTGAATGACTTCAACCGTGCCATCGCCGAATCGCTGGGCAAGCAGGCCGGAATGGCCGTTCAAAACGCGCACCAGTTTCTGGAAGTGCAGCAGCTTACCGTCACCGACCCACTCACCGGTCTGCACAACCAGAAGAGCTTCATCACCCAGGCTGTACGCGAGATGGAACGTGCCTGGCGCTATAAACGCCCGCTCTCCATCCTTTCGGTTGTAATTGACGATATTCGCTCATTGAATGATCAATACGGTCGTGAAATTGGCGACAGGATCATGCAGATTTTGGGGCAGATTTGCACCGAAAGCCTGCGGAAGGTGGATGTGATCGGCCGGTACACCGGCAGCAATTTCATCATCCTTTTGCCCGAGACCGATGAAGTGGGTGCAAGAGATGTGGCAGAGCGGCTGCGCATGAAGGCGGAGGGATGGCGGTTGGGAACCTCGGAAGGAACCGTTCATTTTACGATCAGCCTGGGAATTGCCGGCCTGGTGAATAATGAGGTGCTGGATCTGGAACGCTTTATCGACCGAGCGAACCAGGCATTGTATACTGCTTTGCAGGCAGGGGGAAACAGGGCACTGGTATGGGCGCCCGAGAAAAAGAAACGCTGAGGCACATGTCTTTATTGAAAAGTGTATCGAAAATCCGTACGGCCGTACTGACGGTTGTTCTATGTGTATTAATTGGTTCTGGATGCCGTTTCTCCACCACCGGCGATGTGACACCACCGCCTGGGCAAACGACCGCGATTCCTGCCGGCGATCAGTATGGTACAGTTGCTCCGACTATACGCGTGGAAATGGACAATCAGCCTGGGCCTGCGATCATGCAGCCGGCTGCTGAAGTCACCGTTCAACCATCCGATTCTCTAGAGAATGCCGAGGTGATCTTCACCGGTGAGGTGGCCAATGAATCCGGCGGCCAGGTACCTGATGGTCTTGTGGTGACTCTGCAGGTTTTCAAAGAGATGGAACTGGCTTCTACGGAAACTACCGATTTGCAGACAAATGGGCGTTACCGTTTTGATCCGCAGCCGGTTGAAGAAGACCGCTTGTTCCGCCTGTTCATTGAATATGACGGCCTGGTTTCATCCACCGAAATCATCGATCCGTTCAGCGAGGGGCTTTCCGGCGAATACCGGCTGGATTTTCTGATTTACGATAAAACCACCTCAACCGAGGGTCTGGTGATTGACCGTGCGCACCTCTTTGTGACCTCGCCCACCGATGACACCCTGCAGGTGGTG
This sequence comes from Anaerolineaceae bacterium, assembly GCA_036825755.1. Lineage (GTDB taxonomy): Bacteria > Chloroflexota > Anaerolineae > Anaerolineales > Anaerolineaceae > JAJFTV01. The sequence continues at coordinate 6,006 of DAISXR010000122.1, forward strand.
GTCTTTTTGTTGGTAACCAATCCAACCAGAATGGTGGTAACGGCTGAAGAGGGCGGGGCGGTGCTCAATTTCAGCGTACCTGAAAACGCCGTCAATCTGCAGGCGGATGATGGGAGAATGACCTCGCGATTTCTGTTCTCAAACAACGGATTTGGCGATACGCTCGATATCTACCCGGGCGTGCAGAAGCATGAGGTCCTGTATTCGTTTGAGGTGCCGTATACCCGCAGCCAGACGCTAAAATTGGATTTCCCCCTGCCTGTACAGGGCGGTACGGTGATTCTGCCGGTGGGGTTCACTTTGCGCGGGAACGAGCTGAAGTATACCGGCGAACGTGAAATGAGCACCGGTACGGTTCGACTGTACGATATTGAACCTCTCAAAGCAGGCCAGCCATTGGATTTTACGGTATCCGGAAGGGCACGCACCGCTGGCCTGAGCACCGGTGCGCTGACCGTGATCGGAGTGAGCGCATTTGCGCTTGTTCTGCTCATCAGTTGGCTGTGGGTGAGAAGGAAAACCTCCGAAACCGCCGTTGGGCCGACGGTCGGGATAACAGACTTAACCCCGCTGGAACAGAACAAGGAACATTCCGCTGAAGGTTCATTGGACGAGAACGGCCTCCTGGACGAGAACGGCCTCCTGGACAAGATCATAGCGCTCGATCATGAATTTGAGGAAGGTCGCATGGCTGAAAGTGAATACCGGCAGCGCCGTGAGCAGTTAAAAGACCGACTCCGTCAGATCCGCGCTCATTAAGGAACCCATTCTCACCATGTTAATCCACGTACAGAACCTGCTCAAACGTTTTGGCGAGAAAACTGTGCTGCGCAGGTTCAATTTTGATGTGCGTGAAGGCGAATTTGTGGCACTGCTGGGTCCCAATGGGGCCGGAAAATCCACCTTTTTACGGATTCTCTCATCCCTGGCCCGCCCTACCCAGGGATTGGTGCAGATCGCCGGCTATTCGCTGCCTGGCGAGGCGGTTCAAATCCGCAGCCGGCTGGGGGTAGTTTCACACCAGCCACTTCTGTATGGCGATTTGACCGCCCAGGAAAATCTCCAATTTTTTGGGCGCCTGTACAACATACAGAACATGTCTGACCGTATCCGGCAGGTGCTGGAACTGGTGGGGCTGGTTCCCCGCCGGGCCGATCTGGTGCGCACCTTCTCACGCGGCATGCAGCAGCGTCTGGCCATCGGCCGGGCTGTGCTGCACGACCCGGAAGTACTGTTGCTGGATGAGCCTCACACCGGCCTGGACCAGGATGCCGCCGATATGCTGGATGGCGTTTTACGGCAGGTGGCTTCCCGCGGCCGCACAGTGGTGATGACTTCACATGATCTGGCTCGCGCGGAAGCGCTTGCCACCCGTTTTGATGTCCTCGCGCGTGGGCGCATCCAGGCCAGCGCGGACCGCTTGCAGATCCCCACCGATGGGTTGCTGGCCTTCTACCGGCAAACACTTGAGCAATCGGCCAGACCTGAACCGGAGGGGTATCCGCATGAGTAGCCCGCGCGGATTTTTACGAGCCGTTCTGGCGGTCATCTGGAAGGATCTGGCGGCTGAAATGCGCAGCCGTGAAATTCTTTCGGCTATGCTGGTTTTCGCCCTGTTGGTGATTTTCATCTTCAATTTCGCGCTGGAACTCAATACCCAGGTACGCGCCGAGGTGACCTCGGGCATCGTATGGGTCACACTGGTTTTTGCCGGCACGCTGGGTCTCAACCGTTCTATGGCGGTGGAGAAAGACCGCGGTTGTCTGGACGGTCTGTTGCTGGCCCCGGTGGATCGCAGCGCCATTTATTTTGGCAAGATGATCGCCAATTTGCTGTTTATGCTGATCACGGCGGTGATTATACTGCCACTGTACAGCCTGTTTTACAACCAGAACCTGTTCAACCCCGGTCTGGGGCTGGTGATTTTACTTGGATCGCTGGGTTATGTAGCAACCGGTACATTGCTCTCTGCCATGGCGGTGCAGGCCCGCACGCGCGATATCCTGCTGCCGGTTCTATTGTTCCCTGTGATCCTGCCGGTACTGGTGGCGGCGGTGAAGGCCAGCGGCGCATTTATGCAGGCAGCCGCCTGGGCAGAGATTCAACCCTGGTTGACATTGCTGGTGGTGTACGATATCATCTTCCTTTCGGCGGGTTTTATGGTGTTTGACTTTGTGGTGGAAGAATAACCTCGGTAGCACCAGTGGGGGACGTTTTTATGCGGAGCAGTGAATGATCAAAAATCCGAAAGGTTTGAAAATTCTTACCCTTGTTACGGCGGCTTTTTTACTGGCAGCCACCGGCATGGTGTTCTGGTACGCCCCCCTTGAAGCGGTGATGGGGCAGGTGCAGCGGGTGTTCTACTTCCACGTTGCGTCCACATGGACCGGCATGCTCGGGTTTTTGGTCTCGGCTGTGGCGGGCGGGTTGTATTTACGCTCACGCCATACCCTGTGGGATGTAGTCAGCGTGGCCGGGGTGGAGATTGGGCTGGTGTTCACTTTCATCGGTATCGTCAGCGGATCCATCTGGGCGCGCCCGATCTGGAATACCTGGTGGACCTGGGATCCGCGCCTGACCACCACCACCATCATGGAGCTGGTTTACCTGGCCTATTTGATGCTGCGCCAGGGAATCGATGAACCGGAACGGCGGGCGCGTTTTGGAGCGGTGTACACCATTGTGGGTTTTATCAGCGTACCGCTCACCTTTCTTTCCATCCGCATTTTCCGCACCATCCACCCGGTAGTGGTCGGCAGCGGAGATCCTTCGGCGGCGGGTTCGTTTGATATGACCTCGCGTATGCTGCAAACCTTTTTATTCAGCCTGGTCACCTTTACACTGCTGTTTGCAACGCTGCTCTGGCACCGGGTTCGGGTAGGGCTGCTGGCCGGTCGAGTAGCACTGCTCAAAGAGCGGCTGGAAGAGTAGGAGAGGCACATGAACGGACCCGCTGACACCCTCAATTACATGATCGCCGGATACGCGGTGATTTTCTCACTCATGCTGGGGTATGCCGCCAGTATATGGGTCAGATGGAAACGGCTGAGGCGTGAAGAGCGTGAGCTGGAAGAGATAACGGGAGAAGAGAAATAATCAGGCGTTTCGCCTGACCAGGCAGTAAACCACCCCGGCGCTTCGCGCCACCCCTCCCAGGAGGGGAATT
>DAISXR010000123.1:0-9154 GCA_036825755.1 Anaerolineaceae bacterium
TGCCCGCGTGGGGAGATGCCTGCCAGGTGGTGATCAACCCGCAGTACAACAGCACCATCACATGGGATATTCCCGGCCAGGTGCCTGCCGGCAACTATGATATCTGGGTGTGGGTGCCGGAAATCAACGGTGACTCGGATCTCGTCTTTACCCCTGTCATCGATGGTGAAGACAGCCCCAGCACGGTGATTGCCAACACGCAAATCATCCCAGGCGGGCAGTGGGTTTCACTGGGTACCTGGGATGTTGTATCGGATAATGGATTTGCCAAACTGAGTTTGAAAGTTCAAATCCCCCGCGAAACCACCGGTGAGGTAGCCATCGACGCGGTGGCATTCATAAGGCGCTGAGACCTTTGAAAAGCTAGATTACCTCGCTATGATCCACAGACGACGCCGTTGTTTTGGGCGGTACGTTCCGTTCGATGACGATGGTACAGGATGTAGCCAGCGCAGCCAGAGCGCCCAGAGCGGCCCACACCGGCAGCAGGACGGCCCCCACCACCCCCAGAGTTAGCGGTACTTCCAGCAGACTGACGCCTTCATCATTCTTGATGATGATGCGTCGGATGTTGCCTTCATGCACCAGCTCCTTAACACGCGCCACCAGGTCTTCCCCTTTGACACGAAACTCCTCACGATTGACATTTTGATCTGACATGTTATGTTCCCCTTTCAGAATCGCCCCGTCATTTCAGGGCGTTTATGTAACGTTATCCTTTTTATCATACCTTAGCGGAGGACCACTGAGGCAAATTGTCTGAAGCAATTTGCCTTGGGCGGGCTGTCTGAGACAGCCCGCCGTTTTCTTTATTATTCCATATATCGAATTTGCAGGCTGCCCATGACATTTTCCAGTTTTACCTGGAGCGCCCCTGCCTCATCGCCGTTGGGTGAGAGCAGCACATCCCCGCTGCGAGTAAAGTTATCCGGGTAAGACAGCGCGGTGATAACTGTGTCCAGTTCGATGGAAACCGGGGTATCCTGCGGAACATAAACAATCGTTTCGCCCATCACCATGCTGACATTCACCAGCCCATCGGCCTGAGCAGGCAACGTGACCACATTGCGGCCCATCACCAGCTCCAGCTCCACATCATCGAGTTTCAGGGCGCTCAGATCCGCGATCTGTTCCCCCATCACTACATGAGATGTCACATCCATCGGCAGACTGTCAGTCAGATTGACCTGCCAGTCATAATTATTGCTGGCGCCCGGCAGCCAGTACTGCACATCGTTGTCGGACTCCTTTTGCAGGGTCAGGGTGCCGGTATCACCGGAGACAGCATAATCTGCGTTAAGGCCTTCACCATCCAGCAGCTCTGCCTGGCCATCCGCCAGGTTGCCCTGAACGGCGCCATCCTGAAGCGAGAGTTTACCAGCGACAACTTCCACCTTCACATCAGCCTGTTGGGCAGCGCCCGCCGGAACTTCAAAGGCTTTTGTTTCCACCGAGCGATTGATCGGCGAGGCCATCATCACCCAGTAGAGCAGCGCCACCATCACCAGACCGGCCAGGAACCCCAATCCGGCTGTCCACCATGAGCGGTGCCCCAGCAGCAGATCCAGGCCCCACACCACCAGCGCGAACGGCCAAATGCGTGCGATGACATCCCAGTACACACGCGGCAGGTAGCCCAGGTTGGAGAGCAGCAGGATTACGCCCAAACCAGCCCACACCACGCCGCCCACAATACCGTCCCGCCGGTAGATGCTATCGAGCCCACTGACGATCAGCAGAACCGGCCAGCCGACCAAAAACATCTGCCATACATCCCCAGTAATCAACCCCAGGGTTTTGAGCAGCAGCACCACACCCACGCCGATCAGCAACAGGGGGAAGAATAGGCTGTGCGGTCTGTGCTCCCAGAAAGTTCTTTCGTTATTTTCGTTCATTTACGATTTCCTCTGAATGCCAGAAAAAGAAGGATGGCTCCCAATACAATCAATAATAACGGGCCGTTGAGACGGTCAATCCAGGTAAAAACATGAGGAACAAAAATGCGGATCACGGCCAGGATACCCATGAGCACCAGGCCGCCACCAATCAAACGGAGAGTATTTTCTCTGCGGCGGTTGAATGCATCGCTGATTTCCTGGCTGAACTGCTGCCCGCGCATGGACCAGTCGCGCGATGTGTATCCCATGGGCGTGCGAACGGTGTTCTCATTGGGCAGCAGGAACCACAACAGAGCATACAACAAGATGCCGATCCCCGGGACAAACACCAGCACCACGAAAATCAGGCGGACAATCGAGACCGGGATGCCCAGGTAAAACGCCAGACCGGCGCAAACACCGCCCAACCAGGCTTCAGAAGTAATTCGATGCAGATTCATATCACGCTTTTCCTTACACAAAGATTCCATACCGGCTGCAAGCTCGCTTATCGCCGCCGGGCTGTTCCAAACAACAGATACACACCAACCAGAATAAGCACAACCGGGAAGATGAACACCATCATATTATCGGCGCCGATTGAAATCAGAGCGCCCAAAACGAGCAGCACCAGAGCAGGGATCCACGGCCAGCGCATGGGTTCACCGCCATTGGGCAGCAGCGCGACCAGGGCAAAGGTAGCAGCCAGCCCCAGGAAAAACACCGTGCCACCTTCAAATGCGGAGGCTTCTTCCAGGATGGTCACCGCAGTCAGAGTAGCCATGACACCCATTGGGATGATGGCCCACCAGAAACGCCGATCCATCAGATAGACGATCAGAAAGGCGAGCGCGATGCCAAACAGGAAAATCGATCCGCCGAACCGGTCACCGAACTCAGGGGCCAGTTCCGCCACCGCAATAACTGCTCCGAGTGATACCAGAATGACGCCGGGGATGGCTGCCCACCAGTTTTGACGACCGCGTGAAAGCACTGCCAGAAAGGCTACGCCGCCCAAAGCGAACGGGAGCGACCACAACCACCCACCCTCGGGCAGGATTTCAAGCGTTTGCAATAGGAAAAGGCCTCCAAAAAGCAGCAGGCCAATCCCTGCGATTGCTCTCCAATTAATGGGTTTCATAAATTCTCCTTCTCAAGTATCTTACAATTTTCTTTATCGTACTTCAAGCGAACCGACGCCAGTTTTGACGAGGATGTCGGCTTTGTTCACCGCATCGGCATAGCCTGCGCTCTCATAGTAACTGCCCATGCGCGGGAAGCGGGATGGGTTGATGGAAATACCCGCCAGACCGCTCTCCACCTGGATACGAGCTGCAACGTTTTCCGGCACGCGGATCACTACCGCAGCGGCGCCTGATTCTACGCTCACGCGGGTAAAACCAGCCTGCGAAGGCAGGTCAATGGTGGTGGAACTGGCCCCGGTATCAATATTCAACTCGGTGACCTTGAGATCCTGTAAATGCAGGTTGGTCTCGCTCGCGCCCGAGTCAATATCCAGACGGGTGTTAATATTGCGATTCAGCTTCACCAGCCAGTTCAGACCCTCAAAATGAACGCCGATGGGAAAATCAAAAGACGGTGTACGCAGTTTGACGCGCAGCGAAGAACCGTCCTGGTGAACGCTTTGATCCACCCCGCCGCCAAACTCACCGGTTAAAAAGGTGTCCGCCGAGTCCAGCGCGGCCACATCCAGCCTGCCTGCTCCATGCTTCAAGCGCAGGCGCGCGTCCGAGGCATTGCCCAGCGGGATGGAAATGCTTTCAGTCTCCAGTTTTTTGCCTTTGAACAGCATGGGCACTACCAGCAACCAGACACCCAGAAAAATCAGTACACCCGGCCAGATGAAACGCCAGAGGTTGGTGTTGGGCGGAATAATACCAAGCGGCTCCAGTAAGAGAACCAGACCCACGAACAAGATGATTAAACCCCAGAATACTTTACCAGCACGCATGTGAAACCTCCTTGATAATTCAATCCATATACGCAGATCAAAAAAATTTGTTGCACGATGATTATAGCAGGATATGAATCAGATTTCAATATTCTTCATAATGATATTGATTTTATTTCTATTTTTCTATTTTTTTATCAATTTATTTGACTCCCCTATCGGTAGAATTAATTGTCTGATGATTTCAACCTTGTTTGAATACCAAAAATATCTTTCTTTTAACTTAAGCTGAGCATTAGAAAATTACGTGGTGACCGGGGCGGTAATTGACAAATGAAATCCACTCTTTATAATAAACATGATAAATGAGATAAAAATGGAGAGAAAATTGTTCATGTGCATGTGTCAAGGGCGGGGCCTGTAACCACCGCCTGATCGAAAAAAGTACAGCCGGACCCAGGCAGTGGTCAGCCACCCCGCATACGCTTTCGTAGCGATGGTTGCATCCGCTGCTTTTTTTGTTGGGTTCGGCTTTTTCTATTCATCATAATCAACGAAAGACCATACTTAAAGGAGAGGTATTGTATGAAAATCGCAAATAATGTTGTTGAACTGGTCGGAAATACTCCGCTGGTACGTCTGAACCGCATCGCCGAAGGTAGCCTGGCCGATATCGCCGTCAAACTTGAATATTACAATCCTGCCCACAGCGTAAAAGACCGTATCGCCATGGCGATGATTGATGCCGCCGAAGAAGCCGGCATGATCAAGCAGGATACCATCATTATTGAGCCCACCAGCGGCAACACGGGTATCGGTCTGGCCATGGTGTGCGCCGCGCGCGGATACCATCTCACCATTGTCATGCCCGATACCATGAGCAATGAACGGCGAATGCTCCTGCGCGCTTTTGGCGCAGAGCTGATCCTGACACCAGGCAGTGAAGGAATGCCAGGCGCCATCCGTAGAACCGAGGAACTGGCCGCATCAGATCCGCGTTATTTCATCCCGCAGCAGTTTGAAAATCCGGCCAACCCTGAAATTCATCGCAAGACTACCGCAGAAGAAATCTGGAGTGATACCGATGGTCAGGTGGATATCGTGGTCAGCGGTGTGGGCACTGGCGGCACCATCACCGGCGTGGGCGAGGTACTCAAATCACGCAAACCGGGCGTTCGCATTATCGCCGTTGAGCCTGCCGAATCGCCGGTACTTTCCGGTGGGCAGAAGGGACCGCATAAAATCCAGGGCCTGGGCGCGGGTTTTATCCCCGGGGTATTGAACACCCAGATCTATGACGAGATTATCCAGGTAAGTTCGGATGACGCTCTGAAAACCGCCCGCCTGATGCCCCGCCTGGAAGGTCTGTTGGTGGGTATTTCATCCGGCGCGGCCGTTCATGCCGCTTTACAGGTAGCCAAACGACCGGAAAACAAAGGCAAGCTCATCGTGGTGATCATCCCATCCTTTGGCGAGCGTTATCTCAGCACGCCGCTGTTTGCCGATCTGGCAGATGTAAAAGAGCCGGCCAAGGTGTCGTAAAAACGTATGATCGTGGTGAAAACAGCGTGAATGCTGTTTTCGCCGGTAGATCTGAAAGAGGAGAATATGTTCCGAAAAATTTTCAGAACCATTAATGCAGATCTCGACGCAGCCCTCTTGCGCGACCCGGCAGCCCGTAATCGCTGGGAAGTGGGATTGCTGTATTCGGGCCTGCACGCGTTGTGGATGCACAGGGCGGCCCACTGGTTCTGGACCCATGACCTTCGATTTCTCGGGCGCTTCATCTCGCAAACCAGCCGGTTTATCACCGGCATCGAAATCCATCCGGGTGCCACCATTGGAAAAGGCTTCTTTATTGATCATGGCATGGGCGTGGTGATCGGCGAGACGGCCGAAGTAGGCGATAACGTGACGCTGTATCACGGTGTCACGCTGGGGGGTGTGAACATTGATAAGGGCAAACGCCATCCCACCATCGGCAACAACGTGGTGATTGGGGCAGGCGCCAAGGTGCTGGGAGCCATCGAGATCGGCACCGGCAGCCGCATTGGGGCCAACGCGGTGGTGGTTAAATCCGTACCGGCCCAATCCATTGTAGTGGGCGTACCCGGTCACATCATCAAACGGGCTATCCCGCTCGAGCAGGAATCCGACCTGCATCATGACCGCCTGCCAGATACCATCCAGGCCGCCATCAAATCCCTCACCAAGCGAATGGATGAACTGGAAAAGGCGCAGGATCTGCAAACCATTTTTGGGAGCGGAAAACCATCCAAAAACGGGAATGGGGCGCATACACTGGCTCTGGCCGGTGTGCCAGACGTCTGGCACGAAGAAGACTTCACGATCTGACACAAAGAAGCCCGCCGGTCAACCGGCGGGTTCTTGATTTACTCGAAAGTCATCTATTCGGACTATTTATTCGGGCGAAAACCAGTCAACCCCACCACCAGCAAACCCACGGCGCAGAAGGCGATGATGCCAATTCCCAGCCCTTTCCGGTCAATTGACCGTAGAGAGGGCAGTTGAACCAACGGTGCTTTGGTAGGCGTGGGTTCGATGGTGGCGGTACGGGTGGGTAACACCGGCCGCGGGGTGTGCGTGGGGCGCGGTGTTCTGGTGGGCGGAACCTGAGTCTCGGTGGCCGGCAGCGTGCTGGATGGCATGGAAGATGGCTTGATTACCAGTTGATTGCCGGGCCAGATCGCCGGAGCGGTGGGATCCAGATTATTCAGAAAGATGATGTCGTTAATGGTGGTGTTGTAGGCAATGGCGATGCTCCACAAAGACTGACCCAGATCCACCGGGTGAATGACGGATCCATCAGGGTTGGGCGTGGAGGTAATCACGGGCTCTACCACATCCTGGACAGCCTCAGTCCCGGAGGTACTGCCATCGGCGGCCGGTGTGAAGGTGGAAGCACCCGGTACATAACTGCCCGGGTTGCCGGCTACATATCCCACATCCAGCGTGTAATACACCTCGTCGCCTGAAACCGTCATGCCGGCGCCCACATGGGTGTAGCTGGGGTTGGTCATGGTATTCCAGTGCAGCGAATCTGACCAGATGGTGTAAATCAGCGTTTCAAATGACGAAGATGTATTGACCACCGCCACATTTTCAGAAATATATACTGTAGCTCCGCTGCCGTAACCGGCTGCCGCGGCCCGGTCTCTGGGGCTGCTGCCGTCCGGACCCTGGTGAGTCCAGGTTCCCAGTGAAGCCTGATAATCGCTGTGGGTCTGCGCGATGGACATCAGCGACGCATCCGTTTCCAGGGAGGAAATCCCCTGCGAGCTGCGCAAATAATTGACCGCCGCGATCAGATCATACACGGTTCCGGTTTGCGCTTTGGCTTGAAACACCGGCACTACGGGCAGGATCAGCAGGACGAAAAAGCATAACAGAAAAAAAACAGGAAATAGTTTTTTCATAGGATTGTCAGAAAGAGCAATTATACCTGAGACATCCCCTCTACTGCTTTCGCCGTATCCACAGGCGACCAAAACCCAGGGCAGCGCCGCCGATACAGGCCAGCACGAGGGTGACAACTCCCAATGTGTTGACACTGCTGCGGTTGATCACACCCTGCGGCACCAACGAGGACGGCGTACCGGTTCCTGCCGGTTGGGTGGAGCGAAGCGTCCTGGAAGGCTGTGGGGTACGCGAGGGGCGCAGTGTGCGGGTGGGTGGCAGGGGGGTGCGGGTGATAGTGGATGTAGGGGTGGCGGTAAAGCCGGCCCGGATTTTGAGAGTCTGCCCGGCGTAGATGAGCGGGTTTTCGGCATCCAGATAATTCAAAGCGATCAACTCATTGACCGGGATATCGTACAACTCCGAGATGCTCCACACCGTTTCACCGGATGAGATAACGTGGCTTACCGAACCGTCTTCCTGGGGAGTGGAAGTGATACTGGGCAGCCGGGTTCCGCTGCCCCCGGACGAATTATTCTGGTTGGGAAGCGCGGTCACCAGTGGGATATCACCGGCTTCCCCCGGTGTGGTGTCAGCTCCAGGGCCGCTGAGATCCAGCGAAGAACCTTCCGGCGGAATACCGGTTAGCTTGCCTGTGTTTTTCACCACCAGGGTATAGTAGTAAAATCCGTTTTCGCCCAAAGCCACACCGCAGCCCACCAGACCGCTGGAAAAACCCACCAGGGTGAAGGCATGCCAGTAATCGGCCCATTGATACATCAAGCCATCCGCTGAAACAGCCGTACCGCCGCCAATGTTCTCCGATGAAATACTGTGATCTCCGGGACCGGTGCCATCCGCGCGCAGATGGGTCAACTCACCCACCGAAGCCTGGTACTCGGACTGTTCCTGCGCCACATCAGACCAGCTTGAGGAGGTTTCATAGGCAGTCAGGCCGTAGGCCGAGCGTATTTGATTGACAGCCTGAATGACCTGCGAACAGGATGCAGTTTGTGCCTGAACGGATTGTACGTCGAAATGAAGCAGTACTGGAACCGCCAGCAAACAAGCGGCAAGGATCCGTGCAATTTTGAAATTCATAAAACCAATTGTAAGTGACTTTTTTACCGTAACCGAAAGCTAAATAATGCGTTCTCCATCGCCCTGCCCCATGGCTTCAGCGACAATCAGAAAGTCGGCATCGGAAATCATCCCGACCAGAATGTTGTCTTCATTGATCACCGGCAGGTGGTGAATTTTGTGCTTTTGCATGAGGATGGCGCATTCCTGGATGCTTTCGTTTTGTACCACAGTGAGGAGCGGTGTGTTCATGATTTCTTCCACCCGCGTCCGAGACGGATTCCGGTTCTGGGCAATGATTTTGTCACAGATATCGGTGGAGGTCAGAATTCCGTAATCGGGATTATCCGCTGATTTGTTGACGATCAGGCTGTGAATGTAGCGCCGGCGCATGAGTGCCAATGCATCGCTGACCGTTTTCTTGGGGTCGATGAAAACAACCAGCTCATTCATCCAGTCACGCACGGTAAATTCCATCACAATCAGTCCTTTCTTCTTTCTGTAAAGATGAACAACCAGGTTGGAGGAAGTTCAAGCAGGAAAAATCGGTTGTTCAAAACCTGGCCTGTAATAATTTGAGTATAACAGAACCTGTTGACCTTGCAAGTCACTCTCTTGCCGGTCATCCGGCACCTGGCAGGCGGGTTTATTCGTGATCACCGGATCGGGAGAACATAAATTTCCGTAAAGGGGCACCCGGCGGCAGCTCGCGCGCCGTCATTTGATCCAACTGCCATCGCGGCAGCCCGATACGATTGGCGTACTCCGCCATTGGCGGATCTACATTCTGCCGGTAAAAGTTGATCAACCCGCTCACCAGGCGTCTACGCCGCAGCAGCCACCAACCGGTTAATATCGCTGCCAGATA
>DAISXR010000124.1:0-8929 GCA_036825755.1 Anaerolineaceae bacterium
GCTGCCGCTCAAATCGGTATTACGCCCTGATGAACCGGGTGTCACCCTGGAGCGCAGCGTTCTGATGAGCAACGCCCCCATGGCGCAGGATGAACAGTTCCGCACCCCGCCGGTGAAGGAGGACTTATGAGCCCTCTGACCGACGATTTGGGAAAGACCGGTCTGACGGTTGCCGGTATGCTGGCGGCCCTGCGCGCCGGCCAAACGAGCAGTGTTGAACTGACCCGCGCCTGTCTGGAGCGCATCGATCAACTGGATGCGGAGTTGGGAGCCTTTTTAACCCGCACCCCTGAACTGGCCCTGAGCACCGCCCAGGCCGCAGACAAACGCTGGGCTGAATGGCGCAAAGACCGCGCTATCCCGCATGCGCCGCTGCTGGGCATCCCGCTGGCTATCAAAGACCTGCTGTGTCTCAAAGATGTGCGGCTGACGTGCGGTTCGCGCATCCTGGATGATTTTATTGCCCCGTATACCGCCACCGCCGTGCAGCGGCTGCTGGATGCGGGTATGGTTCCGCTGGGAAAGACCAACACCGACGAGTTCGCCATGGGCTCCACCACCGAGAACTCGGCTTACCAGGTGACCCGCAACCCGTGGTGTCTTGAGCGAGTACCGGGTGGTTCCAGCGGTGGCAGTGCGGCTGCGGTGGCCGGTTTTCTGGCTCCGGCAGCCATCGGCACCGATACCGGCGGCAGCGTGCGTCAGCCGGCGGCATTTTGCGGCGTCACCGGGCTCAAACCCACCTATGGGCGCGTATCGCGCTACGGATTGGTGGCGTTTGGCTCCTCGCTGGATTCGGTGGGCATGCTGTGCCGCAGCGCGGAAGATATCGCGCTGGTGTTCCCTCACATGGCGGGCGTTGATATGCTGGATGCCACCAGCCAGGATATGCCGCTGCCGGAAATCCGATTGAACGAAACCCGGGGGTTGAAAGGCTTGCGCATCGGTGTGCCGAGTGAATACTTCATCGCCGGGATGGACGCCGAGGTGGAAACCACCGTGCGCGCCGCCATCGCGGTACTGCAGGGTCTGGGTGCGCAGGTGATTGAGATCAGCCTGCCGCATACGGAGTACGCCCTGCCGGTGTATTACCTGGTCGCTCCGGCCGAAGCGTCGGCTAACCTGGCTCGTTATGACGGCGTCCGCTATGGCATGCGTGTGGGCGGTCGTTCACCCGAAGAGACACTGTTGAGCATGTTTGAGAAAACCCGTGGGGCCGGTTTTGGCGCGGAAGTGAAACGCCGCATCATGCTGGGAACGTATGCCCTTTCAGCCGGGTACTATGATGCTTATTACGGACAGGCGCAAAAGGTGCGCACGCTGATTAAATCTGATTTTGACCAGGCCTTCACGCAGGTGGATCTGATCGCCGCGCCGGTTGCCCCCAACACCGCCTTCAAATTTGGCGAACACCGCGATGATCCGCTGGCGATGTACCTGGAAGATGTATTTACCCTTCCGGCCAACCTGGCCGGGGTGCCGGCGCTGGCTTTTCCGGCTGGTTTTAATCGCGATGGGATGCCGGTGGGCATGCAGTTGATGGGCCCGCATTTTCGCGAGGATATGTTGCTGCGCGCAGCGCATGCCTACCAGCAGGTCACCGATTGGCACACTCGCGTCCCGGAAGGGATCCCCGAAGGACCTATTCCGCGCGCCGGAACGAAGCAGACGCAGGCAGGCTGACAGACAAATATCGCTGATGCAAGCCGCTGGCGTGCATCGACGGGAAAGACAAATAACGGATGGAAAATGTAAAAGCTGACACTCAGCCCGCGGTTCGAAAACGGTTTCCGTGGACCGAGCTGGCGTTGTATATGGCAGGCGGGTTTGGCGTCTTTACGATCGCCTCCGCAGCGGTGGGATTCTGGGGCCCAACCGCCGGCCTCTGGCCCGTGATTTTAGTGGTATTGTGTAACTTATTGTTTATCGGCGGGAGCGCCTGGTATCTGGGTGTGCTGCGTAAAGCCACAACCTGGGAGGAGATCGGCATTTTCCCCATCCGTTGGCGCTGGCGCTGGTTGGGGATTGCGCTGGCCCTCTCGCTGGTGCTGATGCCGCTGCGCGGTCTGATTGGCTTGCTGGTGAGCATGCTGGTGGAAGGCGGCATGCAAAGCCTGCAAAACCGCGCTGATCTGCTGATGGGCACGGGTACCAGCTTTTCGACGCTGGAGATCATCGTCCGGCTGGTGGGGGTGGGGCTGCTGGTGCCTATATCAGAAGAACTATACTTCCGCGGGATGCTGCACCGCCTGTTCATTCCCTTTCTCAAATTCTGGCCGCGTGTTTTGCTCAGCTCCACACTGTTTGCCCTGGCCCACTTTGATTCGCCGGGTGTGGTGGTATCCAGCTTCATCATGGCGGTGGTTATCGCAATCGCCTATGAGAGAACCAAATCGCTGTGGATGCCAATCGCCATCCATGCCACCACCAACACCATTGCCGTTCTGCTGTTATTCGCGGCCACCGCGCTGCAAAACTCGCCATTGATGAACGATATCTTACTGATAATGGGTAACTTCAAGTAATCTCTTCATCCAGTTTTGGTCAGGAGGTCGGATTGGGCAGACTGATCAGCATCATCGGCAACTCAGGCAGCGGAAAGACCACCCTGGCCAGGCGGCTGGAGGAGACCGGTCAGTTTACCGTCTTCTTTGAGCAGCACACCGAGCGGCCGTTTCAGGCAGCCTTCGCGCGGGATGCGCGGTACGGGCTGGTAAACCAGATCGATTATCTGCTGTACCGCGCCGAGCAGGAGCGCGTGATCCGGGAACAGCCTGGGGTGTGCATTCAGGATGGCGGTCTGGATCTGGATTTCCATGTCTTTACGGCCTTGTTTCACCGGCGCGGGTATCTGAGCGAGGATGAGTTTGGCCTGTGTGAGCGGCTGTACTGTATGCTGAGGGCAGCCATGCCAGCCCCGGAGGTGTTCATTTGCCTGACCGCCCCACTGCCGGTGATGGCACAGCGGAAAGCCAGCCGCGGGCGTGCGCTGGATATTTCGGTAACAGCGGATCTGGAAGTGATGGAAGAGTTGCTGCAAACGATGCGGGACGCGATGATACGGCAATCCCCGCCGCCCCGCTGGATCACACTGGATACCGGTACGGAAGATATACAATACGGCAGCACGGTTGACCAGCTTCTCCGCATCCTGGAGCAACCTGTCAGCAGATAAACAATCAGGGGTTCGGCATGCCGAACCCCTGCGATTTTATACAACGAATTGATCTGGTTTACCGGTTCTCCACCTTTATGTTCCTCATATCCTGCGGCACCCGGAAGGTGAGATATTCCCGTTTTTCCATGCGCCGCTTTCCTACTTGTTGTTCAACCTCTCAGATTGCTGGGCCAGGGCTACGGTTCCGCTCAGCCCGCCCAGGTTCATGGTATCCACCGCGCTGGAAGGGACGATCACCAGGGCGCCTTTTTCCTTGAGCCCCTCAAAGAGCATGTTCATGGCACGCAGATGCAGAGCAGTTGGATTATTGACGTAGGCTTTTGACGCTTCGGCAAAGCTATCCGCTACTTCCATTTCGGCTTCGCCGAGGATCACCCGGCTCTGGCGTTCGCGCTCGGCCTGAGCCTGCTGTGACATCGCGTCTTCGAGGCCTTGAGGAATAATTACATCTCTAATTTCTACGGACTGTACTGAAATTCCCCAGGGCGTTGTGCGTTCATCGATGATCTTTTGCAGATCCGCGTCCATTTTGGCGCGTCCCACCAGGATATCCGCCAGGGTCATCTGGCCGATAATTTCACGCAGTGCGGTCTGTGCCGCCCAGGAGATTGCCCCACGGTAGTCCTGTACCTCAAGAGCAGCCTTTTCGGCATCCCAGATTACCCAGAAGAGCACCGCATCCACATCCACCGGGACGGTATCCTTGGTCAGGGTCTTTTCAGCATTGAAAGGGGTCACCATCACGCGTTGGTCGATCCACACGGGTGTCGAGTCGACAACGGGAACCATCCAGAACATGCCCGGCCCGCGTAATGCGTGGAACTTGCCCATCCGCAGAACGACGGCCTTCTCCCACTGCTGGGCCACCTTCAGCGCGAACAGGATATATGTGCCCACTACCATCAGTCCGAGTGTCCACAAGAGTTGGATCCACGTCGCGGCATGGCTCTCGTCCAGATAGACGGCTCCCCCAATGGCAGCGATATAGATCAATGTGCCGATAAATCCGGCAAGAGGGCTGATGTGGACATTATCCACCGGTTTCTCGCGCCGGCGGTTGGAAGAGGGTTGGTTCGAATCATCTTTCTTGTTTTGGGTTGATTGTATGGCAGTCATCATAAGTTCCTCACAGTTGTTCATCTTGATATGATTCTTCCAGATCGCTTGACGTGCTGGAAGGTCGGGTATTCTTTAGTTCCTCGATGGCATCTTCCTGGCTGTAGCCCAAACGGATGATCTCATCTCGATAGGTTCGAGTCAGTTCTTCCAATGTTTTCTTTTTGAGTTGCTTCATCGTTTCCTCGGACGGTTTCTCCCAGATGTAGGTGCCGCGCCCACGCTGGGTCGAAATCAGGTGAGCCTCATCCAGCAGTTTATAGGCGCGCGCTACGGTGTTGAAGTTCACCCGCAAATCCGCGGCCAACTGGCGCACGGTGGGAAGTTGATCGCCGGGGTTCAGTTGTTTGGATGCGATCATCTGTGTAACCTGATCCATAATCTGCAGGTAGATCGGAATGCCTGATCGAAAATCAAGTTGTATGGTCAGATTTTCTTTCATGGCTCTTATCCTGGTAGTTTTCCTGAATCATAAATTGTCATAATTGTATTATTGTACTAATTGTATACAAGTGAGAGCGTTTGTCAAGCCCTTTTGGATATAATCATGAACAATGAAAACACGATCTGGCGTATATAAATGGATTCTTATGCTGCTGGCCGCAATGGTGATGGCATTTCGGGTATCGGCTTGCACGGTGGATACACAGTCTCCTTCCGGTAGACCCGAGGCCACAGACTCGCAGCCCGCGGTGGTTGTTACACAAACAGGCAGTTCTATTCTCACCCAACCTGCAGAGGGCGAAACAGGAATTGAGGATCTTCTAACGCAATACCCGTGCGCGCAAATCAATGAACCGGAAACGGCCCAACTGATCCGGGTGATTGACGGTGATACCGTGGATGTGCGCATGGGCGGCCAAGAGTATCGTGTGCGCTATATCGGCATCAACGCCCCGGAATCGGATGAAGGGCTGGGGTCTGAGGCCAGTCAGGCCAATGCGGATCTGGTGGAGGGGCAGACCCTGTACCTGGTCCAGGATGAATCAGAGACCGATCTGTACGGCAGGCTGCTGCGTTATGTATTCACCAGCAGCGTATTTGTTAACTATGAGCTGGCAGCCCAGGGGTGGGCGCGCCAGGGTGATTACCCGCCGGATACCGCTTGCAGCGAGACCCTCAAAAATGCAGAACAGACGGCGCGCGACGCCGGTTTGGGTCTGTGGGCTGACAGTGAGGCAGGCAGCAACGGCTCGGCGATCGAGATCGTCAATATCTTTTACAACGGTGAGGCCGGTGAAAACGAACCGGATGAATATGTTGAAATCCGCAATGCCGGCGCCGAGACCGTCAACCTGACGGGCTGGTATCTCAAAGACCAGGGCAGCAACCGCTTTGTTTTCCCGGATCTGGAGATGAAAGCCGGTGAGATTTGCCGGATCTACACCAATGAAAATCACTCGGAAAGCTGCAGGCTGAGCTTTGAGCAAAGCGGTTCGGCTGTGTGGAACAATGGCGGCGATTGCGCCGCCCTGTATAACCCGGAAGGCTATCTGATCAACGAATACTGCTATCCGTGATTTGTTCGAGCAGGTTCAGATTAACTCGCCGGTTGAGGTTCTACCTCGGGCTCATCTTCCACGCAAGCGGATTCATCAGCCTTTTTCACCATGCGCCAGAAGAAGAACATGGATAACATGCGACCCGCGCCGGAGAGGAAGAAGACGGTCCGGAAACCCAGTTCGCCGATCAGCACGCCACCCAGCGAGGCTCCCACAATCGCCCCCAGTGAGACTACCACCTGTATGATGGAGTTGTACAACGCCAGACGGGACGGTTTGGTGAGGCTGAGTATAAAGCTGAAGGATGCCAGCGAATATCCGGCCCATACGAACCCGTCATACAGGTAGGCCGGCAGCGCCCCCCACGGTGCGCGGGCCAGCATCCAAAGCCAGGGTAAAAATGGCACCAGAAAGCCGGCTATGGTCAGGATGCGGTGCCCGCCGTGCTTATCGACCAATTTGCCAAAAAAGTAGGTGGATGGCAGCCCTGAAAGGGTAGCCAGTACCGAGAGCGTCCCCACCGTGGCCGTGCTGGCGTGCAACTCACGCACAATGTAAATGGAAAAGAACGGACCGGCTAACGCAATGGAAGCATTCCACATAAATACATAAATCGAAAAGTTTCTTAAATTACAATCGTCGCGCAGGGTGGCAATTAACGAGCGGGGGGAGTAACTGGGTCGCGCTGCCGTGCGTTTGGGGGGTTCCTTAATCTGCGCAAACAGCACCGTGGAGATCATGCCGATGACGAAAGCAATCCCCATGGCTACCTGGAAGCCTTCCGGTTTGCCAATGCCGGTGATCAAGCGGCCGATCGCCAGCGTGGTGACCATGGTGCTGATGTTCATCACCAGTCCGCGAACGGCAAAGTAGCGCCCACGGTAGTGAATGGGCACAATATCCGCCGAAAGCGAGGTCCAGGCCGGGGTGCCGATGATATTGGTGTTGTCGATCAGTAGCTTGACGGCAATCACCGGCATGACGGCAGCCTGTCCGGTGAACCAGAACGGCACAAAAGCGCTCACCAGAATGAAAAACCGGCTGAGCCCCGACATGGTGAACAGCACAGCGTTCTTCCGGCTGCCGATCCGTTCGCTGACCCAGGCGCCCGGGAGCATCACCAGCAGCATGATGGTATTGGTCAACGATGAAAGCAGACCAATCTGGGCGCTGGTGGCGCCCAGCGCCTCAAGATACAGCGTGTAAAAAGTGTTGATAATCGCCAGCGACGAAGCGGCAAACAGGCCGTCGTACAAAAACCAGCGCATGTTTTTCAGAATGGTTTCAGAGATGGTGCTGTTTTTCGATGATCTTCCCAGTAGGTCTCGCAGCATAACTTTTCCTTAAGTTTTCGAATTATATCGAATTAACCTGTGAATGCCATTATGCGGCGCAATTTACCTGATTTGGGTGAGTTCTCTCAGGCCGGCTTTAACTTAATTCTCGATGAGAATATTGACCATTTCTTGACGTATTTTTCATTCTTATTGTCAGCATCTTGATTCCGGTGAAATGCAGAAAGGCTATACTGGCGTGTTTGTAAATTTAGAAGAAAGATTACCGGTTTCTATGGCTCAACAAAATTCGCTCACCTTTTCGCAAAGAGTGTCACGATCGTGGCAGCAATTCTTAATCGGCCGGCCGCTGGCTACTGCCGACGCCCCTCACCAGACCATTGGCAAGCTGATTGGCCTGGCCGTTTTCGCCTCTGACGCTCTTTCTTCTTCTGCGTATTCTGCCCAGGAGATGCTCATCATCCTGGTTGCCGCCGGCACCGTTAGTTTTGGTTATGCCATTCCGCTAACGCTGGGGATTGTGGCCCTTCTGGCTATTTTGACCCTGTCTTATGAACAGACCATTCACGCCTACCCGGGCGGCGGCGGTGCGTACATTGTGGCGCGTGACAATCTTGGGCATTTGCCCGCTGAAATTGCCGCCGCGGCCCTTTTGATGGACTACATCCTGACCGTTTCCGTCTCGATCTCATCCGGTGTGGCGCAAATTACCTCCATGTTCCCAGGCTTATACGGAGCACGCGTATGGATTGCGGTAGGCCTGATCGGCATGATCATGGTCATGAACCTGCGCGGGGTCAAGGAAGCAGGCCGGGCCTTTTCCATCCCCACCTATTATTTCATCCTCATGATGGTCATCACGATCGTGGTGGGTTTTATTCGTTCGCTCACCGGCACATTGGGCACCGTTGTCGCGCCGCCGCAGGATCTGGTGCCAACCATCGCTCAACCACTCACCCTGTTCCTGGTCATCAAGGCGTTTGCCAGCGGCACCTCAGCCGTCACCGGTGTGGAAGCCATATCCAACGGCGTGACCGCTTTCAAAGAGCCGCGCAGTAAAAACGCCGGCCAGACCCTGATCTGGATGTCAGTGATACTGGGCGCCCTTTTGATGGGAGTTACCTCGCTTGCTCTGATGGTAGGCGCGGTACCTTCAGAGGATGAAACCATCTTCTCGCAGATAGCCCGCACGGTGTTTGACGGCCGCGGATTGATCTATCTGCTCATGCTTTCATCCACCACGGTTATTCTGGTGATGGCTGCCAACACAGCCTTTGCTGATTTTCCCCGCCTGGGCGCCATTGCCGCCGCCGACGGCTTTTTGCCGCGCCAGTTTACGTACCGGGGCAGCCGGCTGGTGTATTCATACGGTATTGCCGCCCTGGCGGGCATCTCGAGCCTGCTGGTGGTTGTGTTCAGCGCCAGCGTCACCCGCCTGATCCCCCTGTATGCGATCGGTGTTTTCCTTTCTTTTACCCTTTCACAGGCCGGCATGGCGCATCGCTGGTGGAAATCAGGGCATCTGGCCAAAGATGTTTCCATCCAGGAGCGCGGTTCCACCCTGCGCTTTGATAAAAAATGGAAACAAAAAATGATCATGAACGGTTTTGGCGCGATCACCACCCTGTTTGTCATGATCACATTCGCATCCATCAAGTTTAAAGACGGCGCCTGGTTGATTGTTCTGCTGATCCCCGTGCTGGTATTGGCTTTCTCGTCTGTTCACCGGCATTACCAGAAGCTGGCCAACCAGCTTTCGCTGGAAGGCATACGCCAGACAGCGCCGGCCATCACCCGCAACCGGGTGATCATGCTGATCAGCGGCGTTCACCAGGGTA
>DAISXR010000125.1:0-8737 GCA_036825755.1 Anaerolineaceae bacterium
TGCATGGGCAGCATGGTGATCGTGTTCGGATCCACGATGATCAGATCCGCCTTCTTGCCCGCCTCCAGCGACCCAATTTCGTGATCCCACAGCAGCGCCCGCGCCCCGTCACAGGTGGCCATCTCCAGCACGTCCTCCGCCGGCATGGCGGTTGAATCCAGCAGCCGCCCTTTGTGAATGAGCGATGCCACCCACATATCGTCAATGAGCGTCATGCGGTTGTTGGTGGGAGCGCCATCGGTTCCCAATCCCACGCACACACCGGCCGCGCGCATCTCGGGGATTTTCGCAAACCCCAGCACGCGCATAGCCGAGGCCGGGTTATGCGATACTTTCACATCGTGGTCGGCAAACATGCCAATCTCGTCATCGGTCAGCCAGACAGTATGCACCGCCAGCAGGTTCCCATCCAGCACCCCCAGCCGATTCAAATGGGTAACCGTGGTGGCCCCGCGGGTCTGCCTCGCGAACTCCACCTCTGACCGGGCTTCGGCCACGTGCATGTGGATGCCGGTTCCGTATCGGTCGGCCAGTTCCTTGGTACGCAAAATAAGCTCATCCGAATTGTTAAAGATGGTACGCAGGCCAAACCACACATCGATGCGTCCATCTGCCTGCCCATGCCAACGCTCAAAATGCCCGATCTGCTCCTCCAGCACCCGGTCAGCGCTCTTCACCCACCCGTCCGGCAGACCCTCGCCAACATCCATGCTCGATTGGGCCAGTCTGGCACGCAGCCCCAGTTCTGTCACCGCACGTCCCATGCCGTTCACATGCTGCCCGCCGGCTTCCGCGAAGGCCGTCACCCCGGAACGGATCTGCTCCATCCCGCACATCAGCGAGCTGATGTAGCTGTCGTCTTCATTCATGCTGCTTTCGTATGGCCAGATGCGATCGCGCAGCCAGGTGAGCAAATCCACATCATCGGCCAGACCGCGCGCCAGTTGCTGTGACTGGTGCACATGCGTGTTGATCAGCCCCGGCAGCACCCACTTCCCCTGCAGATCGATGATCTCACAGCCGGGTCTCTTTTCCGGCGTCATACCGTCCCAGCGGCCAATAGCCTTGATTCGATCCCCCTCCACCGTGATGCTGCCCCGCGCGAATACGCGCCGCTGACCGTTCATGGTGAGTATCTGCGCGTTGTACAGAATGATTTGTTTTGGAGAAACGAGCCCGGTTGACGTGGTATCAGTCATGCGGATGCTCCTTTGCAGGAAGAGAATGGATCGTTCAAATTTTGTTAATTGTACAGGTTTCCGGGAGTCAAAACCTGTTGTCGTTTTCGGAAATTTTACCTGTGTATTGCGTCATTTCTTCATATTCGGTTGTATTTTGTGTTGTTTTTCGATAAAATATATAATTAATAAACTCCCCTGCTTATCAGTTGAATAACGGTATTGGCATCCAGAAAATAACCGCCGAAAACCGATCGATTCTCTCATTCAGCCTGTCAGCCACGCTGCAGGATTCTTACCATTCATTAATTCTATTCCCAGGAGGAACTGTGAAGAATTTTACAAAGAGCACGCAGATACAGCAGCAAGCCAAAGAGATGATCCCGTTGGGGGTCAATTCTAACTTCCGGTATTGGGGGGAGGGCATCACACCTTATGTGGAACGCGGAAAAGGCTGCTACCTGTGGGACGTGGACGGCAATCGTTACATTGATTATCGCATGGCTTTTGGGCCGATTATCCTCGGGCACGCCGATGAACGAGTTGACCGAGTAGTGCACAAGGAAATCGATAAAGGCGTTTTGTTTGCCATGACCAATGAGACCGAGATCGCGGTGGCGCAGATGATGCTGGATATGTGCCCCGCGCTCGAAATGGTGCGGCTCGCCTGCTCCGGTACCGAAGCCACCATGCACGCCATTCGCGTGGCGCGCGCTTACACCGGGCGGGATGTGGTGCTCAAATTTGAGGGCGCTTATCACGGCTTTCATGACTATACGCTGTGGTCAACCTACGCCCCAGCCGAATCATACGGCAACATCAACTCGCCCATCCCGATTGCCGCCAGTTCCGGCATCCCCCAGGCGGTGCGCGATCTGGTGATCACATTGCCGTTCAACAATCAGGAAGTATTTGAGAAAACGCTGCACAGCCACGGGCACCGTATCGCGGCTGTCATCACCGAGCCATGCCTGTGCAACTGCGGCGCCATCGAGCCGCAGACGGGTTTCCTGAAGCTGATCGAACGAAAGTGCAAAGAAAACGGCATCGTCTTCATCCTCGATGAGGTGAAAACCGGTTTCCGGGTAGACAACGGCGGCGCTCAAAAGTTGTACGGTCTCAAACCTGATCTGCTGACCTATGCCAAGGCGCTGGGTAACGGCTACCCGATCGCCGCACTGGGCGGGAAGAAAGAGGTGATGAGCATCATCGGGCGCGGTGTGGCGCAGGGAGGCACGTTCAACAACAACCGCCCCGGTGTGGCAGCAGCATATGCCACCTTAAAAACGCTTCAACAGGAACCTGTCTTGGAGCGCATCGCCAAACGCGGCACCCGTCTTAAGGAAGGCCTGAAGACCCTGTTCGACGAGGCCGGCATCCCGGTGAGCTTCAACGGCTACCCGTCCATGTTCACTTTCGCCATCGGCATTGAGAAACCCACCGATCAGCGGACCTGGTCGGAGAGCGACAAAGACTATTACCTGCGATTGATCGATGCCTCCATCGAACGCGGAGTCATGCCAGACCACGATCCCCGTGAGCCGTGGTTCCTGTGTGATGCGCATACCGATGAAATCATCGATGAAACTCTAGCGATCTGGAGGGATGTAATCAAAAATACACATTGATAGTACCTGTAACCATACATCGAGAATCAGCAGAATGAGAAATGGGAGGAATTTATGAAAGTGTTACTCATCGGAACCGGCGGGGTGGGTGAATCCATCGCGGCCATAGCAAAGGATAAGCCCTGGATGAAGCAAATGGTGCTGGCCGATTACAATCTCGACCGGGTGAAGGAAGTTCAGGCCAAACTGGGGGATGCCCAGCGCTTCCCCGGTGAATGGGTGGACGCAAACGATCAGGGATTAATTGAGAAGCTGGCAAAGAAATATCAGGTCGATCTGATCATGAACGCCTGTGACCCCTCCTTCAATCAATCCATCTTTGAGGCGGCTTACCAGGTTGGCTGCCACTACATGGATATGGCCATGACCCTGTCACACCCGCACCCCGAAAACCCGTATGAAGAATGCGGTGAAAAGCTGGGCGACTACCAGTTTGAACGCTCGGGGGATTGGGAAAAGAAGGGTCTGCTGGCGCTGGTGGGCCTGGGGGTGGAGCCGGGCATGGCTGACGTGTTTGCCCGCTACGCGCAGGATCACCTTTTTGACAAAATTGAAGAGATCGGTGTGCGTGATGGAGCCAATCTCATCGTCAAAGGCTATGATTTTGCCCCCAATTTTTCCATCTGGACCACCATTGAAGAGTGCCTGAATCCACCCGTAATTTGGGAACGCGGTAAAGGCTGGTTCACCACCCAACCGTTCTCTGAGCCGGAGATGTTTGAGTTTCCGGAAGGCATTGGCACGGTGGAATGCGTGAACGTGGAACATGAAGAGGTGCTGCTGGTGCCGCGCTGGGTGAACTGCGACCGTGTGACCTTCAAATACGGCCTGGGGAATGGGTTTATCGGCGTCCTGAAGACCATCAAAATGCTGGGGCTCGATAACAAGGATCCCATACCGGTCAAGGAAGTGCAGGTTGCCCCGCGCGACGTGGTGGCTGCCTGTCTGCCCGATCCGGCCCATCTGGGTCATTTGATGTTCGGCAAAACCTGTGCCGGCACCTGGGTGAAAGGCATCAAAGATGGCAAACCGCGCCAGGTGTATCTCTACCAGGTGGCAGACAACGAAGAGTGCATGGAAAAATATGACTGCCAGTGCGTGGTGGTGCAGACCGCTTTCAACGCCGTGATCGGAATGGATTTGATCGATCATGGCATCTGGAGCGGCAAGGGCGTCAGAGGCCCTGAATCGTTCAACCCGGACCCCTTCATGGAAAAAATGGTGGAGTACGGCTTCCCCTATGGAATTAAAGAAATGTAAGTACGCAGATCTTTAAAATCATAATCCATTCGAAAAGTGACTGTTGCAGAGAAAAGGAGCAAGTTATGACACAGCCCTATGCCTACGCAGGCTTGATCATAGGCGGCATCGTCATTATCCTCATCGTACGCCTGGCAATCGGTTACTGGGCCTCCCGCAAAGTGGAGACCACTGTCGATTATGTTGCCGCCGGCCGGCGTCTACCGTTATGGATGGCCGGCCCGTCCATTATGGCAACCTGGTTTGCCGCTGAAACCTTAATGGGCTCCAGCGCCAGCGCCTACCGCTTTGGGTTTCAAGGCGTGGTTTTTGACCCCTTTGGCGCTGCCCTGTGCCTGGTTCTGTCAGCCTTTTTTGTGGTCAGGCTGGCTCGTCGGGCGCAATACCTCACCCTGATGGATTTTTACGAGCGCCGATTTGGGAAAGCCATGTCGGTTATCGGCGCCGTGATCCAGATCATCACCTACTTTGGCTGGACCGCAGCTCAAATTGTGGCGGGTGGCAGCATTTTGCATGTGCTGCTGGGCTGGCCGCTGCAGATGGGGATGATCCTGGTAGGTGTAATCGTGACCGTGTACACCATGATGGGCGGTCTGTGGGCCGATACCGCCCTCGACTTCATGCAGATGTTCCTGATCGGGATCGGCCTTGTGGTCCTCTTCAGTGTGATCGTCAACAAAGTAGGAGGTTGGGATGCCTTTGTCGGCATGGCCGGCGCGCAATACGGCTCGCAGCCATTTGCGTTATGGCCGGTGAAAGATGAGGGGTACCTGGGCTACACAGGAGGATTGGGTATCTTCTACTACCTGGCGGCCTGGATGGCGATCGGGTTGGGCAGCATTCCCGCCCAGGATTACCTCCAACGTACCTGCTCGGCCAAGGGTGAAGGGACTGCCGTAAAATCCACCTACTTCGCCGCCATTTTGTACCTGCTGCTTGGTATCATCCCGGCGTTGATTGGTGTGGCTGCCTACACCGGTCTCGGCCCGGATCTGGCGCTTGAACAAACCGAATTTGTACTGATCAACATGGCCATCAAATACCTGCCCCCTGTGCTGGTAGCGCTCTTTATCGCGGCGCTGGCTTCGGCTCTGATGAGCACCTCCGACAGCTCCATGCTGGCCGGGGCCACCATGTTCACCGAGAACATTGTCAAGGTGTACAAGCCCAACATCTCCGATAAAACCCAGCTATGGCTGACGCGGCTCAGTTTGCTGATGATCGGGATTATCAGCTTACTGATCGCCCTGTTTGCTGCCACTATCTACCGGCTGGCTGTGTTGAGCTGCACCGCCATCCTGGTAGGTATGGTCGCGCCCTATTTGATCGGCATGTACTGGAAGAAAGCCAATCATACCGGCGCACTGGCATCCATGATCACCGGCACGGTATCCTGGGTGATCATGGCGATTCTTTATTACCCCACCACCCTTGAAATCTGTGAAGGGCTGGTGGAGGATGCCACCTGGGACGCGGTTTACATCGCCTCCACGCCGGCGTTCCTGCTATCGGTGGTGGTGCTGGTGGTTGTATCGCTGGCCACACAAAAGATTGACCCGCCCAAAGCCTTCACCGGGCTGGACGGCAAGCCGGTCAGTATGGAAAAGCCTTTCGGGATCAACGATTTGAAGGACTGACCGTTCTCAACCGTAGAAAATGCGGATCTGGGTACCATTCCCCTGGCGCCCAGATCCGTCCATACTTTTCCGAACTGGACAAATCGTCGCGGTCCGAGATTTTGTTTTCGGAAGCGTTTATAATAACTGTGGAATTATTCCCCGCTTCATCACCCAAATACCGTTTCGGATACTCACCTCACTTGCACAGGAGAATCCATCATGTTACCCGATTATGCACAATATCTTTCGCCGGTCTGGTCTCGCTATACCAACCTGGTGGTGGATCATGCTTCCGGCCCGTATCTGTATACCACCGAAGGACGCAGGATACTCGATTTCAGCACCGGCATTGGTGTGACCGGCACGGGCCACTGCCACAGCGAGGTGGTAAAGGCCGCCCAGGCCCAGCTTGAAAAACTGATGCACGGCCAGATCAATATTGTGTATCACCAGCCTGTGCTCGATCTGGTGAAAGAACTGCTCACGGTGGTGCCGCCGCATCTCAACCGCTTTTTCTTCAGCAACAGCGGTGCAGAGGCGGTGGAGGCTTCCATAAAGCTGGCCCGCCACGCTACCGGGCGCCCTAATATCATCGTGTTCCAGGGCAGCTTTCACGGTCGCACCATCGGCACCATGTCACTCACCACATCCAATACCATCTACCGGGTGGGATACCAGCCGTTGATGAGCGGCGTGTTTGTAGCGCCCTACCCGTATGCCTATTACTACGGCTGGTCGGATGAAGAGACCATCCGTTTCTGCCTGCGCGAACTGAAACTGTTGCTCAAAACTCAAACCGCCCCCCAGGAGACGGCCGCTATCTTAATCGAGCCGCTGCTGGGTGAGGGCGGCTACGTGGTACCGCCGGTCGGGTTCTTGAAAGGTGTGGAAGAGATCTGCCGCGAACACGACATCCTGTTCATCGCCGATGAGGTGCAATCCGGCTTTGGCCGCACCGGCAAGTGGTTCGCTCATCAATATGAAGATGTGCAGCCGGATATCATGGTGATGGCCAAAGGGCTGGGCTCGGGGCTGCCCATCAGCGGGATTGCCGCCCGCGCTGAGGTAATGGATAAATGGATTGCCGGCTCGCACGGCGGTACTTACACCGCCAACGCGGTCAGTTGCGCAGCCGCTGCCGCCACCGTGCGGGTAATGCGCGATGAAAATTTGATTGAAAACAGCCGCGTGATGGGCGAACTGCTGATCAATCGCCTGAAAGAGGTGCAGCAGGACTTCTCATGCATTGGCGATGTGCGCGGGCGCGGCCTGATGATTGCCACCGAGTTCACCGCTCCGGACGGCGAACCGGATACGCACCAGGCCAAACTGGTGTGGAAATACGCGCTTGAAAATGATCTGCTGCTGCTCACTTGCGGGCCGTACGGCAACGTCATCCGCTGGATCCCGCCGCTGGTCATCAACGAAGAGCATATCGAAGAAGCGCTTCAAAAGTTCCAGGCCGCGCTCGACCGGGCCGCCGCCTGAATCATACATATTCAATTTCTCGGGAGGTTATCATGAACGGTTATCACGGAAAAATCCTGCATGTGCATCTCAACGACGGTACCTTTGTGGTGGAAGAGCCGGATGAGATGTTCTACCGCCGCTATCTGGGCGGCAGCGCCATGGGCATGTACTACCTCCTGAAGAACACCCCACCCGGCGCCGACCCTCTGGGGCCGGAAAACACACTCAGCCTGATGCTAAGCGTGGTCACCGGCGCGCCCGTATCGGGCCTTTCCCGCGTAACTGCCACCGCCAAATCGCCGGAAACCGGCCTGGTGGGTGATTCACAGGCCGGCGGGTTCTGGCCTGCTGAATTGAAACGGGCCGGGTTTGACGGCATTGTGTTCCACGGCAAATCGCCAAAGCCTGTTTATCTGTGGATCCACAACGGCACTGTCGAACTGCGCAACGCCGCTCATCTGTGGGGGAAAGTGACCGGCGACGTGTCCGACCTGATCCAGCAGGAACTGGGCGATGACCGGATTGAGATCATCCAGTGCGGCCCTGCCGCCGAGAAAGGCATCAAGTTTGGTGCGCTGCTCAATATGCTCAACCGGGCCAATGGGCGCACCGGCATGGGCACGGTGATGGCCTCCAAGAACGTGCGCGCGGTGGCGGTACGTGGCTCCAAAGTACCCCCACCCGCCGACTCCCAGGCGGTGAAATCACTGGCCAAATGGGGCGCCGACAACTTCGACACCTCCGATGTGGCCGGGCTGGGCATGCTGGGCACCGCCGAGGTGGTGAAAGGTCAAAATGACACGGGTACCCTGCCCACCCACAACTGGGATGCCGGGTATTTCGATAAAGCCGATGCCATCAACGGCAAGACGATGTACGAAACCGTACTGAAGGAACGCGACACCTGTTTTGCCTGCGTGGTGCGCTGCAAGCGCGTGGTGGAGATCACTGAGGGCCCCTATCAGGTAGATCCGCGCTACGGCGGTCCGGAGTATGAAACCCTATCCACCCTGGGCTCGTACTGCAATGTGGATAATCTGGCCGCCATCTGCTACGCCAACCAGTTGTGCAACATGTACGGGCTGGATACCATCGCCTGCGGGGCCACCATCGCCTGGGCCATGGACTGCTACGAGCACGGTTATCTCACCAAAAAAATGACCGGTGGGATCGAACTCAACTTCGGCAATGCCGATGCCATGGTCAAAATGGTGGAACTGATCGGCAAACGCGAGGGCTTCGGGTATATCCTGGGCGAAGGTTCCACCCGCGCCGCCGAACAGCTTGGTTTCGGCCAGGATCTGTTGATCACCACCAAGAAGCATGAATTTCCGGCTCACATGCCGCAGGTCAAGCGCACGCTGGCGCTCATCTACGCCGTCAACCCCTTTGGCGCCGACCACCAATCTCACGAACATGACCCGGCTTACGGCAGCTACCTCTCGCGCATGGCCGAGATTGGTCTGTATGACCCCAAACCGGACGACAGCCTGGATCTGGACAAGGTGCGCTACGCCTACTACACCCAGATCGTGTACAGCCTACTGGATTCGCTGGATCTGTGCCAGTTTGCCTGGGGACC
>DAISXR010000126.1:0-5521 GCA_036825755.1 Anaerolineaceae bacterium
GCCCATAGCCGACCCCTCACTGCGTTCGGGGTGACAAAAGGGGCAGTCTTGCAGGAGTATGGCATGTCATGCCTGTACCCTTTTTTAATTTTTCGACTGCCGATACGTGAGAATACCCTTACGCCTGTCGTTTCGAAAGGTCAGACAGCTTTTTTTGGCTGTCTGACCCGGAGAAATCTGCCCGGGGGTTGATATTCGAACGTTTCCCTATCTGGAACTGCTACTGTTGGGCCTCTCCGCATTAGCTCGCACGAGATAAATCCGCATGCTAAGGATGGCGCCGGATCAATCCGGCTGTCGGAAAAGAAGATGGATTTGTAAGCCTCATTCATGAGGTGTTGTTGTATAGCCGGATGATTGATCATCCGGCGTTGCACAACCATCCGCGGGTGGAGGACCGCCTGCCGGAATGAGAATTGACTTTGAGATATCCATGCTCTTGATGAAGGATGTGATAAACTCTGAATAGATGCCCGCATTCGGGCACACTTTTTTCATGCTGGGGAGAGAGAATGTCATGAAAAATCTCAAATGGTGGCAAAAGGCGGTCTTTTATCAGATCTACCCGCGTTCATTTGCGGACGGGAACGAGGATTGTCTGGGTGATTTTAAAGGGATGATCGAAAAGCTGGATTATTTAAAAGACCTCGGCATTGACGCCATCTGGCTATCACCGCATTATCCGTCGCCGTATGTGGATTGCGGGTACGACATCGCCGATTACATGGCGGTGGCGCCCGAATACGGCACAATGGATGATTTCAAACAGTTTCTGGATGGCGCGCATCAGCGCGGGATGCGCCTGATTCTGGATCTGGTGATGAACCATACTTCCGACAAGCACGCCTGGTTTCTGGAGTCACGCTCTAGCCGCGATAACCCAAAGCGCGACTGGTACATCTGGCGCGATCCCAAACCGGATGGCAGCCCGCCCAACAACTGGCAATCCACCTTTGACGGTCCGGCCTGGGAATATGACGCTGCCACTGATCAGTACTACTATCATTACTTCTTCCGCGAACAGCCCGACCTGAACTGGCGCAACCCTGAAGTGAGGGAAGCCATGTTCAGCATGGTGCGTTTCTGGTTGGATATGGGCGTGGACGGCTTCCGTTTGGATGCCATTGGCACCATTTTTGAACACCCGGATATGCCCGATCAGCCCCTGGATATGACCTATCTGGAACTGCGCAAACTGGTGCGCGAGGCGGATACGCTGGAAAAGAAGCAAATCGCCAGCGATACCTGGAACCGCATCTTCATGTACCAGCTTGAACAGCCCGGCATGCACGAACTGATGAAAGAACTGCGCGCGGTGGTGGATGAGTACGGCCCCGGTGAACGAGTGCTGATTGCCGAGAATGAGAACATCGAGTATCACGGCAACGGGAATGACGAACTGCACATGGTGTTCAATTTCCCGCTCATGCAAACCGAACGGATCACACCGCAGCACGTGCTGGACAATCAGTTGATGCGTCTGGCGCAGTTGGCGGCGGTTTCCTCGCAGGCCTGGCCGGCCAACACGCTTTCCAACCATGATACACCGCGCCTGTACAGCCGCTACGGCGACGGCATTCACAACGATGAGTTGATCCGTCTGCACCTGGCACTGCTTCTTACCTTGAAAGGCACGCCCTTCCTCTACTATGGAGACGAGATCGGCATGCGCAACCTGGAGCTGACCGAAATCACGCAGTTGTGCGATACGATGGCCACCTGGGTGTACCGTACCGAGGTGGAACAGTTCGGTGCAGATCTGGCCGAGGCGCTCAAGCATGCTATTGACTTCACCCGCGACCGCGGACGCTCGCCCATGCAGTGGGAGAACGCCCCCAACGCCGGTTTCTGCCCGCCTGACGAGAGACCCTGGCTGCCCATCAACCCGGATTATGCGCAGGGCATCAACGTGGCCGACCAACTGGCCGACAGCCAATCGCTGCTTAACTTTTATCGCAACTTCCTGCGTCTGCGCCGCCAGAACGCCGCGCTGGTGGAGGGTGAGTATGAAGCCATCGAAGCCGGTGACCCGGATGTACTGGCCTTTCTGCGCTATACCGAAGAGCAAACCTGCCTGGTGGTACTCAATTTCTCCGACCGGGCGGTGAAATTGAACTTCAACAGGACCGGCGAACTGGTGGGCTACAGCAAGGCCCAGATTATGCACCCTGACCGCCAGGTGCTGCCCTCATTGATCTTCGAACTCCCGGAATGGGGGATCCTGATCGCAGAGCTTCAGTAACAAAAACCAATTCTTTGACCTGGAGATAAATGATGATGCAATTCCCGCAATATTCCATGCAGCAATATCTCAACATTCGCAGCGCGTACGCTCCCAGCTATTCCGCTTCGGGGAACCGCCTGGCCTTTTTAACCGATATCACCGGTACACCGCAGGTGTGGATGGTGAACGCGGATCGCAAAGCCCAGGATGTGCTGTGGCCCGATCAACTCACTTTCAGCGACGAGCGGGTGGAAGCCGTCTCGTTCTCGCCGGTGGATGAGAACCTGCTGCTGTTTGTGCGCGACCGGGGCGGCAATGAGAATGGTCAGCTTTTCCTGCTTTCACTGGATACCGGGCAGGAGCGCCCCCTCAGCGAAGGCATGGACGAGGTGATGCATATTCCGGGCAGTTGGGCGCCGTGCGGCAGGAGCTTTTTATTCGCCGCCAACCGCCGCCATCCCGGTCTGTTTGATGTCTATTTACAGCCACTGGATGGGGAAGCCAGGCTGGTGTGGGAGAACCCGCAGCCGGGTTTCATTTTCAACATGGAGTTTTCTCCGGATGGTTCGCACGCGCTGGTCATGCGCATGGTCAGTTCCTTTCATCACGACCTTTTTGAGATCGATCTGGAGACGAAGACCGCCCGCCAGCTCTCGGACCCGGTACGCGACGTGGTGTTCGACTGGGCGGACTATTCGTTGGACGGCTCGTTGCTGCTGACCACCGATCAGGACAGCGACTTCATCTACCTGGGCCGCATGGATCGTGAAACCGGAATAATCACCCCGCTGATCCAGGAAGAGGCCGATATTGAACTGGCGCGCCTGTCACCGGACCGTGAACACCTGGCGTATGCCGTCAATCGCGGCGGCATCTCGGAAATCCATGTGCTGGATCTGGAAACCGGGTTGAAGCACAGCATGCCGCCTGTGGGGCGCGGGCCGGGGCTGCTGTTCGGGGTGCGGGGTGAGGATTGTATGCGTTTTTCACCGGGCTCGGATGCCCTGGCGATTGCGTACACGGGCGCCTGCACGCCTACCAATATCTGGCAATGGGACTGGCAGGCCGGCACAATGCAGCCGCTCACCCGTTCGGCGGCGGCCGGCATTCACCCGGACAGTCTGATTGCGCCAGAGCTGGTACAGTTCCCCACCTTTGACATCGATTCGGCAAGCGGGCAGACCCGCCGGATACCGGCCTGGTTGTATCTTCCGCGCGATACGGAAGGTCCGCTGCCGGTGGTGATCCAGGTGCATGGCGGCCCGGAAGGCCAGTACCGCCCCAACCTGAACGCCGTGGCGCAGTATCTGGTACAGCAGGGGTTCGCTGTGCTGGCGACCAATGTGCGCGGGTCCACCGGCTATGGCAAGACCTATTCACACCTGGACGATGTGGAAAAGCGCATGGATTCGGTCAACGACCTTGCCCACGCCGCTCTGTGGCTGAAATCGCAGCCGCGCTTTGCCCCTGACAAAATCGCGGTGATGGGTGCCAGTTATGGCGGGTTCATGGTGCTCTCTGCTCTCACCACCTATCCGGATCTGTGGGCCGCCGGGGTGGATATTGTGGGGATCAGTAACTTTGTCACATTCCTGGAGAATACCAGCGAGTACCGGCGGGCGCACCGCTCGGCGGAGTACGGCAGCCTGGAGAAAAATCGTGAATTTCTGGAGAGTATTTCGCCCAGCAATCACCTCGATCGGATCCAGGCACCGCTGTTTGTGATCCACGGTTCCAACGACCCGCGCGTTCCGGTGACCGAAACCCGGCAAATTGTAGATAAGATCAAGATGAGAGGTATACCGGTTCAATCCATGTTTTTCGACGATGAGGGACACGGGTTGGTAAAATTAAAGAACAAACTGGCAGCCTACCCTGAGGTAGCGGTTTTCCTGAAAAAACACCTGAAGGGAGGCGTCGGGTAACATTTTACTGATTTATTGGTTGTAAAAGTGGGGGACAATGTGTTTAGAAAAAATCGATTTCATCTGCCAGGTAGGGTGATTTTGCCCTGCCTGGCGGTGCTCTTGATCTCTCTGTTGGTCTGGCAATTTATTTCGCCGCAGACGGTTAATAAAAGCGGGCTGTTGGCTGAAAAATTCACCGCGTTTGAAAACCCATCTCAATATCTGAACAATTCCGAAGACCAGACCATCCAGGAAGCATCTGAACTGGAATACAGCGGCACACCCGCGACGTTGAGCCATACCGCGCTGAGCGGAACCGGAACGCCTTCTCCATCGGTACCGTTGACCGGCGATTCATCGGCTGTGGTGAGCGTAGGGAACGACAAAAACACCCTGCTTTTGGATCGCAACGCCATGCCCCGCTCAATCGACTGGTCGGTGGATAACCGTTTTTTGTATGCCAGCGTGGATAATATCGGGCTGGTGACGGTCAACACCAACATGCTGTCACTCACCCGTATTGAAGACAGCTATAAAAACATCTCGTTGATCGCCGTCGATTCCACCAAAGTCTACGTGGCGCTGGCGGAACAGGAAGACCGTTCCATCCATCTCTACTCGCGCCAGACACGCAAGATGGAAAAAACACTGGGTCCGCTGCATACCCTGCCCATCACCGCCATGGTTTTTAGCCCGGATGGGAAGTGGCTGGTTTCCTGCGGTGAAGACGGCATGACGTTTTTGTGGGATGTAACGAATGGGGAATATTCCAAAACACTCCTCAACGGCGAAAATTGCAGCGATCTGACCTTTACGCCCAGCGGTCTGCAACTGGTGGTGGGCTTCAACGAGGAGGGCATGGTTCGCCTGTGGGATACAAAGACATGGAATGAGATGTATTCCTTCCCCGTGGACGGCGTTACCGATGTAGCGGTCAACCCCAACGGGACGCGCCTGCTTACCGCCTCCGGCGAGGGATATAACGATGCACGCATCTGGAATCTGTATTCCGGCACGCTGCTGATGACGCTGGATGAAGGCTCGCCGGTGTGGGCGGTGGCGTATAGCCCCAACGGCAACTGGCTGCTGACAGCCGGCGAGGGCGGGCGCATTTCGGTATGGGATCCGCAGACCGGCGTGCTGAAATACGAATTTGAAGCCGATATGCAAAAGATTACATCGCTGCGCTTCAACGCCTCCGGCACCATGCTGGCGGCAGCCGGCGAATCGGTGCGGCTGTGGAAAATGAGCGACCTGGATCTGCCCTAGTGAGCCAACAGGGCAAGTTTTGAGCGAAACAATTTCACTGAACTGAGAAATGCGCCTGTAACCGGCATGCGCAACGCCCTGTTTTCCGTTACACTTAATCAAACAGGTAGTCCGATCCATC
>DAISXR010000126.1:5621-8669 GCA_036825755.1 Anaerolineaceae bacterium
CGCGACCCGTTTGGCGGCCCGGTGCGGGCGGAAAAGTCACCGGTTGAACTGGTGCACCTGCTGGCGGAAGTGGGCGCTTACGGCGTCAACTTCCATGATAATGATCTGGTGCCGTTTGATGCCT
Organism: Anaerolineaceae bacterium; assembly: GCA_036825755.1. Classification (GTDB taxonomy): domain Bacteria; phylum Chloroflexota; class Anaerolineae; order Anaerolineales; family Anaerolineaceae; genus JAJFTV01. Next base: position 5,746 of record DAISXR010000126.1, read on the forward strand.
CGCCGACCGAACGCGACCGCATTGTGCGTGACTTTAAGCAGGCGCTCCAACAGACCGGCTTGACCGTGCCTATGGCGACCACCAATCTGTTCTATCACCCTGTTTTCAAAGACGGCGCATTTACCTCAAATGATGCGCGGGTGCGTGATTTTGCACTGCAGAAAACCATGCGGGCCATCGACCTGGGAGCCGAGCTGGGCGCGCAGATATATGTATTCTGGGGAGGTCGCGAGGGCGTGGAAACCGACGCGGCCAAAGACCCGCTGCAGGCCATCCGCCGAACGCGTGACGCGCTCAACTTTTTGTGCGGGTACGTGCTGGATAAGCAGTACAACCTCAAATTTGCGCTGGAAGCCAAACCCAACGAACCGCGCGCTGATATCTACAATCCCACCACCGGACACATGCTGGCCTTCATTGAAACGCTCGATCACCCGGAGATGGTGGGTGTCAACCCCGAGGTGGCGCATGAACAGATGGCCGGGCTCAACTTTTTGCACAGCGTGGCGCTGGCCTGGGAGGCGGGCAAGCTGTTCCACATCGACCTGAATGACCAGTACCCCGGCCGCTATGACCAGGATCTGCGTTTTGGCTCACGCGATCTCAAAGCCGCCTTCTTCCTGGTGCGTTTTCTGGAGCGGGTGGGTTATACCGGTCCGCGCCATTTTGACGCGCACGCCTTTCGCACCGAGGATGAGCAAGGCGTAAAGGATTTTGCGCGCGGCTGCATGCGCACCTATTTGATCCTCAGGGAAAAGGCCGCCCGCTTTGACGCCGACCCCGAGATCCAGGCGCTGCTGCGGGAGATCACTGCCGTGGACGGAGAGGCGAATAAGGATGCCGGTTACACTCCGCAGAGGGCCGCGGTTTTGCTGAAAGAAACGTTTGATCCGGCGGAATTGGGCCGTCGCGGGCTGATGTACGAAAGGCTCGATCAACTCACCATTGATTTGCTGCTGGGGGTGCGATGAAAACGGTACGCTTTATGGATCTGGACTGCATTGAACTGGATAACGGCAATGTGAACCTGCTGGCATCGGTTTCAGCCGGGCCGCGCATCCTTTCGCTGAAGCTGAACGGTGGGCCCAATTTGCTGGCGGAACTGCCTGAAAAGATTACCGAAACCGAACTGCACGGCCCGTACCGCTTTTTTGGCGGACATCGCCTGTGGCACGCACCTGAAGACATCAACCGGACGTACTATCCCGATGACCGGCCGGTGAACGTGGCCGAACTGGATGGCGGTGTGCTGCTCACACAGTCGGCTGATCCGGTCTACGGGATCGAGAAATCGGTCTTTATCCGGCTGGAAGAAGGCCGGGCGCGCGTGCACGTGGATCACGCCATCACCAACCGCGGCGAAGAACTGCTGGAGGGCGCGCCGTGGGCCATCACCATGCTGCAGCCGGGCGGATACGCCATTCTGCCGCAGGAAACCGATGATACCGGTTTTCTATCCAACCGGCGGCTGACGCTCTGGCCGTATACCGATGTGCGCAGCCCATATTTGCTGTGGGGCAACAAGTTTATCCTGGTGGACTGCAGCATGACGGCCGAAGCGGAGCGGCTCAAGCTGGGTTTTCCAAACCGACGCGGCTGGCTGGCATGCTGGCTGGGCGGCACGCTGTTTGTCAAGCATTCGCTCTATGAGCCGCATGCCGACTACCCCGATTTTGGCGCCAGCAGCCAGTGTTACTGCTGCGACCTGTTTGTGGAGCTGGAAACGCTCGGCCCGCTGGCCCGTCTGGAACCCGGCGAGTCGGCCACGCATGGTGAAACCTGGGATTTGCACGCCGATGTGCCCTTCCAGCCGGATGAGGATTTTGTCCAGCGCATCGCCGAAAGTTTACGGCTCACGTGAACCCGGACGCGTACTTTTTGGGTCTGGATATCAGCACCACGGCGGTCAAAGCGCTGCTGATGGATGATCGCGGCCGGACGGCGGGAACCGCCTCAGCGGAGTACGGCTATGAGACGCCGCAGCCGCTGTGGAGCGAGCAGGACCCGGCCCTGTGGTGGGATGGCACGCTGGCAGCCGTGCACCGTGTGCTGCAACAAACCGGTATTGCGTCCGAAGCCGTGGCGGGTATCGGGTTGACGGGTCAGATGCACGGCCTGGTGCTGCTGAACGAAGCCGGCGAGGTACTGCGCCCGGCTATTTTGTGGAACGACCAGCGCACCGGCCGGCAGTGCGATGAAATCCGCGCCCGGCTGGGGCTGGAAAACCTGATACAACTGACCGGCAACGATGCACTGCCCGGTTTTACCGCCCCCAAAATCCTGTGGGTGCAGGAGAACGAACTGTTTGTCTGGCAGCAGGTGCGGCACATTTTACTGCCCAAAGATTACGTGCGTTATCGCCTGACCGGTTTTACCGCCGTGGACGCGGCCGACGGTTCGGGTACCATTTTGTTCAACCTGCAGCGCCGATCCTGGTCGCACCAGGTGTTGGAAGCGCTGGAGATCCCTGAGGAGTGGATGCCGCCGGCGTTTGAGGGCACCAGCACCACCGGGTTGTTAAGCCGCGAGGCCGCGGAGGCTTTGGGTCTGCCGGCCAACATCCCCGTGGCAGCCGGCGGGAGTGACCAATCAGCCGCCGCGGTGGGCTGCGGGGCGGTTGAACCGGGCATTTTATCCATCAGCCTGGGTACCTCGGGGGTGGTGTTCGCCCCCACCGACCAGCCGGTGATCGAGCCGCAGGGGCGTCTGCACGCCTTCTGCCACGCCGCGCCGGGGAAATGGCACCTGATGGGGGTGATGCTCTCGGCGGCCGGCAGCCTGCGCTGGCTGCGCGATACCCTGGCGTGCGGCTGCCCGTATGACGAATTGACGGCGCTGGCCGGGCAGGTTGAACCGGGCAGTGAGGGTGTGTTGTTTTTACCCTATCTGACCGGCGAACGCACGCCGGTGGCCGATCCGCTGGC
>DAISXR010000127.1:0-1397 GCA_036825755.1 Anaerolineaceae bacterium
ATAGTAAAACTGCACCCTTTCTGTTGGTGGTGTCCAACTTTTGGGGTGCAGTTCACTTTCCCGTCTCTTTCTTTACCTCAGAAAAGAAAAAGCCCTGGCGAAAATCCGCCAGGGCTAAAAATCAAAATATCAGACCTAAATGATACCGGTGACCAGCGCCAGCAGCAAACCACCCGCCACCACGCTGCCCAGTTGACCGGCTGTATTGGATCCCATAGCATGCATGAGAATGAAGTTGTGCGGATCTTCCTTTTGCGCCATTTGAGCCGATAAACGCCCGGCCATGGGGAAAGCGCTGATGCCGCAGGCTCCGATCAACGGGTTGACCTTTCCGCGGGTGATAACGCACATCAGTTTGCCAAACAGCAAACCCGCCACCGTATCCAACACAAAGGCCAGCAGGCCCAGAGCCAGGATGAACAGGGTCTGCAGGTTGATAAAGCTATGAGCCGTCATGGTAGTGCCAATGGCCAGACCCAGGAAGAGAGTTGACACATTGATAATCTCGTTGCTGGCTGATTTACTCAACCGATCCACCACACCGCTTTCCTTCAGCAGGTTTCCGAGCATCAGGGTAGCGATCAGGGGAGCCGCATCAGGGGCGATCAGGCTCACCACAACCGTCACCGCGATGGGGAACACAATCACAGCCGTCTGCGATACCGGGCGGGCAGTGTAGTCCATGCGGATTTTTCGTTCGGATTTGGTGGTCAACAGGCGCATCACCGGGGGTTGGATAATGGGCACCAGGCTCATATACGAATAAGCCGCCACCGCAATAGGTCCCAGCATTTCAGGGGCCAGTTTGGATGCCACATAGATAGCCGTTGGTCCATCAATGGCGCCGATCACGCCGATGGAAGCCGCCTGCGGCAGCGGGAACTGCAGCAGCGTAGCCAGGATCAGGGTTCCGTAAATACCAAATTGACCGGCGGCCCCCAGCAACACCAGATAGGGCATTGCCAGCAGGGGGCGAAAATCGATCATGGTTCCCACGCCGATGAATACCAGCAGCGGGAAAAGTTCGGTGGCGATACCGGCGTCATAGATGACTTTAAACACGCCAGTATCCGCTGACATTCCCAGATTGGCCAGGATGGCTCCAAAGCCAATCGGGAGAAGTAAAACTGGTTCATACTCTTTAAAAATTGCCAGCGCAATGAGAATGAGCCCTACTATAATCATCACCGCGTTGCCCCAATAAAAATTGGCAAAACCGCGGGATATTTCTCGGATGAGTTCGCTGTAATCCATGCAGTGGCTTCTTCCTCTAGGATCTAAAAGTCAACCAACGGCTGTCCGTGTTTTACTGTGTCACCATTTGAGACATATACGGCGGTGATTTTTCCGGCGCGGTCGGCGCGGATGGTATTCTTCATCTTCATGGCTTCCAGAAC
>DAISXR010000127.1:1497-8664 GCA_036825755.1 Anaerolineaceae bacterium
TCGCCCACTTCTACTTCATATGTTTCATTTTCGATTTGTACACGCAGCTTCATCTTGTTTCTCCTCAAAAGTTACCGTACATTCCTGGGTGTACGGGTAAAAAATTTCGTTTGGTTCTGGCGCTGTACAGCGCGCATGACAGCCTGCCAGTTTGATACCTGGCCGGCTTCAGCAGGGTTCAGCATGGGTTGGTTCGCAGAGGACAGAGCCAGCCGAACAGCTTCTACCGCGGCCTGCCGGCGGCGGATCTGCAGCGCGGCGGCCACTGCCACGGCAGCAGCTTTTTGCCGGTGGGTAGCGGCTGCCTGTGGCTCAGGTTCAACCGGTTCTGCTTCAACCAGTGAAGGAGCAGATTCTGTCTCCTCTTTCTCCGGTTTGTCTGCCAGCAAGCGCACCAGCAGCTCCATCATGCCCCACAGCAGGATGATGACAACAAAAACCAGACCCATCCCGATTGCGGTGATCAAAAGTACATTTGTCATGGTGTCCTTTTTTTCCTGTTTACAATCATCGGTCCTGCCGGACGAATCACTTCGCGGCAGGACCGGGATTATTTACCTTACAACGGGATGTTCCCGTGCTTCTTCAAGGGTGTTTGGACATTTTTGTCACGCAGGGCGTGCAAAGCGGCAATCACACGTGAGCGGGTTTCAGCAGGTTCGATCACCTCATCAATGTAGCCGGCTTCTGCTGCCGCATACGGGTTGAGGAACTGTTCTTTGTACTGCTGGGTAACTTTTTTACGCTCTTCCGCCGGATCAGCCGCTGCATCAAGCTGCTTGCGGTACAGAATGTTCACGGCGCCATCGCCGCCCATCACCGCGATTTCAGCGCTTGGCCAGGCATAGGTCACATCGGTGCCCATGTACTTGCTGCTCATCACCACGTACGCGCCGCCGTACGCCTTGCGGGTGACAATGCTCACCTTGGGGACGGTCGATTCAGCGTACGCATACAATACTTTGGCTCCGTGCCGAATCACGCCGCGATGTTCCTGATCCACACCCGGCAGGAAACCCGGAGAATCAATGATGGTGAGGATCGGGATATTGAAGGCGTCACAGGTACGTACAAAACGGGCAATTTTATCGGCCGAATCGATATCGAGCACACCGGCCATCACATACGGTTCCTGAGAAACGATCCCTACGCTCATACCGTCCATACGGGCAAAACCGGTCAGGGCGTTGCGGGCAAATTCATCCTGGAAGGGAATGAAGGTACCCTGATCCACAATCATTTCGATGGCGTCGCGCATGCTGTATGGCTCGGAGGGATCCAGCGGAACCAGGCTGTTCAGCGCCGGATCCATGCGGTTGGGATCGTCACCCTGCGGGATGACAGGGGCATTATCCACGTTGTTGGATGGGAAGTAGCCCAGCAGCCTGCGGGTCAACGCGATGGCATCCTGTTCATTGGGGGTGGTCAGATGCGCGGTGCCGCTGATGCCCAGGTGAACCTTTGCGCCGCCCAGACCCTCGGAATCAATCACCTCACCGGTGACCGATTTGATGACATTAGGGCCCGTCAGGAACATATAGGATTGTTTCTCGACCATGATGACCACATCGGTGACTGCCGGTGAATAAGCCGCTCCACCGGCGCAGGGGCCGAGGATCAGGCTGATTTGCGGGATGACACCGGAATACTGCGCATTGCGTTTGAAGACCTCGGCATAACCGCCCAGGCCACGTACACCTTCTTGAATACGAGCGCCGCCGGAATCGATCATCCCGATGATGGGGGCACCGGACGCGGCTGCCATATCCATCACCTGGCAGATTTTGCGGCCGTGCATCTCACCCAACGCGCCGCCCATGACCGTAAAATCCTGAGCGTAGGCATACACAGTGCGGCCGTCGATCTTGCCGAAGCCGATCACCACGCCGTCGCCGGGCAGGCGTTCATCTGAAAGACCCAATTCATCACGCTGGGCCAGAACAAAAGGATCCAGTTCCACGAAGGTACCGGGATCCAGTAACAGGTTTAATCTTTCGCGAGCGGTTAATTTCCCTTTGGCATGTTGTTTGGCGATACGATCTTCACCCCCGCCCAAGGCCGCTTTTTCTCTTCGCTTGCGTAATTCGATAATCCTGGGGTCTAATTCAGCCATCATTCCCTCTGTAAATTGAGTATATTTCCGCTTATACCGGGGCAATTGTAACCTCAATCACCCCATCGACTTTACATTTTAATCACAAAAAAGGTTTACTTTCATCCTGATTCAAAACACGTGATCGAATTGGTTCAGCTCCACATCTCCCTTATGTTCTGCCATAAAATATAGATGCTGGCAATGACCACCACCGTCAGGAGCATGATCCAGAAATATTCATATAACAGGATCAGCATGCAGATCACCGCCAGCAGAATGGCCAGGGTGTTGATCAGGTTGGAAAGTTTCCGCCTGAACCCGGCCTCCAGAAAAACGATCGAAACCATTATGGACAATAATCCAAAGTACAGGTACTCGCGCGCAAACAATGCCAGCGCAACCGACGCGATCAGCATCAATCCGATACTGAGAGCAGACCAGATCTCAGCCAGCCAGCCTAACCGCAAAGCGGATTCGGGTTCAGGGATCAACGGCCGATTAAGATGCGCCCTGGGCGATTCTTTCAAGCCCATCTTCAGACGATCTTCATATTCGGTCAACGTCCCGATCATAGTTTCATTCCAGGTCATTTTCTTGCAGAGATTTTGTACCTCCTCGGAAAGAGCGGTCATTTGAGCCTGGTGCTGGTTGTAGGTGGAGATCAGATACGGCAGACCGCGGATCGCGTTGGTTTCGATATCGAGGATCGATAACTGGTTTTGTTTTTCAGTCATCTGCAGCCTGAGGGCCTGATTCTCCGTATCCAGATCCAGCTTTCGTCGGGTGATCATGGGCAGTTGCTGATTGGGGGGCGGCACCTTGTGAAGGCCGGCCCAACCCAGCGGATCATACCAGGCGCGCCGCACTTCACCGTTGCGGTTGTATTTCATGCCGGAGGGCGCATTTTCACCGGCAAACGGGTCATGCGCATAAAAACCCCACAAACCACGGTAATTTGTTACCCAATCGGGTACCGGGTTCAGAACCACCGGGTCATCCCAGGCTACCTGGCTGTCTTCGCCAATCGATAGCCCGTCCCCGCGCGCATAATCTACAAATGGAACTGTAAAAACGCTCACCGATGATGATGATTCTCCGCCGACCTCCTCACCGATGGTTCTGCGCAAAAATCGGCGCCAGAGTTTAGACGTCCGTTTGAAGAAACGGCCGATAGATGCCAAAAATGGGATTTCAATTTCAGTCAGGTAATCACCCTGTGAAAAATAGCTGGCGTGTGAACCGATGCCCACGTACACCACCGGGTGATCACCCACCTTTTGCAGTTCAGGGTCGTCCCAACGCCGGCGGAAATCATCCCCCGCGAATTCATGGCTGGCATAAGCGGCCCACTCCGGATGAACTTCGCCGTCGGTATCTTCATACAGATACACGTTGATCATTTCCCAATCCGCTTCGTGATCGTTTGCACCGTAATAGCCCGAACGCCAGTTGTTATACACATAAAAGAACCAGTATTGCAGCACGATCCAGCCGGATTGGCGGAGGACCCTGCCGTAATACCGGTGGCCAGGCGATGATTCGCACATCCGCTGGTAGGTGATCCAGGCCGCCAGGGCGCGGTCACCGGGCAGCCGCCCGCGTGCCAGCAAAGAAATCGAAAACAGGCTGTCCAGGATGCGGGAACTGTAACCCACCCGTGAAAGACGCCCGCGCCCGCTGCGAAATACATCCTGCGGGTTCTTTTTCTTCAGCGTGTTCTTCACCAGATACGATGCCAGCGCAGAGATATCCAGCGGTTCGATAAACTGCAAAAAGTAAATCCCGTCATGCCCGTTGAGGGATAACTCGCCCAGATTTTCAAGCGTCAGGTCCTGCTCGGAAATCAGACAGCGCGCCGGCCGGTCAGGTTCCTGTACCCATAAACTGCTTTCCTGCAGATAGGCTTTCGTATCGATGGGATAGAATTTTTCACCACGTGTGAAGCGCAATACCGGTTCAAAACGTCGCAGCAGTTCAAGCTCATTCATGATCGTCTGGCAACTCCTCCGTGACGGTGGGTTTGCGCCGGGAACGGGTGACATTGAAGAACGAGTGAACATCTGCATAGTTGAGATACAGCACCATGAAAATACCGGTTACCATCATGATCACAATGTGCGACGGGCGATTAACAAAATACAACACCAGCGCGGTCAGTAAAGATCCGGCCTGAACCAGCAGTCCAACCGGCCAGGCGATGATCCAACGGCGGAAGAACCCAATCGCCGCCCACAGGGCTAAAATGGTCAACACGAACAGAACGGCGCTTTCAATTAATGCGGTGAGCAACTGGGCACTGGCAGCCGAATTGATCAGATCCACCGAAAAACGATAAATCTCATCATATGAAAATGGTGTATCGCCGCGGATCCAGCGCGCAAAAAGACGTGAAAACAGGGTGGGACCGTTGTTAAGCTGATAGTGGTACACCCCCAGCAGAAAGAACATGATCGATTCAAGGGTGAGCAGCCACCCGCAGATGCGAACCATTCCGGGCACTTTTGTGCCCTGCCGCTCGGACCCCGGTAGTTGATTGATCATTTCACCCATGGTACTTATCCGCACACCCCATTTATTGTATACTGATTACAAACATGACCATGCAAGCGACTTTCCGTTATGATTATACGCAAATTACGCAAGAGGCGTACCGCCTTATCGCAATTCAGGAAATACCCGGCAAAATCTGAAACACACCAAAACTCCATATTGCCGGGCATACTTCCGGACAACCAGGATGATCGATGAAAATGAAAAGGATTTTTCTCGGATTGGCCCTTTGCCTGACGGCGTTTTTGCTCAGCGCCGGGGCAATGCCGCAATTTCTATCCATTCAGGATGGCGAAACTCCGCTTGTGCTGGTTTTGAAAAGTGAAGGTCCGATCACGCCGGTTCTGATTGAATATCTGGAGCGCGGGGTGCAGATGGCCGAAAACCGCGGAGCCGAAGCGATCATTTTTGAGCTGGACACCCCGGGCGGCAGCGTGGACATTATGAATAAAATTGTTCAGGTGATCCGCGGCAGTTCGGTACCGGTGGTGGTGTACGTCTATCCGCAAAACGCCATGGCGGGCAGCGCCGGAACGGTAATCACCCTGGCGGGGCATCTGGCCGCCATGGCCCCTGAAACCACCATTGGAGCAGCCAGCCCGGTGGGTTCGGAAGGTGAGGATATCGGCGAAACGATGGAAGCCAAGGTCAAAGAGATTCTCAAGGCATCGGTACGCGGGCTCACCAAAAACCGCAGTGAAGAAGCCTCCCGCCTGGCCGAAGAAACCATCGAAAATGCCCGCGCTGTCACAGTGGATGAAGCGCTTGAGGTTGGATTGGTGGATATCAAAGCGGCCAGTGTACAGGATCTTGTAGATCAACTGGATGGCCGCGAGGTCATCCTGAATGAGGAGACTATCACTCTCTCCACCCGCAATGCGCAGGTGGTGGAAGTGGGCAATACGCTCATCGAAGAGCTGCTTCTGCTGCTGGTGAACCCCAACCTGGTCTTTCTGCTGCTGGCCATCGGTGTGCAGGCCATTTTGATCGAAATTTCCAGTCCTGGCGGATGGGCAGCCGGGTTTATCGGCGTGGTGTGCGTGCTGCTGGCGGTGTATGGCATCGGCGTCCTGCCGGTGAACTGGTTTGGGTTCACCTTCCTGCTGGCAGCATTTGTGCTGTTTATCCTGGATATCAAAGCTCCCACGCACGGCGCGCTGACGATTGCGGGCGCAGCCTCGTTTATTGTGGGCGCGCTGGTATTGTTCAATTCCACCACGCTGCCGGGTTTCCCGAAGGTTTCGGTGCCGCTGGTGATAGGCACGGGCATCGTCATCGCGGCGATCTTCTTTGTCATCATGACCATCGCGGTGCGCGCCCAGCGCCGTCCCATTCTGTTTGGGCGGGAGACAATGCCCGGCAAGCAGGGCCTGGTGGAACAGGCATTGAACCCGCGTGGAATGGTGCGTGTAAACGGCGAACTCTGGTCCGCTGAACTGGTGGATGGCATCGGTCCGCTGCCCGCGGGCGCACGGGTTGAGGTGGTGAGTATTTCAGGGTTGGTTCTGCGGGTCCGGAAACTTGATAAATCATAAATACAGGGTAGACAGGTAAAGCATTACCGGTGAGACGATCTCCATAGGAGAGCTGTATGCAGGCTGTCTCACAAAAATTACGACCAGAAGAGAAATCCATTTCAGCAAACCTGGCCGCAAAATTCAGGGAGCTGACGTGGAAATATCGCGCATTCCCTCACTTTATCATCGCCGGCGCACAAAAATGCGGAACCAGCAGCCTGTTCTATTATCTGACCCAACACCCACACCTGATCCCCTCCTGCGTAAAGGAAGTTCATTATTTTGACGGAGGATATCGTCAGAGTGAGAGAGACGGTCACAGGAGTTTTCCGCGTTATCAATCCCACTTTCCGTTAAAAATCATGCTGACAAAACATCACAGGGTGTTTGAAGCCACTCCCAGTTATATTTTCCATCCGCTGACGCCTCACCGCATTCACAATGTGCTGCCGAATGTGAAACTCATTGTTCTGTTAAGAAATCCGGTCGATCGGGCCATCTCGCATTATTTGCATGAAAAACGCAGCGGGCATGAACCTTTGGAGATCATGGACGCCCTGCTGGGCGAAGAAAAACGTTTGAATCAGATTGAGGAAACCGGCGATTTTGACAACATCCTGTACCGGAGATATTCCTACAAAAGCCGTGGAAAATATAAAGAACAACTGGAAAGGTATTTTAAGGTTTTTCCGCGCAATCACATCCTGGTATTACAAAGTGAGGACTTTTTTTCGGATTTACGAAAACACCTGAGGATGATTTTTGAATTCGTGGGAGTCGATCCCACGTATCAAATCCATGACCTGAAGCCGAGGAATGTGGCGCCTAACCGGGTGGATGTTGGCCAGGAAGTCTATGAGTACCTGACGCGTTTCTTCAAGCCGCATAACGAAGAACTGAGCGAATTCCTCGGGCAGGATTTTGGTTGGTCATCCGGCGATAACCGGAATGATTTCGATTAAAAAACCACCCGTTTGACGGGTGGTTTTGATGTATTGTCAGGGT
>DAISXR010000128.1:0-8621 GCA_036825755.1 Anaerolineaceae bacterium
TTATGGGATATGAGATCATATACCGAAGAATCCAGGTTTAAGAAACCTCATTCATTAGGTGTGTTTTTGTAGCCGGGTGATTTATTTCCGGCGTGATCTCGAGGTCATCATTGGCACCGGGATAAATCCACGGTGCCAGAGAACAACGCCGGATGAATCCGGCTTTGGGTATCATATACCGAAGAATCCAGGTTTAAGAAACCTCATTCATGAGGTGTGTTTTTGTAGCCGGGTGATTTATCCCCGGCGTTATCCCAGGCTTTTTCATCGGCACCGGGATAAATCCACGGTGCCAGAAAACAACGCCGGATGAATCCGGTTTTTGGGATTGCATTTATAGGGCGGAATTGGATCATGTACCGGAGAAACCAGCTTTCTGAAACTTCATTCATGAGGTGTGTTTTTATAGCCGGGTGATTTATCCCCGGCGTTATCCCAAGTTTTTTCATCTGCACCGGGATAAATCCACGGTGCCAGAAAACAGCGCCGGATGAATCCGGCTTTTGACACCATATACATGCGTGACATTGGGTCAATTGCCGGAGAATCCAGTTTTCTGAAACCTCATTCATGAGGTGGGTTATTGTAGCCGGGTGATTTATCCCCAACGTTATCCCTGACTATATCTTCGGCACCGGGATGAATCCACGGTGCCAGAGAACAACGCCGGATGAATCCGGCTTTTGGGATTGCATTTATTGGGCGGAATTGGATCATGTACCGGAGAAACCGGCTTTTAAGAACCTCATTCATGAGGTGTGTTTTATAACCGGGTGAATTATCCCCGGCGTTATCCCAGGTTTTTTCATCTGCACCGGGATAAATCCACGGTGCCAGAGAACAACGCCGGATGAATCCGGCTATTGACGCCGTATATATGTGTGATCTTGGGCCATGTACCGGAGAAACCAGTTTTTAAGAACCCCATTCATAAGGTGTGTTTTTGTAGCCAGGTGATTTATCCCCGGCGTTAAGCGGTAAGAATTGAAGGAATTGATAATTCGTAAATGCGGATAATTTTTTTCTGAACTCCAATACAGGCCGGCTTTCATGAACCTAATTCATGACTCAGGTTCTGGCAGGTGAATGGTATATCTCATTTTGAAAAACCTGGGTTGAGAGAAATCAGCCTGTTATGTTTATATTTCCGGCCAATCAAGAGCATCAAGTTGGTATGAAGCAGGCTCATCATGAATACCTTTTACTTCTTGATCGCCGATGCGTTCCAGTAAGCTTATCTCGTTACCTGTCTCATGATGGATTTTTTGATTTTCAACATATTCAATGAGATAAGGTAATCTTTTTCGATCGAAGGAAAAAACTCCAAAGCTTTCTTGCCAGTAGATCGGGGCCAGAGGATGCCCCGATTTGTTGAATTTAGCGGTGGCAACCGCCTTGACCATTCCGGTAAAGGTCGATATTGCGATCGTTGGAGGGATTGAAGTGATCAGATGAACGTGATCGGCAATTCCATTCAAAGCGTATACGGTGCCACCTAAACCAATCGCTTTTGTGCGGATCGAATCATAAATAATCGGTTCAATATCAGGAATAATAAATTGGCTCCTGTTTCTGGTAGCCCATACGACGTGATAAAAGAGCTGCCAATAAGGCATACACGCCTCCTTTTCTTTTCACTCCGGAAATACTGGGATAGATAAAATTATGATATCAGAAATCAGAAAATTTTTAGCATCATAGAGACATCGGAATCAACGAGTGAAATTTGGAGGTTTTACCTGCTACCGAGGATTCATCTCGGTGCTAGAAAGATACGCTGGATCAATTCAGCGTTTGACACAATATACCCGGGTGTTTTAAGGTCATATACCGGAAAATCCAACTTTTAGAAACCTCATTCATGAGGTGTGTTTTTGTAGCCGGGTGATTTATTTCCGGCGTTATCCCAAGCTTTTTCATCGGCACCGGGGTAAATCCGCGGTGCCAGAAAACAGCGCCGGATGAATCCGGCTTTTAGGATTGCATTTATAGGGCGGAATTGGATCATGTACCGGAGAAACCAGCTTTCTGAAACCTCATTCATGAGGTGCGATTTTAAAGCCGGGTGATTTATCCCCGGCGTTATCCGGCAACGGATGAATCCGGGTGATAGCGCCATATTCCTGGATGGAGAAGAGATACGTATGACTAGTCTTCGATCATGATGCCCGACGATGTACTGTTCAGAAAGAAATATCCTAAGTGATACTTGGCTACATTGCCTGCTTGACACGCCGACTACCAGGCGATAAAATCATCGCATGGATCAAAGAAGCATCTATTATTATTACGCAGAGTTCCATGCGACATCCCGGAGGATGAGCCGCTGATTTCTGCATGAGCCTTGCAAATCGACAGCCTTCCACACCGGAGGGCTGTTTTTCTTAAGGAGGTGCGGTATGGATCTGGACAACTACCCTTGAGCAAGGATATTATCTTCAGCAGCGCCTGAGAGGGTGCTCCATTGGTATAATTCAACCGTCATCTTAGAATCAACAACAGGTCAGGAGAGAGAAAATGAATATCGATGAACAGGTCCGTTACCTGATGCAGGGAACCGAATACGGGGATGATTCACTCAAGCAATCCATGGCTTCCGAGCTCAAAGAACGGCTTTTACTGGCTGAAAAAGAAAAGCGACCCCTGAAGGTATACTGCGGTTTTGATCCGCGCACGGCCAATTTGCACCTGGGGCATACCGTACCCATGCGCAAGCTGCGCCAGTTCCAGGAGCTGGGTCACGATGTGACATTTGTGGTGGGGAATTACACATCGCTGATCGGAGACCCTTCTGATAAGGATATCCTGCGGCCGCGGCTGACCCCGGAAGAGGTGGAATTCAATGCCCGCACCTATGCTCAACAGGCTTTCCGCATTCTGGAACAGGAAAAAACACATATCAGGTATAACTCTGAGTGGCTGTCTGAGCTCAGCTTTGCGCAGTTGATCGAGTTGGCCTCCAACTTTACCCTGCAGCAATTTTTAACTCGTGAAAACTTTAAAAAGCGCTGGGAGAACGGTGATGCGGTATACCTGCACGAGACCTTTTACTCCATTATGCAGGGATACGACGCCTACATGCTGAAAGCCGATGTGCAGGTAGGCGGTACTGACCAGTTGTTCAACATCATCACCGCCGGACGCAAGCTGATGACGTATCTGGGCGCCAAACCCAATATCGGTATCATCATGGGTATCCTGCCGGGCACCGATGGCGTGATCAAAATGAGCAAATCACTGGGCAATGATGTGCCCATCAACACCAACGCCGAAGATATGTATGGCAAAGTGATGAGCATCCCCGATTTTGCGATGCCGGGTTACTTCAGGTTGGTGACACGCTGGACACCCGACAAAATCGACGAAATTGAGGCTCGGTTGAACAGCGGCGCATCGCACCCGCGTGACATCAAGATGGAACTGGCCCGCGAGATCACCGGCAATTTCTGGGGCGATGAGCAGGCCTTGCAGGCCGAGCAAGCCTTCATCCGGCAGTTCCAGAAACGTGAGATCCCCGAGGAAATGCCTGAGTTTCAACTGAAGGAAGGCCAGACGGTGCTCGACATACTGGAAGAGGCTAACCTGGTGAAAAGCCGCAGTGAGGCTCGACGCCTTTTATCACAGAACGGCATCCGGTTGAACGGTGAAGTGGTCAGTGACCAGACGGCTGTCTTTACGGAGGGCGGCGTATTGCAGGTAGGTAAGCGTCACTTTATCAAGCTGCTGAAAGCCTGATCGAATTTTTATCAAAAGAAATTCTCGCTAATACGAGGATTTCTTTTGATTAAAACCGTCATTAATTTTCCGGGTAAATGGTCGCCTGCAATAAGGTTCGGCCAATCTCCTGCGCCAGTGCAGGGTCTTCTTTTTCGATGAGGACCGCCACTGCCAGGGGACTGCCGATCCATTCTGAGGTGGTGCCGGCGATGTACCATGTGGTCAGTTCATCTTCAACGGCTTTCCCGAAGCCGGTAGCCTGCCAGATAAAGGAGGAAGGCACGGAGAGCAGATCAACCACCTGATTGGCAGTATCTGCGTCCAGTGCTGTGGTGGGAACGCCAGGGTTCAGCATCACCCATCCCTGGTGGGGTGTTTGCACTCCCAGCAGCAACGTGGGATCTGGACGGATACCGTCTGAAGTTAAGGCAGCGGCGGCCAGGGCCATCTGCAGTGGGGAAACCGAAATGTTTTTTGTTTCATCATCGAAGAAGATGAGCATATCGTCGGATTGATCCCGTTCCGCTGAGGAGACAGGCAGGCTTAGCGAAGGGGGCTCGAAGAAACCCAGTTGCTCATACAGCGAAGTGATTTCATCCTGTGACAGGTTATGGGTTAAGAATGCCGCCGCGGCAGGACATCCGTTCGAGATCACAGCAGCCCAATCGATGCCGCTTTGCGGAGCCTGTGTGCAGGTGATCACACCATCCTGCACCGGGTACGAAAGTTGATCCGGGATCGACGGTAGATTTCCTTTCAGGATCGCCTGGTAAAGGAAAAATGGCCCCATTGCAGTTTCAGGCTGGTATTGACCCTGCAGGGCGCGGTTAAAAAACGGAGCATTCGGATCATCAGTCCACTGCGTATAGTTCTCAGCCAGCGAGTTTGAATCGAAATACGGAAAGGTGGAAAGCGCCAGTATCTCACCGGATTGGGCATTCAAAAGCACAACTGCGCCGCGGGTACCTTCCAGCAGTGTATCGGACAGGTTTTGAAGTTCCAGATCCAGGCTCAAACGTACATTCAAACCGGGTGGACGCTGCGAATACAGCAGGGCATTTGACCAGATTTCAGAAGCAGCATTGGCCTGCAAACCGCGCAGATAAGGGTCCAGGCTGGCCTGCAAGCCGGCTTGACCGTAGTACAGATCAGAATATCCGATCACCGGGCTAAGGCTGGGATAGAGCAGCCTGGTGACATAATCACCCCGTTCTCCCATCGTTTCGGTGATAGGTGTGTTGTTTCGATCCAGGAAACTGCCGCGTTCCACATACAGGTCACTGAGGGAAGATCGCAGGTTATCCGAACGGTTAAGCAGGTCATCGGACTTCAGGACCACCCAAAAACCATCTGTGAGACTCAGCACCAGCCAGGCGCCCAGAATCAGGCTTCCCACCACCAGGTAGGGGTCCGTATCAATCTGAATGGGTTGATCGGATGAGGTCTGGTTGCTGATGATCGCCAGGAAAGCTGCCGAAACAAAACACACCACCAGTGATGATCCACCATAGGAAACAAACGGCAGGGTGATCCCCGAGAGCGGCAGCAGGTTCAGGTTTCCAGCAATGATGAACAGGGCCTGAAGGCTGAGGTAGACTGCCAGACCAGCTGCCAGCAGCCTGCGGTATACATTGGGGGCGCGGATGGCAATTACCAATGCCCGGCCAGCCAGCAATGCGAAGGCCAGCATCATGCCAATGCTCCCCAGCAATCCAAACTCCTCGGCGATACTGGTGAAGATAAAATCAGAGTGGGCGATGGGTACCAGATTGGGATTTCCCAGCCCGGGTCCGCGCCCCATAAGACCCCCGGAAGCCACAGCGATCAGAGATTGGACGATCTGGTAGGATGAGCTGGTGGGATCCGCCCAGGGATTCAACCAGGTGGTAACCCGCTGTTGGATGACCGGAAAGATGCGGTACCCCAGAACTCCGGCTGCGCTGACCAATCCCGCCCCCAATAGGAGAACCATGCTCTTTCCGGAAGCCAGAAAACCCACCACGAAGTAAATGAGCAAAAAGATCAGGGCGGTACCCAGATCCCGCTGTGCCAGGAGCAGCAGTACGGCCGCGGCGATAACGATCATCGTAGGAGCCATCAGGCGAATGCTGCGCAGCTTCGCGGTGGTTTGATCCGCAAAGTAAGCCGCCAGATAGATGATGAGCAGCAATTTCAATGGTTCTGACGGCTGCAAGTACAGTGTGCCAAAGTTCAACCACAGATTTGGCCCTTCACCGCCCGGATACGTGCCAAAGAAAAAGGTCAATCCGGTCAGGAGAAGACCGCCTGCAAGCCATACATATTTATATCGGCGCATCAACCGCAGGATCTCGGGATGACGGATGGCGGCGCAAAAGATCACCCCGGCGACGACCATCCAGGCAGTCTGGCGCAATCCAAACATTTCATCCAGGCGGAAGATGGTGAGAAGACCCCAACCGGTGAGTAACCCGGTGATGGGGATCAGGTAGGGGTCCAGATTGGGGAGCTGTTTCTGTGACAAAAAATGGATGATGGAGAAGACGACGAACCAGAGCACGAACCCGATCCAGTGCAACAGGGGAAAATCTGCCTGCCAGGTGTGCAGACGCACGGCAGGGGCAAAGCTGATCGACAGGCTGGTCAGGAAGAGGAAGATGGCAACAAAGCGAAGAAGGACAGCCTGCAGCCTGAGATTCGACTCTTCAAGAACGGGAAAGAAGTATTTCACTGGATCACAGATACGGTTCTATTAATAGATTCAACTTCTGCATCGTCTCGGGATTATATTTGGCAGGGTTGGTGATCAGCGCGGCGGCCAGAGAATGCCGGCAGGGGCAGTCGAAATCATCCGGCAGCAGTCGCAGCAGGTGCTCAAGCGCCACCTGGGCGGTAAGCGTATTCTGATTCAACGTACGGATCACCATTTCAACGGTCACCGGTTCTTCCGTCACGTGCCATACGTCGTAATCGGTGACGTGCGCCATGGTCGCATAACTCATTTCGGCTTCGCGCGCCAGAAAAGCTTCCGGCGCTGCCGTCATGCCGATGATGGACATACCCCAACTGCGAAAGACAGACGACTCAGCCCGGGTGGAAAAACGCGGACCTTCAATGGCAATAAACGTCCCGCCTTTGTGAACGGAAGCGCCAGCCTGCTGCAAAGCCCGAAAGACATAATCGGACAATTCCGCACAGAATGGGTCAGCAGTGCTGACATGTGCCACAATGCCGTCCTCAAAAAAAGTGCGTTTGCGTGTACCGCGCGTAAAATCGAACAACTGGTCCGGCACCACGATATGGCCGGGTTTCAGTTCTTCTTTCAGCGAGCCGCAGGCGCTGATGCTGAGAATGCGCTGGATGCCCAGTGATTTGAGTGCATAAACATTGGCCCGATAATTCACCTCGGAAGGAGTCAACACATGCCCGATGCCATGCCTGGCTAAAAACGCGACGCGTTTTCCAGCCAGGGTACCAATCACAATGGGGGAACTGGGCTGCCCAAAGGGAGTATCGATCTGGTGCGTGGTCACCTGTGTGAGAGCGTCAATC
This sequence comes from Anaerolineaceae bacterium, assembly GCA_036825755.1. GTDB lineage: Bacteria > Chloroflexota > Anaerolineae > Anaerolineales > Anaerolineaceae > JAJFTV01. The sequence continues at coordinate 7,249 of DAISXR010000128.1, forward strand.
TGGTATAGTCCGGATCCGCCAATAACACCCAGTGCGATTTGTTCAGTCATTTTTTCTCCTTTGAAGCAGTCAGATCCTCATCGAGGTCGCGATGATCAGCGAAATACATTATTTGATTGAGGTTACCATAATCAGCAGCGATACATTGCCCAGAATCACCTCATCACCTGATACCACCACGGTGGGATTATAAATCCGTTCGTTGTTCAGAAAGGTGCCGTTGGTAGATTGCAAATCCTCCAGCCACCATTGCCGGTGACGGTGGCTCAAGCGGGCATGATGCGAGGATACCGTATCATCTGTGATCACCAGATCATTGCCGGGGTCTCTTCCCACGGTGATCTCATGCTGCGAAAAAGTGGTGGTTTGTTCACCGCTGTCGAGATAGTTGATGGAGATAGCCGGGATGATCTCCGCCAGTCTTCTTTCATTGGCATATCTCAGCTCTTTCCAGACCGTCAGTATCGCGTAACCTGTGAAGATGTACAGACAGATCACGATAAGGATACGAACAACGAGAATAAAAACGGCGCTCATGCTGATTTCTTGTCATCCCCTTTGGGAATATTGATGCGAGTAGTATGGGTTATATTATCATGAGACTGCGCCGGTTTACCTTCACTGTCCATTTCCTGTACAAAAATGATCGGATGATCGGCGACAGAAATCACATCTCCGGGCTGCAAACTGTATTGATCGATTTTTCGCCCGTTCACATATGTACCGGCGGTGGAGTTTAGATCAAATAAGAAGTAAACGTTCTGAACAATGCGTATTTGCGCGTGCTCGCGAGAAACATGCGGGTCATCCACCACAAGCTCGTTTTCAGACTTCCGGCCGATATTCACCACCATTTTCTCAAGCGCAAAGTGAGAGCCGTCCTCCAGAATCAAAAAGGCAGGCACTCGCGCAACAATTTTGGGCTGCGGCGTTTCAGGGTTATCGGTGGAAAAGATGGCGGTTTTATGCTTTGGTTGGTCGGCAGGAAAAATCTGGACGTGGATCTCATCCTCACCCAATCCCGGCAGCATCTCAAGCGATATCGCCGGGCGGCTGCTGATATGCAACCCCACCTCAACCGCCGCTTCATGCAAGGCCAGCCCAAAACTTTCCAGCAAATCGCGGTCGGTGTGCCAGAGCGCATATTTTGCCGGCGGCAGGTAGATGGTAAATGCTGAAGGCAGTAAATCCATGTCATTCGAGTCCAGATCCACTTCGGTTTCGATCGCCCGGATCAGACTGCGCACCAAATTGATGCGCTCATCGTGCCAGAGAAGATCGGCGCTGGATTCGATCAATGTTTGAAAATATTGTTCTAATAGATCAAATTTCGATTTCATGTAGAATAATTATAAAGGGAATCGCATTGTAAC
>DAISXR010000129.1:0-5043 GCA_036825755.1 Anaerolineaceae bacterium
CCCGCGGACAGCATGGAAAGCGCCGTCTACCACTTTTTCATCTACGAAGATTATCACTACGGGTATCCGTTTTATTTTCTGTCCATGCTGGTGCTGCTGCCGGTGCGGATCATCGCCGGGGCGGGTTTCGCCGATCTGACACAACTCAATTTGTTGTTGCTGCGCCAGTTCATCTCAGTGTTGCCGATGATCCTGAGCGCCGGGGTGTTGACCTGGCTGCAAACGCGCTTTCAATCCAAAGGCAAATCCATCGCGTTGTTCGTGATTCTGCTCACGCTGGGCGGTGTGGCGCATTATAACAGCCGTTTCTGGCATCCGGATGCGCTGGTGGTATTGTGCGCAGCCCTGACCATCCTGTTTTTGAGCCGTGACCGGTTCCAATACCGCTCCAACTTCTTGTGGGCAGCCTTTTTCTGTGGCCTGGCTACGGCCATCAAGCTGTTCGGTGTGTTTTTCGTGTTCAGTATTGCCGGATATTTGATCGTTGGATTGGTGCGCAGGGTGCTCACCCTCAAACGCGCGGCGCTGGTCTCGGCCGGGTTTCTGGCGGTGATGATCGCCACTTTCATCTTTACCAATCCGTTTCTCTTCTTCAAAGATGCGCGTCAGTACGCCGGCCAGATTCTGCAGGAAAAATCGGCTGAGGTGAGCCAGGGCTATCAGGAAGCCGACCCGCAGGGCGTTTACCGCAAGGGAGTGGCGGCCACACTGCCCTTTTTACGCGAACCGTACGGCTTGCCGTTTGTGCTGGCCTTTCTGGTTGTATCGATCGGCGCGGCGTTTGCCTGCGGGAGAGACCGGCTGGTCAACGGCGTGCTATTGGGATGGGTGCTGACCAGCGGCTTGTATCTGATCTTTTTCTCGGCCATTAAAAATTATCATTACTGGCTGCCGATCATGGTTCCGCTCTTTTCCGGCTTTTTTGGTCTGGCAGAGGCTGCCCGGCACTGCCAGGGAGAAGGCAGACTTGCCGCCGCATTCAAGCGAGCGGAACCGGCGGTGGAGCGGATTGTGTGGCTGCTGGTGCTTTTTCAAATCGGATGGGGGATTTACCACGCCCTGCCGTACTGGCAGGATCTGACACGCATCGGCGAGCTTATCCGGTAACCACACGTTTGAAACGGTTGCGCCGCAGGGGTAGCAGCCCGTTGACTGCCAGAAGCAGGTTTTCATCATCCAGGGCGGGCGCGTCAAAGCGGGGTAATGCCTCCATATGACCGGTGTGCTGCGGGAACAGGCTGGCAAAGCGGGTGGTGACAGCAGTCACGTAACCACTCTGGTGTGCCAGGTCAAACTCGCGTAGACCGGCTTCACGGTGCTCGCCGTATGGGTAGGCGAAGTGCTTTACCGGCGTACCCAGTTGTTCTTCCAGAACCCGTTTGGATTTCACCATCTCCTCCCGGGCTTCCTCTTCCGACAGGGTTTTTAGCGGGAAGTGATGCAGGGAATGCGATCCAATGGTCACCAATGGGTCACGACTGAGCGTGCGGAGTTGATCCCAGCTCAACGCAAGCTGCTCTGTTTTGGCGTGCAGATCCAGCCCCTGGCGGGTGAAGATGGCATCCAGAAGCGCCGGGTAATCCTGCCGGGCGCAGAACTTGAGCCTGGCACGCAGGGTGCGCGAGGTGGCTGTTTTTTCTTCCGGGGTGCGGCAGGGCAAAGCGAGCGGGCCGTCCGGGAGGTCAAGTGTAAGGCTTTCCCGCCCCAGGATCAGATCATCCAACAGGTACCACCACAGCACCGCCTCCCGTTGGGGGAAGTTGACCGCCGCGTAGATGGCAAGCGGGATGTTGTGGCGTTTGAACACCGGGTAAGCGTGCTCCAGGTTATCCACATAGCCGTCGTCAAAGGTGAACAGCACAAATTTTCGGCTTTTACGTGCAGATAAACGGGCAGGCAGATCATCCAGCGAGAGAAAATCATAATCGCGTGTCTGAAAAAAGCGGATGATTTCCTCCAGCCGTTGGGGCGTCACCTCCAGGCGCGATTGCCCCGCCACACGGGCGGGCAGATTAGGTGTGACACGGTGAAACATGAGGATATGCCCGCGTCCGCCGTACAGCGGTCGGGCCAGATTGGATAGCCCCCGTTTGATGAGCGATGTGAGCGGCATTTAGAATCTCCCCCCTATTAGGCTAGTTTTTCAGACCCAGGATCTGCAATTCGGAGTACAGGGCGTCGATGTCATTCGCAGTCAGATCGGCAGATTTATACAATTGTGTCTGCCGTTGCGGGATGGAAAAGGCCCATCGGCTGGTATGGCCTTTGAGCAGGTTCTCCGGCGCAAACAACGCCGTCACACGGTTCTTGATGCAAAAAGAAAGCAAAAACTGGCCGGCATGGCGGGCGAAAAATGCTGGGTTGCTGATGAAATGCACACGCGCCACCGGCAGACGTTTACGGCGCACCACATCGAAGATCACCAGGCACTGCTCCGATCCCTTCTCCAGCAGCGTCTGTTGGCACTTGAGGGGAGCGTGGTGACAGTGAAGATCCATCAAATCACCCTGCAGCCGTCCGGTGATTTGCTCCGGCGCGGTGATCACTCGCAGGCTGCTCCACAAAACCGCCGGGTTCGGTAGCGGCGGAAAGACCTTCACCTGAGCCGCCAGGTCTTTGAAACCAGCTTTGCGTAGCATGCCGGCTACATGATAGGCGGTAAAGTTGGTGATGGTGTACCCCTTCAGCTTGAGCAGCTCGAACAGCAGCATCAGACTCATACCGCGATATTCTTCCTTCACCACCCAGGTGGTCATGTTGCAGAAGTTTTGCGGCTGCCCATTGATTGTGCGCCGGCTGAAAACGGTTCCCAGAAAACCGACCGCCCGGCCGTCTTCCTCGATGTAATAGCCAAAATGATCCTGAGGGGCATCCCAATGCGGGGCGAACAAAGCCCGCCAGTCCTGTTTGTTCAGCAACGGGTTGTCGAACTCAAGCAGGAGCGGATAAATGAGATCAAAATCGTTGGCGTAAGCTTTGTGGATGGCGGGCATAGACAGATAAATTATAGTCTGAAAATCCGGGGAACCGGGCTAACCATCGAAAAACAAACAGCCTGGACCGGCGCGCCAGGGTCGACGCGTCGGCGTCGGCGGATGATATAATTCCATCCAGCCGGTGGTGGCGGTTAGATAACCGGCCGGAAAACCCGGGAAGAACCTATGCCTCAATCCGAGAACGCTAATCCCTCCTCAAAAATCCTGCAGATCGCGCTGGTGACAGCCGTGGTGCTGGCCGGGTTGTTGATCCGGTTGTTCGATTTCACCGATCTGCCAATGGATTTTCACCCCGCCCGCCAGTATCACTCAGCCATCCTCGCACGCGGATTGTACGAAAGCTGGGGCGGTGAGGTTCCGGCTGACCAGATTCCGTTGATCCGGGCGCAGTATACCTCCGAGGCGCGCATCGAGCCGCCCATTATGGAAACCCTGACCGCCGGTCTCTTCCGATTATTCCACACTGAATCCTTGTGGATCGCACGGCTGCTGTCCATTTTGTTCTGGATGGCCGGCGGGTATCCGCTTTTCCGAATGCTGTTTCGATCGATCGGGTTCACGCCTGCCTTGCTGGGGCTTGGATTTTATCTGCTGCTGCCGTACGCGGTGATTGCCAGCCGCTCGTTTCAACCTGACCCTCTGATGGTGGCGCTCACCCTTTTTGCGCTGGATGCGATTGATTGTTACGCTCATCAGTCGACCTGGAAAGCTGCCATCACAGGCGGGTTGTGGATGGGCGCCGCCATCCTGGTTAAGCAGGTAATGGTGTTTATCTTGCCCGCGGCGCTGTTACTGGCTGTTTGGAGAGGCAATGGCTTCCGGCGTCTGGTACGGGATACGCAATTGTGGGTGATGGGTATTCTGGCGGTGCTGCCGGCTGTGTTGTACAACCTGTACGGTATTTTCATCAGCGGCACACTGGCCGGGCAGTATTCGGAGCGGTTCTTCCCCGCCCTGTGGATTGACCCGGGTTTTTACATCCGCTGGAGCCAGATGATTGCCGATACGCTCAGTCTGCCGGTCTTTTTACTGGCGCTGGCGGGGATTTTGCTGCTGCCGCGCTCCAGCATGAAATCCATGTGGATTGGGTATGGGATTGGCTACGTACTGTACGGTTTTGTCTTTGCCCATCACATTTCCACGCACGATTATTATCAACTACCGCTGTTCCCGCTGGCCGCCGTCGGGGTGGGATCGGCGCTTGGCTATCTGTGGAAGGCGCTCAGGCAGGCCAACCCGGGCAGGTTGGGGATGGCCGCTGCGTCTGTGCTTTTACTGGCAGCCGGGCTGCTGAGCATCTGGGATGCCCGCTCGGATCTCAAGCGAGTCGATTACCGTGCGGATGCCGCGCTGCTGACCGATCTGGTTGCGCGGATGGGTGGACCGCATACGTTGGTGATCGGACTCACCGAGGATTACGGCGCAGCATTAAATTATTACGGCTTCCTGCTGCCGGTTTACTGGGAAGATCAGCAAAACGGAACCGCGCTTTCCAGCATGTCTGCGCAGGAGATCGAGCAGGTGGTGCTGGAGCGTGTTCAGGGAAAGAGTTATCTGTTCATCTCCGATCTGGAAGCGCTCAACAGCCAGCCGCTGGTGCGCCGCTATCTGGATACCCATTACGATATCTTTTATCAGGATGCGCGCTACCTGATTTATGATCTCAAAATTTCACCACAGCAAACCGGACTGGTACAGGATACGATGATACCGTCGTTCTCACCGTTTGGGATGCAAATATCAGGAGCCCATTCATGACACTGGTTAGTATTGTGACGCCCTCATTCAACCAGGCCCGTTTTCTGGAAGCCACCATCCTGTCGGTGCTGGAGCAGGACTATCCGAACGTGGAGTATTTCATCATCGACGGAGGCTCCACCGATGGTTCCGTGGAAATCATCAAAAAATACGAGCACCGCCTGGCGGCCTGGGTATCCGAGAAGGACCGCGGCCAAACCGACGCGCTCAACAAGGGCTTTAGCATGACGCACGGCGATATCCTGGCCTGGCTCAACTCGGATGATACCTATCAGCCCGGCGCGGTGCG
>DAISXR010000129.1:5143-8603 GCA_036825755.1 Anaerolineaceae bacterium
GAAGCCCCGCTGCTGTACGTTCCGCGCCTGTGGGCCAACTTCAGGCTGCACGGCGATGCCAAGACCATCACCGCCGATGACCGCTGCTGGCCCGAGATGCTGCGCGTGCACCGCCGTGATGGCGGCTCATGGTTCTCCGTGATCCATGCCAAATATCTGGTGCGCAGGCTGGTGGCTCCGCTGATCAACTGGCGGCGGAAAAAGCTGATCAAACCTGAATAGGAATGTTCTTACACCGGCTCGCTTTGTGGAGCCGGTACTTTTTGTCTGGCTGCCAGACCGATCAGGATCAATACACTGACCAGACCGATCAGTCCGCCGCCATACCAGATCGCCACCGGGGCAACATAATCATTCAACAGGCCGCCGATGAGTGGGCCGATGCCATAGGCTACACCGTAAGAAAGCCCATACAGGCTCATATACCGGCCGCGCATATCAGCCGGGGCCAGATTGGCCACTAACGTGGTGGTAGTGGGAAACAGCAGCATTTCTCCAAAGGTGAGAAACACCACGCTGGCAAAAAAGCTCCAGAAAGAATGTCCCAGAGAAATACTGCCGACACCCACAGAGTAAATCAACGCGCCGGCGACCAACACTCTATACGGATTGAACCGTTTCGCAAAATTGGTGACCAGTACCTGGAACAATACCACCGTGGCTGCATTGGCAGCCATGATAAAGCCGTACCGGCTCTCCGGGATGCCGTATTGATCTTTTACATACACCGCCAGGAGCACAAAAATCATCGAGGAGGCGATGATGCTGATGGTGAACGATGCGCAGATGCGCAGGAAGAGCCCGTCTTTCAGAATACGGCCGTATCCACCGAGTTTTTCCCGGGCCTTCTCAACTGCCACTGGCAGCGTTTCTTTAGCGCGCAGAGCAAACATCAGGCTGTATCCCAGCAGGCCGATCGCGGCGCACGCAAATGGCACCGTGTAAGATGTGACCGCCGCAAACCCGCCAATGGACGGCCCCAATGCCACACCGACGTTGTTACTCATGCGGATGAGCGCGTAAGCATCCGCTCGTTTTTCATCGGGGATCAGATCCGCGATCATGGCATCCAAACCGACCTGATAGAGCGGGTTGATAAAGCCGCTCAGTGAAGTGAGGATTATAAAAGCCGGCAGCGACTCGGCGAAGATGTAGCTGAAATAGATCAGTCCGTGAATAGCCATGCCGATGATGACAATCGACCGCCGGCCAAAGCGGTCGGTTAAGGGACCTGCTACAAACGAGGCGACCAATGCCATGGCTGAGTTGAGCGTCATCAGGCTGGCGATGGTTGTGAGAGGAAGCTCAAGCTTTTGGCTGGCGTACAGCGTCATAAACGGCCAGATCATGCTCATGCCGATCACGCTGAACAGAGTGCCCCAAAAGATCAACCAGAACTGACCGGGATATTGCCCGCGTAGATGACGTAATTGTCGAAACATCGATGTTCCCTGTGAAGTCCTACTCTTGATAAGGGATACGAAAAAGAGCCGATTTCCTGCCAATCCTCAACCGGTATCCGTCAGGCAGATTCAGTACGAACCGCGGAGGTTCGTTTGCGGATGGCAAGCACCCCCAGCATGGCCGCCCCCATCAACCCAATCAACGCTCCGCCGTACCAGATGGCAACCGGGGCGATTTGATCATTCAGGAAACCGCCAATCAGCGGCCCGATGCCGGTGGCAATACCCCAGGTGAGGTTGTACACGCTCATATAGCGTCCGCGCATATCTGCCGGGGCCAGATTGGCTACCAAAGTGGTTGCAGTGGGGATCAGCAGCATTTCGCCGCAGGTCATCACCACAATGGCGATGAAAAAGCCCCAGAAATTGCTGCCAAAGGCGTTAATTCCTACACCCAGCGCATACAACAACGCTCCCAAAGTGAGCACCCGGTAGATGGAAAACCGTTTGGCAATCCCGGTGACCCACACCTGAAACAGGACCACCAGGCCGGCATTGGCGGCCATCAGAAAGCCGTACTGGCTTTCCGGGATGCCGAATTGCTCCTTAGCGTATACCGAGAGCAGTACAAATACCATACTGGAGCCGATGGTGGTGAGCGTTAAGGCTGAGGTGAAAAAGACAAACAGACGATCTCTCAGCACCTTGCCGTATCCGGCAGTCTGGCTGGGACCGGTTTGCTCCACCCGCGCAGGCAGTGTTTCTTTTGAGAATAAAAGGGTCAAAATACCGTAGAATATCAGACCGGCGGAGGCACACCCGTAAATGATGGAATAGGAAATCGTAGCCAGGAAACCGCCGATGGTAGGACCCAGCGCCACACCCACATTATTGCCCATTCGCAGCAGCGAATACGCATCCACGCGTTTTTCGTTGGGGATGAGATCGGCCACCATGGCATCCACCCCCACGCGGTAGATGGGGCTGACAAAACCACTGACAGCCATCAGCACAATGAATGAAGCGAGCGAGTCAGCAAAAATGAACCCGGTAAAGGTGATGCCGTGCAGGATCATCCCCACAATCATCACAATCCGGCGTCCCACACGGTCCGTCAGCGAGCCGGCTGCAAACGAGGCGATTAACCCCATGGCCGAGTTGATGGTCAGCAGGCTGGCAACCGCCGTAAGCGGCAGATCCAGTTTTTGACTGGCATAAATTGCCATAAACGGCCAGATCATACTGGTGCCAATGGTGCTGATGAGATTGCCCCAGAAGATCAACCAGAACTGGCCGGGATATTCGCCGCGGAGGGATTGTAAACGCTTCAACAATGTGGTGTTCCTTACGCAAAAATGGTGAACGAATTCTATCACGGATGATTATCAGCCCGTGACTTTCTGTATTCCAGAGAGCCCGAGAAAAGGGGTCTTATCTGTAGTTTTGAGATAAAATACTGCACAAAGAGATTACCTATAAGAGGTGAAAGATGTCTGAATCAGTTCTTGTGTCGGTTGCGTGGCCTTATGCCAATGCCGAAGCGCACGTCGGCAATTTGACGGGTTCCTATTTACCAGCAGATATTGTGGCGCGGTATCATCGTATGCGTGGGCGCCAGGTATTGATGGTATCCGGATCCGATGCGCATGGCACGCCGATCACCGTGAGGGCTGAGGCAGAAAAGATCACCCCTGAAGCGGTCTACAAACGGTATCACGAGAGCTTTCTCGAGTTGTTCCAGAAGCTTGGCCTGACCTACGACCTGTTCACCAGTACGCACACATCGAACCACTGGGAGGTGTCGCAGAAGATGTTCCTGGCGCTGCTCAAAAACGGTTTTCTGTTTACGCAGACCGAGTTGCAGTGGTACTCCGTCAGCCAGCAGCGCTTTTTACCGGATCGTTATGTGGAAGGTACCTGCTATATTTGCGGCTATACCGGCGCACGCAGCGATCAATGTGATAAATGCGGCAATCTGATGGATCCCGCCAAACTGATCAATCCGCGTTCCAAGATCGACGGCAGCACACCCGAGCTGCGCGAGACCGAGCATTACT
>DAISXR010000130.1:0-8372 GCA_036825755.1 Anaerolineaceae bacterium
GCCGAGATAGCTCAGTTGGTAGAGCACACGACTGAAAATTGTGGTGTCGTCAGTTCAATTCTGTCTCTCGGCACACGTAGGATGTAAAAAAGTCAACTCCTTTGTCCTTAAGGATGAAGGAGTTGACTTTTTGAACCTTCCGATCAACAAGATTCAATAATCCTGCAGCAGGTCCTGCACAAAACGAACCGATTGGCTCACATCCTGGGTGCTGGCGCGTGTGAGTTCCAGCGTGATGCAGCGCAGACGATATAACCGTTCGAACAACGGCGCGACCTCGCCCCATGCAATGCTCCCCTCCCCCATCGGCAGCCGTTCCATGACCGGCGCAAAATCGGCCAGGTGCAGGTTGACAATCTGGTCGCTCAACCCCGAAAGCATGTCGAACACCCATCCACAGCACTGCGCGTGCACCACATCCAGGGTGATGCCAAAAGCCGGATGGCTGATCTCTTTGGTCAACCTGCCCAGGCTGGCAGGATGGTTGAAAAAATCACGCTCATCGTCTTCCCACATCTTGATGTTTTCCAGCGCAATGATCAACCCCATCTCCTGTGCATGGTCCAGCAGATCCTGAAATCCGGGCAGCAGGGCATCCGCCAAGCGGGTTTCTCCACGCAGATAAGCCTCAGCACCTTCATGGGTGCCAAACATATGATGCGGATGAATATCGATCACCTCGGCTTCCAGAGAGGCTGCTACATCCATCGTTTGCACCAGGTAATCCAGCCGCGAACGCAGACTGTACCCGTTACCCGTATCCATATTGGGCGCGTGAACCGAATGAACGGCCGCGCGTCCCGCTTCCACCCGATTGATCAGATCGAGCAAAATCGGGATATCAAAAGAGCGGTCAAAATGCAGCCTGAATTCATCGGCCTGCAGATTCAGTTCACAATCGGTGATACCAATTTTGTTCAACAGATCAAGGCTGCGAAGAGTACCTTCCGGCCAGAATGAACCGGTTGCAACAGATATGGGTAAGCGTTGTGAAAAATGGGGCATTAATATGTCTCCAGGGTGATGGGTATTAAGTACAAAGGAAAGGTGAAAACAAACGTAATGCTTAGCTTATGGTACTACAAAGCGCTGGGCAACAGGTGAGGTTTCCGTCCTGATTTTCAATCTGTTACAATTGACGCATCATGAGAAAAGGCTTTTGCATCGCCATCCTGCTGATCCTGTCCGGAGCGGCGGCCCTGTGGGTTGGGCTGCAGCGCCCCATTACGGTGATCACCTCTGCCGGTTCTCACACCGTGGTGACACGCACCCGTGATGTGGGTAAGGTACTCGCCCAGGCGGGCTACAGCCTGGCAGCAGATGACGCAGTCAGCCCGGCGCTCGATGAAAGCACCGGCTGGCAAAATCCCATTTACATCAATCGGGCTGCACGGGTCCGGGTGGTGGATCTTTCACAAGCGCTGGATGTGACTCTCACCAGCCGTGAGCGCATTCCGGCCAATCTACTGCTGCAAGCCGGCTTGCCGCTCTACCCCGGTGACCAGATTCTGCTGAACGGACAGCTCGTACCGGCGGATAAACCCCTGCCCTATCAACCCGCCTTTACACTGCAGATCAAACCGGCCCATCCGCTGTTGGTCGACGTCAACGATACAGCCATGAAGCTTACCTCAAACCTGCCCTCACTCGGGCAGGTACTGTGGGCAGCCGGCATCACCTTACGAAGCGCGGATCAGATCACGCACAGCCTTGCCCTACCCATTGACTCTCTTACTAGTGGGGTGAACATCCTGACAGCCAATCCGCTCAAGGTGATCACCGCCGCAGGTCAAATCAACACACTGGCGGCCGCTCGGACAGCCGGGCAAGCTCTGAGCCAGGCCGAAATTCCGCTGCAGGGACTGGATTACAGCCTCCCGGCCGAGAACCAGCCCGTTCCTGCCAGTGGTCGCATCCAGATCGTTCGCGTCCAGGAGGATATGGCCCTGACCCAGACGGTCATCCCCTATGAGAGCGACTCGGTGCAGGACAGCAGTATCGAGGTGGGGCAGGTGAGTGTTCTTGAAGCCGGTCAGTTTGGGCTGCAGGTAAGCCGTGAACGCATCCGCTATGAAGATGGGCTGGAAGTCAGCCGTGTTCTGGAGGATGAGTGGATTGCCGCCGAACCTCAAAATGAGCTGTTGGGCATTGGCACCAAAATCGTTTTAAAAACGCTGGATACTCCATCGGGCACATTGGAGTACTGGCGGGCCATCACAGCGGTGGTGACATCCTATTCTCCCTGCCGGCTGGGCAACGATACCTGCAACAGTGTGACCGCCAGCGGGATGACCCTGCAGAAAGGCGTGGTCGCAGTGGATTGTGACTGGTACAACCAGTTAGCCGGTCTGCAGGTTTATGTACCAGGTTACGGCAAAGCCGTCATCGCGGATTGCGGGGGCGGAATTTCCAGCGGTTTCTGGCTGGATCTTGGTTTTTCCGACGATAATTATGAAAGCTGGGGTGGTTCGGTGATGCTGTATTTTCTGGCTCCAGCGCCGGGCTACATCCCTTACGTACTGCAATGACACCTTCCAAACTTGATCTCCCCTCCCTGTTGAACAGGCACCATATCCGGCCGAAAAAAAGCCTCGGGCAAAACTTCCTGTGGGACCCGAACATACTGAACCGAATTGTGGATTCGGCGCACCTGCCGCAAGGCGCCCAGGTGCTCGAGATCGGTCCCGGCGTGGGCACGCTCACCCGTCACCTGGTTGAAGCGGCAGCCTTTGTCAAAACAGTCGAGATCGACCGCACGCTCAAACCCGCCCTTGATGAAGTACTTTCACCGTATTCCAACGTGGAATTGATCATCGGCGATATTCTCAAAGTGGCGCCCATGGATGTGATGCCCACCGGCGGGTATTATGTGATTGCCAATATCCCCTTTTACATCACCTCGGCGCTCATCCGGCATCTGCTGGAAATACCCAAAAAGCCTGCCCGCATAGTGCTCACCATCCAGTTTGAGGTTGCCAAACGGGTCTGCGCTCAACCCGGCGATTTATCGCTGCTGGCGCTGAGTGTGCAGGTATACGGCAAGCCGAGCCTGGAATACAAGATCCCGGCCGGGGCTTTCTACCCGGTACCGGATGTGGATTCAGCCGTTTTGCGCATTGATTTATACGACCAGCCGCTCATCCCGGATGATCAGCTTGAGTTATTCTTCCGGTTGGCCAAAGCCGGTTTCCATCAGAAAAGAAAAAAGATCCGCAATGCCCTTGCGGAGGGTCTGCGGATCCCGGTAGACAAAGTGGAAAACACGCTAATTCTGGCCGGCATCGACCCTGCCTCGCGCGCCCAGATGCTGGATCTGGATGAATGGGCCAGCTTGTTGAAGATCTGGCCGGTTCAATTCCCAGCCTTATAGATTTTTCAGCGGTTTAATTCCTCGATGGATCCACTTCACCTGCCAAACACGCAGGGCAGCTTCCACCTGGATACGAAACGACATCTTCGAGGTGCCAAAACGGCGTTCGGAGAAGTATATAGGGATCTCTATAAAATTAAAACCCAGCCGGTGAGCCACATAAGCCATTTCCACCTGAAAGACATACCCGTTGGAGCAGATATCATCCAGCGGCATCGCTTCCAGCACTCGCCGGCTCCACAGCCTGAAACCACCCGTTCCATCCTTAATCGGCAGGTTGAGGATGCTGCGTGCATACAGATTACCAAACGACGAAAGTCCCTTTCGCCAGGCAGGCCAGTTTTCATCCAACCCGCCGCCGGTGATGTAGCGTGATCCCACCGCGATATCGGTCCGGTTCAGCGCAACCGCCATCTCCAGGATTTTCGCAGGCGGATGTGAAAAATCGGCATCCATCTGCCCGATGGCATCGGGGATGGTCCCGTTGATGCCGTTTTTCAGCAAAAATTGAATACCCTGGATATAAGCGGTTCCCAAACCCAGTTTCCCGGCCCGGTGCATCACGGCGATCCGACCGGGGTACTGTAAAGCCAACTCTTCGGCTTTCTGACCGGTGCCGTCGGGGCTGTTATCATCGACAATCAACAGGCTGACCGGGGCGGGTAAATCCAGTACCGCGGCGCTAATTTTAGGCAGATTTTCCACCTCGTTATAGGTGGGCATGATCATGGTGATGTTCAAAGGACTGCTCATTTCTCTTAATCGGTTTTCAAATTTCAAAAGCAAAGTGCACAATTGATACCACATTGACAGGGGTCTGGGTAGAGCAGGATGTAATGGAAAAGATGAAGATTTTCACTCTGGATGAAATCCAGCCATATTGTTGAATACCGTGACAATCCGCGGGCAAGATATCCAGGAAATCAGCGGCGCAATCAAATGATCTATGGTAAATTAGGGTTTACTCACCGGAGGATCATCAATCCCGGCTGGAAACGGTGAAAGCCATTACTGAAAACAGGATGTGGAAATGTTAAAACCTTATATTGGTGTCACGGCAAACAGGTTGATTGAAACGAATTCCAACACAAGGATCGCGGTGAATAGCGCATACCTTCAGGCTGTGCTGCTGGCCGGAGGTACCCCAGTTGCCATTCCGTATCCGCTCTCGGCGCAGCAGTTGTCAGATCTTTATGACCAACTGGACGGAGTACTGTTTACAGGTGGGGTGGAAGACATTGACCCGGCGCTGTATGGGTACCCGATGCACCCTTCCATCACGGAGATCGACAGGGAGAGGGATCAACTGGAAATCACATTGATCAAGCGGCTGGCAGCAGAGGGCAAGCCATTCCTGGGAATCTGCCGGGGCATCGAAATCATCAACGTAGCCCTGGGGGGTACTTTGTATACCGATATCGAGGAGCAGCGCCCTGGCTCAATCCCCCATTCGTATCCGTATGATCCCCCGCTCAACAGCCTGGTGCATACCATCAAGACTGAACCTTCCAGCATTCTCAGTAAAATATTGGGGGATGAAGAAGTGTGGGTCAACAGCTTTCACCACCAGGGAATTCGCGATGTAGCGCCCATGCTGAAGGCCACGGCTCACTCGAGCGATGGTCTGGTAGAGGGTCTGGAGCTCCCGGGGCATCCATTTGGCCTGGCAGTACAGTGGCATCCGGAAGAGTTCACCGATCAGGAACCCATGCTAAATCTGTTCCGTGCGCTGGTGAACAGTTCATCGCGATCAAAATAACAGATTAAGTAATTACTCAAAATTCATAAGGGCTGTCAGAAGTGACAGCCCTTGATTTTTGTGATCGATTTGATGAAATTAAGCCTGCATTTTCGAGTGCTGATCAATATGCCCGTTGATCACATCGTTGAATTTGAATACAGCCGGCCAACCGCCGCTGTGCAGAAAAACAACCACGCCGTTTTCTCTGGTTTTCAGCGTGGGGAGTTCCTCAATCAACCCCGCCATGGCTTTGCCAGTGTAAACCGGATCCAGCAGGATGGCTTCGGATCTTCCCACCCGCATCATCGCGTCCATGCCATCTTCCGTGGGGATGGCGTACCCCTCCCCCACATGGCGGTCGTTGATAAAAACATCCTCCGATCCAATCGTTACATCCCATCCTAACAGCTCAAGCAGCGCTGCGGATTGATCCAATATTTTGACTCTCTGCTCCGCCTCACTGCGGCTTACAGCAACACCATGCACCTGGCAGGAACCCAAAAAATTCTTCGCGCCAACCACCAGACCGGTTTGGGTGCCGCCTGACCCGCTTGGCAGAAAGATATAATCAGCCACCAAACCCATCTCGCTTAATTGTTCACCAATTTCTCGTGCGCAATCCACATACGCGGCCGAGCCTAAAGGATAGGATGCTCCAATGGGGACATAGAAGGGTTTTTTACCTTCTTTTTCCAACCTGGCTGCCAATTCTTTGCAGCGCTGGTCACACAACTCTTCATCGGGTTCATAATGCAAGTGAGCGCCAAACACTTTGAATACAAGCAGATTCCCCTGCGCGTCATCTGATTCCTCACCGTTCAGAACCAGATGACACTCAAGTCCCATTTTTACCGCGTATGAGAGCGTCTGCCGGCAGTGGTTTGACTGCAGGCCCGCCCAGGTGATGATGGTATCGGCTCCCTGCCGCCGCGCCTCTGCCATCACAAATTCAAGCTTTCGATTCTTGTTTCCCCCCAGACCAACGATGGTGGTATCGTCGCGCTTGAAGAACAGACGTTTGTCCGTTCGAAGCTCCTTCTCAAGGCCAAACATCTCTATCAGCGGTGTGGGGAACTGACAAAATCCAACACGCTCAAACTCATCCAGTTTCATTTAATATCCTCCAGATATGTAAGATGACAGGCACACTTGGTTGCCAAAGATTTTTCGTTGGGGCGAAATTAATCGCCAAAAACGCGAATTCTGAATATTCCTCATTGCGGTAAAAGTCCGAGTTTTTTCCATAACACCGCCAGTTGGATCGCGTATCGGTTATTTTCAATCTCTGTTCAAAGGTAAATATGCGGTTAACAGGTCACGCAATCTGACCGATCGCAGATCTGCGCAAATCCTCGGGATCATGCATTCTTCCCGATTTCCAAACCAGTCTGACCGTTTCGAGATTGTTGATATCCGACAAAGGATCCTGCTCCAGGAGAACCAGATCCGCCTGTTTCCCCTCGGAAATAGAACCGGTCACCTCACCGATCAACAATTCATCCGCGGCTTCCTGAGTCAGCGCTCTCAATACAACCGAATTGGGGATACCGCAATCGACCAGATTGGCTGCCTCGTACACAATCGCTTTCCCTGGCAGGATCATGGGGTAGGATGGATCGGTTCCGCAGAAGATACGTGCTCCCTGCCTGTAGAGATCACCGACAAATTTCCGTTGTTTATCCATCAACCTTTCCTGCTGGTCAATCGATTTTTGATCCTCGTCCCAGGCTTTTCGAATCTCAAGTTGTTTCGTCACAGCTTCAGGTGCCAGGTATTTCCAGGCATCGATTCTATCCAGCCAGTCTGTGTAAGCTGAACCATTCAGCATGAACGTGATCATCGTCGGGGTAACCGCCGTGCGGTGCTGCACAATCACATTCTCAACCTGGCGGACGATACTCGAGTTCATATCCAGACTTTCCAAACCCTCTGAATCCACTGATGGGGAAGCCTTCGAGTGAAACTCCTGGATGGTAAAAAATCCATGCTCAACGCCATCCAGACCAGCCTCGATCGCGCCAATTGTTGTGCTCAGGCCAAGGTGTCCGTAGACTTTCTTCCCTTTTGCATGCCCAAGCCGGCAAACCTCGCCGATCCAATCGGTTGGCATGCTGCTGTACACTTTGAAGAAGTCAGAAATTTTGTCTCTGTCTTCAAAACAATCCCGAATGGCTTCAATCGACTCACTGGGTTTGAACCAGCGGATGATGCTGGGCGCCTGGTCAAAATACCAGCCTCCCGTCATGATCCGCGGACCAACTGTCTGACCTCGCTCAATAGATTGCTTCCACGCAAAGGTCACTTCTGGCTCAAACTCACCGGGAGTGCGCACGGTGGTGATTCCGCCGGCCAGGTACAAGGGACAATACCCTTTATGCTGGCTGCGCATCTCAACGTTGGCACGTCCGTAAAAGTGGCCGTGCATTTCGATAAGCCCTGGCAGTAAATACTGCCCGTTTCCCTCGATGCGAATGACGTCCTGATCCAGATCGGTTGATTCGGGATTAATTTTTTCAATCAGCCCGCCTCTAATCAGAACCGATGAATTGGGTTTCCAGCCGTCGAAACTGGATGAGGAAAGATGAATGTTGGTGATGAGGTATGAAATGGTCATGTGTATATCCTCAATATTTAGTGGAAATATCCGTGATATATCTAAAGTAACAAAAAATGAAAGACCGAAAAGTAGATCTTAAAAGAATTTATCGTCCTCTCCAAACCGTTTGAGTTCTTTATGTAAGATCTCGCTGACCAGGTCCAGTTTGCGGTCAAGCAATGCCTGCACAATCCGACGGTGGTCTTTATGCATATCATCCTTCATCCGCTCAAATCCCCCTATTGAGGTATCGCGAATACTTCGATCGAAAACCTCAGCCACAGAGGCGCTGATATACCGGTTCCTGGTCAGGTTCGCCATGGCTTCGTGGAACTTCCGGTTTTCCACCTGGAATTCCTCAATGGTCACATTGATCTGAGGGGTAAGCTGGAATAAAGAACGAATTTCATCATCGGAACATTTTCCGATGATGATGCGCGCCGCACCCAGCTCGAGCAGATAACGGAACTGAGTGAGTTCATAATACTCCTGGTAATTGACTTCTCGGATGCAATAGCCCCGGCGCGGGAACTTGATCAGGAAACCTTCGGTAGAAAGCAAAGCCAGTGCTTCCCGCACGGGAGTCTTGCTGACACCATATTGTGCGGCAAGTTTTTTCTCATTGATAAACTCGCCCAATGAGTATTTATTCCCGTACAGATCGT
>DAISXR010000131.1:0-3632 GCA_036825755.1 Anaerolineaceae bacterium
CTGGAAGGCAAACAGTACATCGTGCAGGACGGCGATTTGCTCACTATCCGCTTTAACGTGTAAACCCAATTGACAAAACAAAAACGGGGGCTTCTAGTGTTCCGTCCAATATGATTCTGAGATTTACGATTGCCTTGGGCGGAACACTTTATGCTTTGTCCAAGCATGTGGATCTGTGAATTCATATTCCGTATGAGCCTGGACAAAGCACGAGGCTCCCGTTTCATTTTTAATCAAGAAGACTACTTCTCAGCCTGCTTTTCCTTTGTCCACTCGCGCAGAAGAGCCTCAAATTCACCCAGATCCACGCGCGCGGTCATATCGGTGCTCATCGGAACCACCGATACCAGGCGGTCAAAGGCCATGGCGTACACATCGGTGTCTTCGCCCACCTCTTCCTTGCGCGCTCCCAGTTGTCCGCCAATGTAGCCGCCCGGTTCATCCCACGAGCCGCTGCGCTTGATCACCGGGGCATAGTAGCGATGACGCGCCAGCCGGGCGACCTTCCAGGGGGTTTCCGTGGTGGCGTCGTTGGGCACGTCGATCTTGAGCAGATCCACATCCGCCGGGAACTTGTGCTCCAGCATCAGGCGTCCAAAACGGGCCGCGAAATAAGCGGCGGTGGAAAAATCAACGCTGGTGGAGTAATCGAGGTAATGCTCGTCACGCAGTTGGATGGAAACCGCGATGGACGGGATGCCCAGGGCGGCGCCTTCCAGTGCCGCGCCCACCGTGCCCGAGATGGTCACGCTGGTGCCCAGGTTCTCGCCGTAATTAATGCCCGAAACCACCAGATCCGGTTTTTGCGGCATGATCTCCATCACGGCGTGTAAAACGGCCTGCGCCGGAGTGCCCCCCACCGCGTAGGTGATCCATTCCTGGCCCCCGATGTTGAGCTTGGTGGATTTGATGGTGCCATCTGAGGTGATGGGTAAACTGCGCCCGGCGCCCGATGATTGCTCGCGCGGGGCGGCCACGGTGACAAAGCCCAGTTTGGATAACGCTTCGGCGGCCGCCCACAGACCGGGCGATTGGATGCCGTCATCATTGGTGAGTAGTATTTGCGGTCTTTTCCGGTTCATGATCTCCACATTCTAACGCATCCGGCGGGGTTTGGTAAGTCCTGTCTGACAACCACAATAAAAACTCTCATGCGGCTTTCATTCTCTGCCGGATCTCTTTCGCTTTTTCAACAAACCGGCGCGCCATTTCGGGGTCCACGGGGTCCAAAAATCCCCCGCCGGTTTTAATGCTGCTGCCTACAATCACCGCGTCGGACAGACGCATGAAGCTCTCCAGGTTCTCCTCGTTGGCTCCCCCGCCGGTGATCAGCAACGCCGACGGCACAGCCTGGCGCAGCAGCGTCAATCGAGACAGGGTATCTGCCTGATCATAGCCGGAGACCACCAGCGCGTCTGCCGCGGCATGCCGCAGGGTGAGATCGGCCAGCACCGGCAGCGGGAACTCGCCCAGCGGGGCGCTGGTGCGGTCATACAGATCGCCCAGAATGGTCAGCCCGCCCGCCTCAATGCGCCTGCGGAAGGCCAGCACTTCATGCGGATCGGCCGCTACCACGCCGGTAGAGGTGGTGACTGCGCCCACGTTGATTTTAATGCGCACAAATTCGGCGCCACAGGCTCTGGCTACCGCCAGGGCGGCTTTACTGCCATTCATCAGCACATTCACGCCCAGCGGTACCAGGCAGATTTCGCGCAGTCTGATACCGGCCGCGGTCATGAAGGCCACGGTGGCTTCATCACCCTGCTCACTGGCGGGCACATCACCGGTGTTTTGAAACAACAGCGCATCAAACCCGGCTTCCACCAGCACTTTGGCTTCGTCCAGCGCACGCTGCAGCACAAATGGAAACGAATCTTTGTAATGCACAGAACCCGGCAGGGCGCCTAAATGCACCATACCGATGATGGGTTTGTCAATTTTGGTCAGAAAGGATGGCCGCATGGTTGTTTTCTCCGTTAATCTCTGTAAATCCGGCTGCCAAAGATCTGCCGGAAATTGACTTCCTTGATTTTGGGGTTGTCGAACCCCAGCATGACGGTGTTGTTGGCCAGCGCCAGGTGAAAGGCCAGCAGTTCGGCCGGGATGCAGTACAGGATGGGGCTAAGCAATTCGTCTACTTCTCCATATACTGGCGCACAAAAATCCGCTTCCGTCCGGGTGACGGCATCCTCGGGGTGGCAAACCGCCACACAGGTGGAGCTCATAGCCCGCACGGCGTACATCTGCTCGCGGGCGCGTTCCTGACCGGCGCCGGGTGGGGCAAGTACAAAGGTAAGGGTATCCGGGTTGGCGGTAAAGTACTGCTCGTGCGCCCACTCTTCCATCTGCTGACCCACCGCCGGCGTACGCGTGGATTCGATTACCTTGGCCATCGAGAAGAAAGCCGTGCCGTAATTGGGCCCCGCCCCGATGAACACCAGCGCGTGGTGTTTGAGGTCGATTTTTGCGGCCAGCTCTTCCATCAACACCAGGTTGGCGTCGAGGGTGGCCTGCATGGGGTCGGCCAGGGCCGAGATTTCTGCCAGCTTTTGCTTCACCTCGGCGGTAGACAGACGCCCGTTCACCTCGGCCAGGTAGATGGCCAGGCAGTACTCCACAATCAGGCAGGCCATATAGCTGCTGGTGCCGGGGGCAAAGCTGCGCTCTGCATACGCCAGGTCAATGGTGTGGCGGGCTTCCTGCGAGATGCCCTCTTTGAGGTTGCTGGTGGCTGCCACCGTCAGCAGCCCGCGCCGCTCCGCCTGGGCCACTGCCTCGATGGTACGCGCCACCCGTCCTGAATTGGACACCGCCAGCACCAGGCTGTCAGGCGGGGCGTATTGCACCAGATAGCGCGAGAACTCCATGGCCTGCACCGCTTCCGTGGGGATGCCGCTCCACGCTTCAAAGGCCAGGTGGGTCGCCATGCCGCAGTACCATGAGTCACCGCAGCCGGTGAGATACACTTTGGAGGGAGGTTTTTGCAGATCCAACTGGCGGCGGATGTTCTCATAGATGGCTGCCGGGCTGAGGCGCACAAACGGCACCTGCGCCTGGATGCCGGCCAGCATGTTCTGCCATTTTAAATCGATTTTGTCGAAGTTCATGAGCGGTCCTTGTCAGGAAGGGGTGGCTTTAATGACTATTATACAAGCTGAGCCACTCCTGCACAGGATCGTTCATCTCAGAACTATTGTGCCTTTTTACTTCTCCTTCGGAATAATGGTGATACCGCCGCTGGATTCCAGGACGGCATATTTGATCTGCTCGATGCGTTCCAGCCCCTGCAATTCGCGAGCCTTGGTCAGGATGTCGGCGGCGTCCACCCGCGCTTTCTCCATCCGGTCTGTCAGCAGCTTTCCGTTTTCCACCAGAACCACCGGCGCGCTGTCGAGCCATTTTTCAACAGGCTCAAAACGCTGCTTGATCAGTGAAAGACCGATATCGATACCCACCAGCGTGAGTGTGAGGAGGGCAAAATTGGTCATGGAAAAATCCTTGCCCACCATGGCCTGCTGGGTGGCTTCACCGATGACCATCAGCAGAACAAAATCAAATGTGGTAATCTGGGCCAGCGACCGTTTTCCGGAAATGCGGAAAATGATCAACAAAACAACATAAATGGCGACCGC
>DAISXR010000131.1:3732-8317 GCA_036825755.1 Anaerolineaceae bacterium
CTGATGCGTTCCAGCAGGCGCAGGGTTTCGGTGAAAATCACATCCGCCTCCGGGTGGCAGGTACCTGCTTTCAAACGCCGGATGTGCATCTCACGCGCGTTCCAGCATTTGTCGTCAAAATCCTTTTCGCAGTCGCACACCTTGCGAGCCAGCACCTTGTCTCCATCCTTGAACGCCTGCAGTGATTGGACATAGGTGGAATGAGCGCAGCGCCACAGCTCATCCAGTTCTACGATGGCATCCGGGGTGAAGGGTACGTTGTTGTTCATCCGCTCATTGGCAAACTCGGCGATATCCTCGGCCATATCTCCAATTCGTTCCACATCGATGAGCAGGTTTTTCATCTGGAAGCTGCGCTTTTGCTGCGCGAAGGTCAGTTCGGTGCTCATCAGGGTATTGATAAAACCTTCCAGTTCCTTTGTCACCGGGTCCACCGTGCCGCATTCCAGTTCCACCACCCGGCGTGCCTTGTCCAGATCATTATCTGTGAGCGCCTGACAGCCCAGTTCCACCATATTGGCCGTTACATCTCCCAGACGGCTGAGTTCGTGGGCCGCCTGGGTAATCGCCACAGCCGGCACCGCGTACTGCATCTCATCGATAAAGACGGTGACTTTCTGTTTTTCTTTTTTCGCTTCCGCCGGCACCAGTTTCTTGACGATATTGGATATTTGATGCACAAACGGGAACAGCAGCAGGCTGACGGTCACATTGAAGATAGTATGCGCGTTGGCGATCTGGCGCGGCAATGAAAGCGACGTGAGCTCGATCAGGCGTGAAAACGGGGCGATAAACGGAATGAAAAGCAGTACGCCCGCCACGTTGATCAAAATCTGAGCCAGCGAAGCCTGCCTTGCGGTGGCCGACAGGCGCAGCGAAGCCATCAAACCGGTGATACAGGACCCGATGTTGGCCCCCAAAATGATGCCGATAGCGCCGTTAAGGGTAATGGCCTGGCTCATCCCCATGGCCACTGTCATACTGGTGACGGCCGTGCTGCTTTGGGTGAGTGATGTGACCACGATACCGGCCAGGATGCCCAGCCAGGGGTATTGCCCCATCATGGTGAGCGCGTTG
Source organism: Anaerolineaceae bacterium (assembly GCA_036825755.1). Lineage (GTDB taxonomy): Bacteria > Chloroflexota > Anaerolineae > Anaerolineales > Anaerolineaceae > JAJFTV01. The sequence goes on from DAISXR010000131.1 coordinate 4,810, forward strand.
GCCACCCAGGGGATCAACACCAGCGTATCCAGCGCGTCCGACATGTAACTCATGCCCACAAAGATGATGCCGAGACCCATCAGGATCTCACCGAACTTTTTCCAATCGCGTTTCGGGAAGAACTCAAGAAAAGCCAGACCCGCGATCACCAGAATCAGGCGGGCATTGCCAATCTCGAAGGCCACAATCTGGGCAGTCATGGTGGTGCCGATTTCCTGCCCGAGCATCACACTGATGGCCTGCTCCACCGTCATCAGATTGGCATTGATCAGACCGATCATGGTCACCATCAGCAAACCGCTGCTCTGGAGCAAAGCGGTTGCCGCCGTACCAAACCCCGCGCTTTTCAGGCGGTTGCTGGTTACACGATCAAGCCATTTTTGGATCTGGTCTCCTGCCAGTTTTTCCATCCCTGAGCTGAGCAGGGAAATACCGAACAGAAAAAGCGCCAATCCACCAAAAATTTGAACAAGACCGATCATCCATCCTCCAAAAAGCAGTGATCCGAGGTAAAAAGGGAAACCACACCGCCTCATCGCGCGGGCAACAAAACAGCCGCTTTCGCAGCGGATCATTTTTATCATTCCCAACAAGGCTTCGCAAGGTCACATTTATCCGTTTTTAGGGAAACAGATAACCGGATTTATCACCTTTTTGTGTGGAAATACAATGTCGTTTGACCCAGCATCAGGCTGCGTATTCCGGATTAAAAAGAGAGGCTGCGCATTGCTTCGCGGCAGCCTCCCTCGCAGAAGAAAATTTTGTTTTACGGTACGTCTTCGATATCCGGCTCGTCATCACCGCGAGCGGGCAAGTCTTCGATTTCGTCATTGTCATACACCGGCTCTGCGGGGGTCACCTCCTTCAGAGCCATGAACTCGCGGTACGCCAGAGTCCAACTGGAGGAGAGATACACTTCCTTCCAACCGCCGAATATCAGCGACGGGATGATCAGCACCACCAGGAAGACCGGCACGCCCAGCACCAGCGCAGTAATCCACGAGGCGCCGTCACCGCCCAGCAGCGAGCCCACACCGGCGCCCAGCAACCCGAGACCACCGCCGATGATCAAAGCGACCAGGAACAGGAACAGGCCCACAATCAAAGTTGCGATACCGTAGACGATTTTGACCCCCAGCAACACCAGCCACATCAGCAGCGTGTCCTTAAGGTTCTTTCGCACCAGCGCATATCCCACCCGGATCGATTCAAAGACACCCAGGTTTTGCAGTGCAGTCACCCGGTAAATGATCTGCATGAAAACGCCCATCAGGACTGAAACCACAATCATCAGCAGCACGTACAGGAAAAAAAGGCCAATGGCTGCCACGGTGCCCAAAATTCCGGCGACCTGATTATCGGTAACCCATAACAACAGCGGCGAGGCTGCCAGGGCAAGCAGGACAAGGGCAGCAATGGTGAACGGGAACCCGATCACCAGATCGATCAGGAAAATCCGCCAGGAGGCTCGCGCCCAGCCCATGCGAAATCCCTGCCCGACGGTGCGTTTTTCACCGGTTTCTTCGTGATCATTCACCATGCGGATGGTGGCAGTGATGGCGATGTACCGCAGGAAAGTAAACACCACCCCCAGCAGAACCAGCACGCACACCAAAGCGATGATCCCGCCTACCAGAGCCCCGCCCAGAGCATTTGAACCCCAGTTCCAGTTCGGTTGAAAGTTGAACGGCCAGTTCCAGTCCGGGTTGAACTGCGGCAGATCGCTTGAATCAAAGTTGTAGCTGGCATTCCCGCCGTTCGGAAAACCGCCGGAGGCGGTGATGGCGAGAATAATACCAAACAGCCACAGGGCGCGGTAGCGCCATAAAATTTCCCAGGAGCGTTTTAAAATTCGAATGTGATCCATTTTCTATTACCTTTCTTCTGACTGCAGAGAACCTCTGCGTTTTGACATAAACCAGCCTGCCATCCAGGCCGCGAACAGGGCTGCCAGGCCTAAATTCAACCCGGCATAGATGATGACTCCCTCCAGCACCGCGTCATCCACGGTGATCAACTTCCAGAGAAACCCGGCCAGATCCAGTGGACCGGATAATGCCGGCGGGGTCATCAGCAACGTGAGCAGCGAGCCGGGGGCCTGCGGCAGGAGCGCGTTGATCTGCGGAAATACCCCCGAAACGATAATCAGGCTGACCAAAAAAGCGGTGACAAATATAGCCTGCAGGAGGCCCCATGATACCGCCAGCCCTCCCGGCAGGAGCGCCCAGATCAGGCCAAAAACGCGTTCCACAAGCGATTCTTTGCGCGCGGGAAGGTTCGCCTGAAGAATGGCAGCCGCCTGCTGCGGAGAAGTTTGCAGCCGAACCGGGGGCTGTTCCGAAAACAGGCGTGACAGCGAGCGCATCTGTTGGAGCCGTGCACGGCACTGCGGGCAGACTGCCAGGTGATTTTTTACCGTTTGCATGTTTTCAGCCGAAAGCTCCCCATCCATGTATCCGCTCAAAAAGCCGGTCACATGCCCGTTGATGTGAGGTTGACCGTAGTCTTGACCGTTCATGCGTCCTCCAATTCATCCTGCAGGGCAGCCGCCAGTTTCAGCCGGGCAAAATTCAGCCGCGACATGACGGTTCCCAGCGGGATATCCAGCGTCTCGGAGATTTCTTTATAAGACAAACCTTCATATTCGCGCAGGATCAAAACCGACCGGCTGGCAATCGGCAGCGCCAGAACCGCAGCCTGCACTTTGGCCTGCCTTTCATTGAGAATCGCCCGGGTCTCCGGCAGGGCCGCGTCATCCGGTGGATCTATCTGCCCAATATCCGCAGCAGGCTTTTCACGTCGCAGCAGGTCAATGGCGCGGTTGGCGGCGATGCGGTACAGCCAGCTTCGCAGCGTGGTGCGGGGCTCGTATGACCGCAGGTTCTGCCATGCGCGGAGAAACGTATCCTGAGCGGCGTCTTCCGCCAGATTCGTATCACCGCACATTCGATACACCATACCCGTCACTCCTTCCCAGTAGATAAGGATCAATTGCGCAAAAGCCTGCTGATCACCGGCCTGTGCAAGACGCACCCATTTGGTTTCGAGTTCGCTGCCTGGAGCCGCAATACTCATGCTGTTTGATCCTCTTCTTCACTGATAAAACGAAGTTCGAACGGATTTTATTCGGTCTGCATCTGAAATTGTTTTTTTGGTTTGATTTGTGCAAAAATAACGGTTTCCACCCACTGAGTCATCGTTTATTGTACAATGGAACCAGATCCCGGATAATCGCATCATGGAGAGGTCAGGACGAAATGGAATGGTGGACTCTAGCCCTGGCGATTCTATTGCCAACCGTGTTGGTCAGCGGTATCTTTTTGGTGATCCTTCGTTCGCAGCGCAGGAAAATCAAACAACTGCTGGAACAGGCGCAAAGCGCCGAGATTGATAACCGAAATGCCATCTGGGCGGGCGCGACGATTTTATCGGCCCAGCAGGAGACAGGCGTTGATCCATCCACCGGTCAGGTGCGTGTGAGACTGCAAATGCGCGTCACCGGCCACGG